>NZ_CP144683.1:1200000-1562500 GCF_036687315.1 Sphingopyxis sp. TUF1
TGGACGTGCTGTGGTTCCGCGTTCCGATGCCCGCGGGCATGGACATGGCCGAGGTCGCACTGGGTACGATCGATCGGGGCGGGATGGTCGTCGCGATCCCGCGCGGCGATTATTGGCAATGCGCGCGGATCATTCAAAAGGGCGGTTTTCCGTCGATCGAGGCGCGCGGAATCGCCGCCTTCCGGCACGATATCGTCGCGATTGCGCCCGGCCTTGCCGCTGGAATTAATGCGATCGCGAGCTTCGACGACGTCAAACTTCTCTCGGTCGCGCTCGATCGGCTGACGCGCTGGTCACGGCCGGGCCTGCTCGCGATCGGCGATGCCGCGCACGCGATGTCGCCGGTCGGCGGCGTCGGGATCAACCTTGCGGTGCAGGATGCCGTGGCGGCCGCGAACATCCTTGCCGCCCCGCTCGCGGCGGGCGCGGACCCCGATCCGCTCCTCGCTAAAGTGCAGGATCGGCGTTGGGATCCGACGGTGCGGATGCAGGCGCTTCAGCGCCTCGCGCATCGGCGCGTGATCGAACCGATGCTGCGCGGCGAAATCAGACGCGTGCCGCTCGCCATCCGCCTTCTCGACCGCATCCCCCTGCTCCGCCGCATCCCGGGCCGTATTCTCGGGCTCGGCTTCGGGCGCCAGCATGTCCAATCCCCGCTTGCGAAAGAATTTTCATGACCAAAGCCTATGACGCGCTGATTATCGGTGCCGGCCACAACGGCCTTGTCTGCGCCTTTTATCTTGCGAAAGCAGGACTGAAAGTGCGGATCGTCGAGGCGCGTGACGTCGTCGGCGGCGCCGCGGTGACCGAGGAGTTTGTGCCGGGGTTCAGGAATTCGGTCGCGAGCTACACGGTCAGCTTGCTCCAGCCGAAGATCATCGCCGACATGCGGCTCGCCGATCATGGCTACCGCGTGATCGAACGGCCGATCAGCAATTTCCTGCCGCAAGAGGACGGCGGCTATCTCAAGCTCGGCGGCGGGCTCGAACGCACCCAGGCCGAGTTTCGCAAGTTCAGCGCGCGCGATGCCGAGGTGCTGCCTGCCTATTACGACGCGCTTGAAAATGTCGCCGAACTGCTCCGCGACCTGGCGCTCAAGGTGCCGCCCAACGTCGGCGAAGGGCTGCGCACCTTGCTCGACGGCGCGCGGCAGGGGCGCCGCTTCGCCACGCTCAGCTTGGAACAGCAGCGCGACGTGCTCGACCTGTTCACTAAGTCGGCGCGCACGATGCTCGACAGCTGGTTTGAAAGCGAGGCGGTCAAGGCGGCCTTCGGCTTCGACGCGGTCGTCGGCAATTACGCCAGCCCCGACACGCCCGGCAGCGCTTATGTCCTCCTCCACCATGTCTTCGGCGAGGTGAACGGCAAGAAGGGCGCGTGGGGGCACAGCGTCGGCGGCATGGGCAAGATCACCGAGATCATGGCCAACGTCTGCCGCGACCATGGCGTCGAGATCAGCCTTGAAAGCCCGGTCGCCAGGGTGCTCGTCGATGGCGGCAAGGCGGTTGGCGTGAAGCTTGTCGGCGGCGAGGAAATCGCCGCGGCGCGCGTGATCGCCAATGTCGGTCCGAAGCTGCTCTACGAACGGATGATGGATGCCGCCGACCTGCCCTCCGACTTCCAGCGCCGGGTCAAGGGGTTCAAGGCGGGCAGCGGGACGTTCCGCATGAATGTCGCGCTCAGCGAACTGCCGCGCTTTACCTGCCTCCCCGAACCGGGCGAGCATCATCAGTCGGGAATCATCCTCGCCCCGACGCTCGATTACATGGACCGCGCCTTCCTCGACGCGAAACAACATGGCTGGTCGAAGGAACCGATCGTCGAAATGCTGATCCCCTCGACGGTCGACGACAGCCTCGCGCCCGAGGGATGCCATGTCGCAAGCCTGTTCTGCCAGCAGTTCGCACCCGAATTGCCCGACGGCCGCGATTGGGACGATGAAGAGGAAGCGGCGGCCGATTGCATCATCGACACCGTCGAAAAACACGCCCCGGGCTTTCGCGCGAGCATCGTCGCGCAGACGCGCCTGTCGCCCAAGGGGCTCGAACGCAAATTGGGCCTCGTCGGCGGCGACATCATGCACGGTAATATGAGCCTCGACCAGCTGTGGGCCGCACGTCCGGTGCTGGGCAATGGCGGTTATCGGGGACCGGTGAAGGGGCTGTATATGTGCGGCGCGGGCACGCATCCGGGTGGCGGGGTCACCGGCGCACCGGGACATAATGCGGCGGCCGTGATCCTACGCGACCGGAGGCTCTTCGCGCCCAGATGGCGTTAGGGCTGGCGTTGACACCAGGGTCCACGCGTAGAGCGGCAGTCCAGCTGCCATCAGGATGAGGCTCATCGCGCTCACGCCGATGCCGGCGCCCCACAGCGTCCAGACCGCATAGGCGAGCCCGATCAGCGCGACCGGGATCGCGACGCGCAGCCGCAGCGCGGCCGCTGCGCAGGCAAGGTAGAGCCACAAGGTGACCGAGGTCGAAAGCACCGCCATGAAGGTGAACATCTCGCTCGTCGACTTGCTGCTGTTGAGGATCACGCAGGCGGTGGCGATCGCGCTCGACAAAAGCAGCGCAGCGGCGGGCGTGCCATGGCGGTTCTCGCGGCCGAACCAGGCGGGAAGCAGCCCCTGCCGCGCAAGCGTGGCGGGCAGTTCGGCTTGAATCAGCGTCCACCCATTGAGGGTGCCGAGCGCGCTGACTGCGGCAAAGGCGCCGATGAACAGCGCGGGTTCGCGGCCCCACCAGGTTTCGACAAACAGCGAAAAGGGCGCTTCGGACTTCGCGACTTCGGCGGCGGGCAGCATCAGCGCGATCGCTGAACAGACGATCAGATAGAGGATGCCCGTCGCGAGCGTGCCGACAATCGTCGCGCGCGGAATGGTGACCGCCGGATTGGCGACCTTGTCGGCGGCGACGCTCGCCGATTCAAAACCCAGCAGCGCCCATAAGGTCAGGATCGCCGATCCGCTGACCGCCGCAAGCGACAGACCCTCGGCGGGGAAGGGGGTGAGCGCGACCGTCTCGCTCCCACCGAAGGCGATGGGGATCAGCACGATCACGGTGACGAGCGGGATCAGCTTGATGAGCAAGGTCACGAGCTGAAACCGCCCGGCCGCGCGCGCGCCGCGCCAGTTGATCGCGGTGACGATCCAGATCAGCGCGATCGTCGACAGCGCCATATGCTGACCCAGCGCGGGCACGAACAGGCTGAGGAAACTCACCGCCGCCACCGCCAGCGTCACGTTCGCGGTCCACACCGACACCCAATAGGCCCAGCCGATCATGAAGCTTGGGATGCGGCCGAAGGCGCGTTCGACGAAGCCCGTTGGCCCGCCCGCGTCGGGGTGAGCGACGGTCAACCGCGCGAGCACGAAAGCGAGCGCGAGCGCACCGCCGATCGTGATCGCCCAGCCCGCGACGCCATTCCAGCCAAAGGGGGCGAGGCTCGCGGGGAGCAGGAACACCCCCGAGCCGATCATATTGCCCATGACCAGCGCGATCGCCATCGAAAGGCCGAGCTTGCGACGCGGCCCTTCGTGTTGGCTTGCGGGCGCGGTCACCCGATCAGAAGTCCTTGCTCACCTTGATGCCGATCAGTCGCGGCCGGATGACATTGTCGTAAAAGACGCCGCCCGTGCTGCTGATCCCTTCAGGGTCGCCGCAGATCGATTCGCCGCACTGGACCGCGCTGTTGATGACGCCGTTGCTGTTGAACAAATTGGTCGCAAAGGCTTCGGCGCTCCATCCTTCGCCCTTGACCCCGACGCTGAGATCGGCGGTGGTATAAGCTTTGAAATTGCCGACGATGCCATTTTCGAACGGCCGCAGGTCCGACCGCCGCTTGCCGACATGATTGACCGCGAACTGAACGTGCGCGTTCATGTCGCCGACCGGCCATTCGTAGCGTGCGACGGCGTTGCCCTTGAATTTGGCGGTGACGGGCAGGCGCGAACCGCGCGGCGCAAGCGTGTCGTTTATCTCGTTTGACTGATCGATCGCACCGCTTCCGTCCAGATCGACATCGACGGTGCAGTCGAAATCCACGTTGGCGATGCGGCAGAAGTCGCGGCGGATCGTCGCGTCGTTGTAGCTGCCGCCGAGACTAAGCGTGAAACCGCCCTGGCGATAGTTGATGTCGGCTTCAATCCCGCGAATGCGTGCGATGCCCGCATTGCGGATTTCGGTGAGGCCGTTGGCGCCAAGGAAGGAGAGCTGGATATTGTTCCAGTCCTCCTGATAGACGGCGCCGTTGAAGCGGACGGGACCAAAGCTCGTCTTCCACCCGAACTCGTAATTGTCGAGTGTGTCGGGACCATAGGGAGGCAGCGAGCCGCGGCGATTGATCCCGCCGGGGCGGAAACCGCGCGACCATGTGCCATAGACGAGCACGTCGTCGGTGACCTTGTAGGTCAGGTTGAGTTTGTGGATGAAGTCGGTATCGCTCGTGCTCTTGTCGAGGTTGGTGCACGGCGATCCCGAAACGATCGGCCCCGCAAAGCAGGCAGCTTCGCCGGTACGGCTCGAATAGCCCGCCGAATAGCCGAAGAAGCCGACCAGGCTGTTGTCGAACTTGTATACGCGTCCGCCGCCGGTCAGCGTCAACTTGTCGGTGATGTCGAAACTGATCTCGCCGAATGCGGCATAGTCACGGTCGATACGCAGCTGCTTCGTCAGCCAGATATTGCTGTCGGTACCGGTGACGGTGATCGAATCGGCAATATTGTCGATGATGTAATTCTGTTCGATATTGTGCGACTGGCGCTGCCAGAACAGCCCGCCGATAAAGCGGATGCGCGCGTCGGCAGGCGACGCGATGCGGACTTCGGCAAAGCTGCGCTTATAGCGGTCGATGCCTTGGATATATTGGTTCGGGCTGACGAGGTCGCCGTTATTGTCATAGAAATAGACGCCATAGCCATAGAGCGCGTCGTAAAAATAGGCATAATCCGAATAGTCGCTTTCGGTCGTCGTCTTGCGCCGCAGATGCCCGCCCGTCGCAGTCAGATCCCAGCTGCCGATCTTGCCCTCGATCGTCAGCGCCGCCTGAATCCATTTGTCCTTGCTGACTTCAGGGTTGTACTGGACCGTCTGCAGCTTCCCCGTGACCGCGCTCGAGCGTTCCTGTGCAAAGCTGCCATTCGCCTTCTGAACCTGCCCCATCAGCGTCGGGCGGATCGTCCAGTCGTCGTTCAGGTCGATGCCGAGCGCGAGGCGCGCGCCATAGGTATCGACGTCGTTATAATCCTTTTCTACGAGCGCGGCATTGTCTTGCGTGATACCGCTGCTCGGATAGGTACGGCTGCCCGCGATATTGTCGATATAGCCCGCATCGTGGCGATACCAGCCGACAAGGCGCAGCGCGGCGCGCTCGCCGAGCGGGGCATTGATGAAGCCTTCGGCGACGCCGCCGATGCCGCCGCGCGTCACGCTGTTGAGTTCGAGCCCCACCGAACCATAGGTGCTGCCGGGGTCAGGCTGATTCGTGACGAGCTTGATCGTGCCTGCCATCGAGCTGGCGCCATAAAGCGTGCCCTGCGGCCCCGCGAGCGCCTCGACGCGCGCCAAGTCATACGCGTGGATGTCGAGCGCGCCCTGAATCGTCGTGATCGGCATTTCGTCCAGATAGGTGCCGACGGTGGGCAGCGACGCCGAGTGGTTGGCATTCTCGCCCGACGCGACGCCGCGGAAATAGACCTGGCTGAACCCCGGCGCGAGCGTCTGGATCGTCACCGACGGCAGGAATTTTACGACGTCCTGAAATTCCTTGACCTGCAACTCGCCGAGCCGCTCGTTGCCGATTGCCGTGATAGCCAGCGGTACGTCCTGCAGATTTTCTTCGCGCTTGGAAGCCGTGACGACAATGTCGTTGTCGTCCTCGACATTCGCCTGCTGCGCCAGCGCCGTGCCCGACGTGGCGAGGATCGTGCCGCCCAGCAACACCGCGCTGCTCCGCACCAGCATTTTCGACATAGTCCGCATGAGATCCCCCTCGATGATATCGATGTGACAGAAGAATGACGCAGCGCAGCACAAGCGCAAGCCCAGTTCGTCGGCGCGCCCAGCCGTTGGTCGAAAATGTCGTCAGATGTTGCTTAAAGGCAACGAATTTAGCGTGCGGCGAAGCGATACTCGTCGGGAACTGCCGGATAGGCGGTCACCACCGGCCCCAGCGCGTCGGTCAGCGACCCCAGCCACTCGGCATATGGCCGCCATTGGTCGACCCCGTCGCGGTTGATCGGGCGTCGCACCTGCTCGCTTGACGCCGTCCGCACCGCGCGCGCATTGGCGTGGAATTCCATGCAGGCCTCTTCGAACGGCTGACCCAGGAAAGCGAGCATCGCGCGCACTTCGGTTTCGGGATTATCCAGGAGCGCTTCGTGGATCACGCGGTGGACGCGCCCCGGCTGCACCGTATCGAGATGCGCCATCAGCCGCACATAGTCGCGGTAATAGGCGCCCATGTCGGACAGGCGATAGCTGAACGCCTGCCCCTTGGCGAAATGCTGGCGAAAGTTCGACCAGCAGCAATCGAGCGGATGGCGCCGCGCGTCGATGATCTTCGCGTTTGGGAGGATCAGCCGGATCAGCGGGGTATAGAGCCAGTTGTTCGGCAGCTTGTCGATGTAGAGCGGCTTCGCGGTCTTGCGCTGCACCGCGGTGCGGCGAAGGAAGGCAGCGCCCATTTCGGCCAGTTTGTCGGGCGACGCCTCGGCGAGCGCGGCGACCCAATGGCGACCCTCGCCCTTTGCCTCGCGGCCAAGCCCGAGCGCGAGCGCGGGGATGTCGGGCAGCTCCATCGTCCCTTCGATCGCCGAATGGCTCGCCAAAATCTGTTCGATCAGTGTCGATCCGGCGCGTGGCATTCCCAGAATGAAGACGGGATCACCGCTGGGATCGCCCTGCCCGGCGCGCTCGGAAAAGAAATCCGCCGTGCAGGTCGCGATCGCGGCATCGACGATCGCCGTCGTTTCGGCGGCATCATAGCCCAGCTGGCCCGCGCGAATCGCATTGCCTGCGGCATAATGGCGAAAGGCCGCGTCGGGCACGCCTGCATCGTCATAGGTCTTGCCCAGCGCAAAATGCAGGTGCAGCCGGTCATCGTCGCGCTCCGTCCCGGCCGGATCGGCGGCGGCAAGTGCAGCCTCCATCGCCTGCCGGTCGGCTTCTTCGAACCGGAGCGTCTTGAGGTTGGCAAGGCTCCACCATATTTCGCCCAGCCCCGGCTCGGCATTGAGACCGCGGCGATAGGCGTCGATACTGTCGTCCTGCCGCCCGACGGTCTTGAGCATATGGCCATAGCTCATCCACAGCTTCGCATGGCCGGGGAAGCGTTGAACCAGTTCGGCATAGAGCGCGATCGCTTCATCATAGCCGCCGATCCGGCCGAGCGCGGCGGCCTTCAGGTTCGCGTGCGCCGGATTGTCGGGATCGCCCACCAGCACCGCGTCAAGCGTTTCTACCGCCTCGGCATAGCGGTTCTGCTTATAGAGGACGGTCGCCAGATTGGCACGCGCCGCGCCGAACCCTGGCGCCAGCTCGAGTGCGCGCGTCAATAGCCTTTCGGCATCGCCATAACGGCCGATCCGCCCTGCCACCTCGGCAAGCATCCGGATTGCCGCGACGTCGGTCGGGTCGTCTTTCAGCCGCGCGCGCAGCGCCGCCTCGGCATCGGGCAGGCGGTTTTCGGCGAGCGCGATCGCCGCGTCGAGCATCGCGTCGTCATGTACCGCCACGCCGACCGCGGCGAGCGCAGCGTCGGCGGCTTCGTCCACCCGGCCAAGCCGTCGCAGCGCTTCCGCCGCGATGCGGTGCGCCGCCGCCGATGTCGGAACCGCCGCGATGATCGCGCGCGCCTGTTCAAGTGCGGCGCCGGGCTGGCCGTTCAGCAGCCGGCGGGCGTTGGCCAGCGCCTCATCATGCGTGACCGTCACCAAGGCCGCGGCTCAGCTCGCGGCCCGCGCTTTGGCAATCGCCTGCCGCAGCGTGTCATAGCCGACCTGTCCTTGCAGCAGCTGGTCGCCGACGATCCACGTCGGCGTTGCGTTGAGCTGAAGCTGGCTCGCGATCGCCATATTGCTGTCGATCTCGCGCTGGAACAGCGCTTCGTTCGCGGTCGCATCGGCGCTGCCGTCGGTAACGACGCCCGTGCGCGCGGCCGCCGCCGCAATCGCGTCGGGGCCGAGCGAGCTCGCCTGGAACATCGCGTGGTGAAAGGCGTCATATTTGCCCTGCCGCGCCGCGGCGAGCGCCATGATCGCGGCGTCGCGGCTCTGCGGCGCGATGATCGGCAGTTCGCGGAACACCACCTTCAGGCGCTTGTCCTCGCGGATCAGCCGGTCGACGTCGGGCACGCTCGCGCGGCAGAAGCCGCAGGCATAGTCGGTAAAGACCACCAGCGTCACGTCGCCGTCGGCGTTGCCCGTCCACGCCCCGGCATAAGGTTTTTCGAGCGCCGGGCGGACGGCGTCGATCGCCTTCGCCATTTCGCGCCCGCGCTGCGCCTCCAGCGCTTCGGGGATGATCTGCGGGTTTGCCTTGATATAGTCGGCGACGACGGTTTCGACCTCGCTCTTGCTGAGGCCGCCGCCCATGCGCCCGCCAAGCCAGAAAGCAAGCGCAAGCAGCAGGACACCACCGCCTGCCAGCGCCCACAGGCGCGTCGAACCACCGTCCATGCCCGATCCCTTCAACGCCGACAGCCGCCCCGCGGCCGTCGCCTTTTCGCCCGCGGGCACTTTTGCCGTCGTCTGGCCGATCGGCGAGCGGTCGTCGCCGTCCATCGCGCCGACAACCGGTTTCGGCGCGGGTTTTGCGATCGCCGGAATCGCAGCATCGCCCGCAAAGAGCGGAAGGTCGGGCGCGGCTGGCGCCTTCGCTTCGGCGGCAACATCCTCGCGCGCGAGCAATTGGTCGAGCCCCGACGGCGGCGGCACGGGTTCCTCGCGCGGCGTAGGGCGCAGTTTGGTCGCGGCGTCGCCCAGCTGTTCGCGCAGGCTTTCGCTGCCCGCCTTGGCAAGGTCGGTGACGCCGGCCTTTGTCTTGCCCGCGACTTCGCCCAGCCCGCGTCCGGCCTCGCTCGACAGCTTCCGCGCCTTATCGCCGAGCGCCATCTTTGCCCAGATTTCGCCGCTGGTCCTGGCCGCGGCACGGCCTGCGCGCGCCGACCCGCGACCGATCGCCTGTGCCGTACGCGCGGTCGCGGCACCGGTCGTCGCGGCGAGTTCGCGCGCGCGGCGCGGAATTTCCATCGCTTCAACGCGCGCCGGAATATCGGCGCGCGCGCCGACGCGGATCGTCCAGTCGGCGAAGACTTCGGCGCCGTCTCGGACGCGATCCCACAGCGTCGCCGCGCCCGCCCTGATCGCCTCGGGCTTTACCAGCGGCTCGCTGCGCGGTTTTTCGAATGCGTCGTATCGGGTCAGGTCGATGCCCGTGGGCGGTTCTTCCCTGGGTTTCGCCAATCCTTCGTCGCGCGCGGGCGCGCCCGCCGCCGGCGTCGGCGCGGGGTCGCGCAGCCATGGCTGATAATAATCGTCTTTATTCTCTGTCACTTGTTGCCCTTGCGCATCGGTTTGGCGATGCGGTCCCCCACTTGCTCGGTGCGAGTCTAACGCCGTTTCCGCTCGCGTTCCACCTCGGCGCGAGCGACCAGCGAAATATCCTGTGCACGGATCCAGTCGGGCGACCCTTCGGGCAGGCCCTGCATCGCCAGTTCGGCATTACGCAGCGCCAGCATCGACTGTCTACCCTCCAGAATGTACCGCTCGGCCGAGGCGAGCGCGGCGCGCGCCTGATCGCCCTTGTTCGCATAAACGATGCCTAGCTGATACCAGGCAAAAGGGTTCTGATTGTCGAGCGCGACCGCGGTTTTCAGGACCTCTTCGGCTTCAGGAAAATTGGCGGGGTTTTCGGTCGCGATCAGCGCATGGCCGAGCGTAGCGGCGATCAGCGGCTGTGCGCGCGAATTGGTCACCGCTTTGCGCAGCGCGGGAATTGCGTCGTCGGGGCGCCCCGATTCGAGCAGGATCTGGCCTTCGAGTTCGAGGAAATAGGGATCCTTGGGATCGGCGGCGAGCAATCCCTCGACCTCGGCCATCGCTTTCTGCGGATAGGCGCTTTTGTGCCAGGCGTAAGCGCGGGCGTAGCGCGCAGGAATGCCCTTGTCGCTTTCGGGGAATTTGCGCAGCGTCCGCTCGGGTTCGGCCATATAGCCCGACAGCTTGGCCTTGATGCGCTGGAATCGCCTCTCGATCGCGGGGTCGGCGGGCTTTTCCCACGCGGGATCGATCACATAGACTTCGCGCAGCGTCTGGAGCCGGTCGCCCGACATCGGGTGCGTCCGGCCATAGGCCTGATCGTCGTCCTGCTTGATCCCATAGCGGAACTCAAGATTCTGGAGTTTCTTGAAAAAGGCCAGGCTGCCGCGTCCGCTGATCCCTGCCTTCGACAGATATTGTGCGCCGGCGGCGTCGGCGGTCGATTCCTGCACGCGGCTGAAGGCAAGGAACTTGCCGAGCGCCGCCTGCTGCCCCGCCATCATGATGCCCATGCCCGCCTCGCCGCCGCCGGCGGCGACCGCAGCGGCGCCGAGCAGCAGGCTGAGCAGCGAGATGTTCGTCGCGGCGCTCGCACCGTCGTTGATGCGGATCGCGTGGCCGCCCATCACATGCCCCAACTCGTGCGCGAGCACGCCCTGTACCTCTTCGGCGCTGTCGGCGGCTTCGATCAGCCCGCTGTGGACATAAACATCCTGGCTGCCCGCGACAAAGGCGTTGAGGCTAGGGTCACCGATCAGGTGGACGCGCACTTGCCCCGGCTGCATCCCTGCCGCGACGACGAGCGGGTCCATCATATCCTGAAACAATGCTTCGGTCTCGGCATCGCGCAGGATTGACTGCGCCGCCGCGGGACGTGCCGCGATGACAAAGATCGCGAGCAGGGTCAGCAGAATGCGCAACAGGTGACGCAGCGCATCCGATCCGGGCACGGTCTGCTTTTGAAAAGCGGTCATCGCCGCCTCCCTTGCGCCGCGCGCCTGAACCTCGAGTGAAGCCATAAGGGCTTATTGGGGCTCGGCGCGCGCGGGTGCAAGGTCGGCGTGCGATTTCTGCGATGTTCCGCTGCACTGGAGTGTTGTGACAATCCCTACACCCCTGCGAAGGCGGAGGGCCATCACCGGCCGGTCCAGAATTTGAAACATCGGGAGATGGGTCCCCGCCTTCGCGGGGACACACGGAAACTCACTCAGTGCGGGGCCATCAATTGCCGAAGGTGCGTTGCCACCAACCGCGGCGCGGTTCGCCATCGGCGCCTTCGCCCATATCGCCCGCGTCGGCATCGGCAGCGACCGGATCCGCCTCGCTTTCGGTCGCCGGTTCAACACTTGCTTCCGCGGCGACTGCCTTCTTGGCGCGGCTCGCGCGCTTCTTCGGCGCAGGCTTGGCCGGTTCGGCTTCGGCCACGGCAGTTTCCGGTGCCACATCGGCTTCGGCCACGGCCTTGGCGGCTTCGGTCTCGGCCTTGGCCTTGCGCGGCGCGCGCTTGCGCTTCGGCTTTTCCTCGGCGGCGGGTGCTTCTTCGTTGACCGGCTCGTTGGCTTCGGCTGCCTCTACTGGTGCAGCTTCAACCTCGACGACGGCCTCCTCGATGGCCTCGGCGGAATCGGCCTTCTTGCGGCCGCGCCCACCACGACGGCGGCGTGGCTTGGCTTCGGCGTCGCTCGCGTCGGTTTCGGGAGCCGCTTCGGCGGTTTCGGCCGGCGTGGCTTCGTCCGCGTTCGAATCGGCGGTCTCAGCCGTATCGCCATCCTCGCCGCCTTCGCCGCCGATTTCATTGCCCTCGTCATCGCGGCGGCCGCGGCGGCCGCGGCGGCGCCGACGGCGGCGCTTGCGGCCCTCGCCATCGGTATCGCCATCGCTGTCCTCGCGCGTGCGTTCGCGCGGGCGGCGCTCTTCGGACGCTTCCTCCTCGGCTTCCTCTTCTTCCTCGTCCTCGGCGATGTCGTCGTCGTCATCCTCAATTGGCGCGATCGGGGCAAAGCTGCGGCGCTGCGTCGGCGGCGGTCCGGTCACCTCGACCGCCATGCGCGCGCCCTCAGTCTCGCCGTCGGGCAAGATTTCGACGCTGACGCCGTAGAGGTCCTCGATGTCGCGCAGTTCGCGGCGCTTTTCATTGAGGAGGTAGAAAGTCGCTTCCTGGCTCGCGCGCAGCGTGATCTTGCTGCCCTTGCCGCGCGCCGCTTCTTCCTCGATCAGGCGCAAAGCGCTGAGCCCGGCCGACGATGCGGTGCGGACAAGCCCCGTGCCTTCGCAATGCGGGCATGGCCGCGTCGAGGCTTCGAGGACCCCGGTGCGCAGCCGCTGGCGGCTCATTTCCATCAGGCCAAAGCCCGAAATGCGGCCGACCTGGATGCGCGCGCGGTCGTTTTTCAGCGCGTCCTTCATCGCGCGTTCGACCTTGCGAACGTTCGAGCCATGATCCATGTCGATGAAGTCGATGACGACCAGCCCCGCCATGTCGCGCAGGCGCAGCTGGCGGGCGATTTCGGCCGCGGCCTCCAGGTTCGTGCTGAGCGCGGTCTGTTCGATATTATGTTCGCGCGTCGAGCGGCCCGAGTTGATGTCGATCGACACCAAGGCTTCGGTCGGGTTGATCACCAGATAGCCGCCCGATTTCAGCTGGACGACGGGATTGAGCATCCCGGCGAGCTGGTCTTCGACGCCGTAACGCTGATAGAGCGACACGGGGTCGGCATATTGCTTCACGCGCCGCGCGTGGCTCGGCATCAGCAGCTTCATGAACTGCTTGGCCGCCTTGTAGCCCTCGTCGCCCTCGACGAGCACTTCCTCGATATCCTTGTGATAGATATCGCGGATCGCGCGCTTCACCAGGTCGCTGTCCGAATGGATCAGCGCCGGCGCGCTCGATTGCAGCGTCTTTTCACGGATCTCGTCCCACAGGCGGGCGAGATAGTCAAAGTCGCGCTTGATCTCGACCTTGGTGCGGCTCATCCCCGCCGTGCGGACGATGCAGCCCATCGTCGGCGGCAGGTTGAGCTCGTCGATCATCGCCTTCAGCTTGCGGCGATCGGCGCCGTTCGAAATCTTGCGGCTGATCCCGCCGCCGTGCATCGTGTTCGGCATCAGCACGCAATAGCGGCCGGCGAGCGACAGATAGGTGGTGAGCGCCGCGCCCTTGTTGCCGCGCTCTTCCTTTACAACCTGGACCAGCATCACCTGGCGGCGGCGAATGACGTCCTGGATCTTGTAACGCCGACGCAGCGACATGCGATTCTCGCCGTCCTCGTCGTCGCCATTGCGACGCCCGCGGCCCTTGCGGCCGTTGCGACCACCCTTGTTGCCGCGCCCGCGGCGGCGATCGCCGCGGCCGTCCTTGCCTTCTTCGGCTTCGCCTTCGCCGGTGTCGTCGGCGTCTTCCTGGTCTTCGTCGCCGTCCTCGCCAACGGTTTCGGGGGCCGGCGGCGAATCGCCATTCTCGTCGTCATGATATTCGACGTCGGCGACATCGCCTTCGAGTTCGTCCAGATCGTCCTCGGCGCGCTGCGCCGCCTCCGCGGCGTGCTCGGCTTCCTCGCGGAGCAGGGCTTCGCGGTCTTCCTTCGGAATCTGATAATAATCGGGGTGAATTTCGCTGAATGCCAGGAAACCGTGGCGGTTGCCGCCATATTCGACGAACGCCGCCTGCAAAGACGGTTCGACGCGAGTTACTTTGGCCAGATAGATATTGCCCTTGAGCTGTTTATGCTCGGCGGACTCGAAATCAAATTCCTCGATGCGGTTTCCCTTGGTGACGGCGACCCGGGTTTCTTCCCGGTGCCGCGCGTCGATCAACATGCGCGTGGTCATTCGTTACACTCCAAGCGCGCCGTGGCGCGCCATCAAAAATTCCCGCGGGCTTTCCTTGCGAAAAACCGCGGCGGATACGGGTGAAAAGACAAAAATCGTTATTGCCGAAGGCGGCTTGCGTCCGATTCTGGACGCGCATGCGGTCTTCCCGTCCGGCGACCGGGGCGAAAGCGCCCGCGTCGGGATGAGAAGAGGGCATGGCAAGCCTCATGCGGCATCAACCTGTTACGGGGTGAGCGGGCGGGCAGGGCGGGCGCGATGCGAACGCCCCGACTGTCCGGTCAACCGGGTGGACTGGCGGCAGATATGTCCTTCCCCGCATGTCCGGCGCCAAGGCGGCCTTGTTCCGCGAATTTCGCGGCCCAGGCCTTCCCCTCAAAAGGCCGGACGGCACCGGAAAGGACGCCGTCAGTGAAGGGGTGCTAGCATCGGCACGGGCCGACGGCAACCACAACCGCCGCCAAAGATGGGATCGCCCCGAAATGTTGCAAGAATGTCGTGCGCAGCCGATGCCTGTTCCGGCGCCCAAAATCACATCCTCTTCTCGATCTTTAACGCGCGATTCAGGTTCGTGGGGGCCCTGAAACCGGCTGTTTTTGAATAAGCGCTGGACCAATCGCCACGCCGGGCGGCATAGACGCGCCATGAGCCTGCTCGCCCTCATCGGCCTGATCGCGACGCCGCCGGCGACGGGCGCCGGTGTCGATCGTCCGCGCACCGAGTTCGGCACAACCGCGGCGTTCCGTGCGCAGCGGCCCGGCAAGCGTTACAGCGTCACCGTCCCGATCGGCAAGCCAAGGCCTGCGGTGCCATTACCGCGGATCGAGGGGCCGGACGACGATCGCCTGCCGCTCGTCGTCATCGACGCGGGGCATGGCGGGCACGATCCCGGCGCGATTTCGCCGCACAATGGCCAACGCGAAAAGGATGTGACGCTCGCGCTCGCGCGCGCGATCGGCGACGAACTTGTCGCCTCGCGCCGCGTCCGCGTCGCGCTGACCCGCGCCGACGACCGCTTTCTGGTGCTCGAGGAACGCTATGGCATCGCCCGGCGGCTGAAGGCCGACTTATTCATTTCGATCCACGCCGACGCCGCCGAAAACCGCGAGGCGCACGGCGCGTCGGTCTATACCCTGTCCGAAGTCGCGTCCGACCGCGAAGCGGCGCGGCTAGCAGCGCGCGAGAACAAGGCAAATATCATCAACGGCGTCGACCTTGGCGCGCACGGCGACGACGTGTCGTCGATCCTGATCGATCTGACACAGCGTGAAACGATGAACACCTCGGCCGAATTCGCCCGGCTGCTCCAGCGCGAGGCATCGGACGAAGTGCCCTTCCGCACCACCGCGCACCGCTTCGCTTCCTTCGTGGTGCTCAAGGCGCCCGACACGCCCTCGGTGCTGTTCGAGACGGGCTTCCTCTCGAACAAGGACGACGCCGAATTCCTCACCTCGACATCCGGCCGCCGGAAAATCGCGCGCGGCGTGCGCGAGGCAGTGCATATCCACTTCGCGCGGCGCATCGCCACCCAGTGAAAGCGACAAGTCCCAAGCAAGTTAGTCTTGACCAACTTTCTTCGCAGCGACAGCTTTGCGGTAAGCGAAGGAGCGAGCGGCATGGCGTGGAGCAACTGGTCGGGCAGCGTCACCGCGCGCGCCGCGATTGCACGGCCGCAAAGTGAGGATGAACTCGCCGCGCTGATCCGCGGTGCGCACCGGCTGCGCGTTGCGGGGGCGGGACACAGTTTCATGCCGCTCTGCGAATCGGACGGGCTGATCGTGAGCCTCGATGCCATGCCGGGCGAGATTCGCGTCGCCCCTGACCGCCGCACCGCGCGCATTCCCGCGGGGTGGAGCATCCGGCGCCTTACCGCGTCGCTCTGGGACCATGGACTCGCGCTCTCCAATCAGGGCGACGTCAATCCGCAGTCGCTCGCGGGCGCGATGGCGACGGGTACGCACGGCACCGGCATCGACTTGGGCTCGCTATCGACCTTTGCGCGCGGTTTCCGCTTCATCGATGCCGCGGGCGAGGCGCATTGGTGCGACGCTGATACCAACGCCGATCTCTATCAGGCGCAGCGCCTGTCGCTCGGCCTGTTCGGCGTCGTGACCGAAATCGACGTCGCGGTCGTCCCCGCCTTTCACCTCGCCGAACGGATCGAAAAGCGCCGCTGGGCGGAGATTCGCGAAAGCTATGACGAGCTGGCGCAGCGGCACCGCCACGTCGAGTTCTGGTTCTTTCCGCACAGTGATGACGTAATCCTGAAAACGCTCGACCCGTGCGATCCGTGCGACCCGCCGCCGACGACGACCGACATGGAGGAGGCGACGTTTCGCCGCATCCTCGACATCTCGGCACGCCTGCCCGTCTTCACGCCCCTGCTTCAGCGGCTGATGATGAAAAGCCCGATCTCGGGCCGCCGCCGCGGCCCCGCGCACGCGATATTTCCCTCCGATCGCACGATCCGGTTCGAGGAGATGGAATATGAAATGCCGCGCGCCGCGGGGCTGGAGACGCTCGAAGAGGTCGTCGGCTGGATTCGCACGAAACGCCTGCCCGTCACCTTTCCCTTCGAATATCGCACCGTTGCCGCTGACGACATCTGGATGAGCCCGATGAACGCCGGGCCGGTCGCCGCAATTTCGATGCACCAATATGCAAAAATGCCCTGGCAAAATCTGTTTGCCGAGGCCGAGGCGATTTTCCGCGCCCATGGTGGCCGCCCGCACTGGGCGAAACGCCACAGCCTGACCCGCGCCGATGTGGCTGACCTCTATCCGATGGCGCCGCGCTACATCGCGGTGCGCCGCGCCGCCGACCCGGCGGGCAAGTTCCTGAACCCCCATCTCGAAAGCCTATTTGCATGACCAGCGACCGCATCCTGCACGACGCGCTGATCGGCCGGCAGGGCAGCCGCGCTGACCTCAATACCCCGGTGCTGATCCTCGACCGCGCTGCGCTCGACCGCAATATTGCCCGCATGGCGGCGCTGACCAAAGCCGCGGGCGTCGCGCTCCGCCCCCATGCCAAGACGCACAAAAGCGTCGACATCGCCCGCCGCCAGATCGCAGCCGGTGCGGTCGGCGTCTGCTGCGCGAAGATCGGCGAGGCGGAGGTGCTGGCAGGCGGCGGCATCGCCGGCGTCCTCATCACCTCGCCCGTCGCGGCACCCGCCGCGATCGCCCGCCTCGCCGCGCTGGCAGCGCGCGCCGAGGGACTGATGGCGGTCGTCGATCACCCTGCGGTCGCCGGGCGGCTGGACGCCGCGCTCGCGGCGGAGGGTGCAAAGCTCGACGTGATCATCGACATCGACCCCGGCATCGCGCGAACCGGCGTCGCGTCGGCCGATGCTGCGGTCGCGCTCGCGCAGACAATCGACGCCTTGCCGACGCTGACCTATCGCGGCGTGCAATTTTACTGCGGGTCGCAGCAGCATATCGAAAGCTATGCCGAACGCCGCGCCGCGATCGTCGGGCGCACCGACTATTTGCGGACGGCCATCGCCGCCCTCTCCGCCGCCGGTTTTGCGCCCGGCATCGTCACCGGGTCGGGCACCGGCACCCACCGCATCGACCTTGAGCTTGGCGTCTTCACCGAACTTCAGGCGGGCAGCTATATCTTCATGGACAAGCAATATCTCGACTGCGAACTGACCGAGGGCGAAGCGGCGCCGTTCGAGGTCGCGCTTGCGGTCGATGCGCGCGTGGTCAGCGCCAATCACAGCGGCCTCGTCACGATCGACGCAGGCTTCAAGTCGCTCTCGACCGACGGCGGCGTCGCGGCGGTTCGGCGCGGCGCGCCCGACAATGCCTGTTTCGCCTTCATGGGTGACGAACATGCCGCGCTGATCGCTCCCGGAATCGGCGAAGCCCTGCACCCCGGCGATCCGGTCAGCCTGACCGTGCCGCACTGCGACCCGACGGTGAACCTGTACGACCATTATCATGTCGTCGACGGCGACACGCTGATCGACATCTGGCCGGTCAGCGCGCGCGGCTGCGCGCGGTGACGGCGGTGGCGCGGCCCGCCGCAACTATGCTTCCCTTTCGGCGATCCACGCTTTAGAGGCGGGGGCCTATGGCCGCCGACCGTTCGACCGATTTTCGCCTGCGCCTGCGCCGCGACAGCAACGCAGTCATCGCTTGGGTCCGCGAGATGTGGACACGGCGCTGGTTCCGCTGGCTTGGCTATCTCGCCGCCGCGGGCCTTTTGGCCATTGCGCTGATCTGGGTGATATTTGCGCGCGACCTGCCGTCGGTCGACCAACTGCGCACCTATGAACCCCCGCTGCCGACGATGGTCCGCGATGGCGAGGGCAAGCCCGTGCACAGCTATGCGCGCGAGCGCCGCGTCCAGCTCGATTATAGCGAATATCCGCCGCTGCTCGTCCGCGCCTTTCTCGCCGCGGAGGACAAGACCTTCTTCAGCCACGGCGGGATCGACTATCCGGGTATCGTATCGGCGATCATCACCAACTTGTCGAGCAGCGGCCGGCCGGTCGGCGCGTCGACGATCACCCAGCAGGTCGCAAAAAATCTGCTGCTGACCAACGAGCTCAGCTATCGCCGCAAGATTCGCGAGGCAATCCTCGCGATGCGGATCGAGGATGCGCTGACCAAGGAACAGATTCTCGAACTTTATCTCAACGAAATCCCGCTGGGCCGGCGGAGCTTCGGGGTTCAGGCGGCCAGCCGCGCCTATTTCGACAAGGATGTCGATCAGCTGGCGCTGCATGAAATGGCGTTCCTTTCAATCCTGCCCAAGGCACCCGAACGTTATGGCCGCGCGCGCTTTGAAAGCGACGCGATCGCGCGGCGCAATTTCGTGCTCGGCTCGATGCAGGAAAATGGCTGGATCACCGCGGCGCAGCGCGACGCGGCGCGCGCGATGCCGCTCGGCCTTACGAGCAGCGGCAACCGCGCGGTCGCACAGGTTGGCGGCTATTTCATGGAAGAGGTGCGGCGCCAGCTGATCGCCGAATTCGGCGAAACGGCCGAGGACGGCCCGCTCAGCGTCTATGCCGGGGGCCTTTGGGTCCGCACGCCCTATGACGGCAAGATGCAGGTCGCGGCGACGCGCGCGCTGCGCAAGGGGCTGCAACGCTATGACGCGGGCAAGGGCTGGTCGGGGCCGATCGCGACGATCGAGGCCGACGAGCAATGGCAGAGCCGCCTCGCGTCGAGCTTCATCGGCATCGATTATGACAATTGGCGCATCGCCGCCGTGCTGTCGAAAAGCGGCGGTGCGGCGCGCATCGGCTTTTCCAACGGCGACACGGGCACGCTTCCCGCCAGCGCGGCGACGATGGGCTATCGTCGCACGGGCGGCAGCGCCTTTTCGGCATTGCGTCCGGGCGATCTGATCGCGGTCAAATCGACCGGCGGCAGCAGCTATGCCTTGCGCAACATTCCCGAAGTGTCGGGCGGTATGGTCGTCGAAAGTCCGCATTCGGGCCGCATCTATGCGATGCAGGGCGGCTTCGACGTCCGCCTGTCGCCCTTCAATCGCGCGACGCAGGCACAGCGGCAGCCGGGCTCGACGATCAAGCCTTTCGTCTATGCCGCCGCGCTCGACAATGGCATGACCCCGGCGACGATGATCGTCGACGGACCCTTCTGCGTCTATCAGGGGGCAGCGCTGGGCAATAAATGCTTCCGCAACTTCGGCAATTCGGGGGGCAGCGGCGAACATACGATGCGCTGGGGCCTCGAACAGTCGCGCAACTTGATGACGGTGCGCGCGGCAAGCCAGATCGGTATGGAGCCGGTGGTCGAAACCATCGCGACGATGGGCATCGGCAAGCACGAACCTTACCTGTCGACCGCGCTCGGCGCCGGATCGACGACGGTCGAGAAAATCACGAACGCCTATGCGATGCTTGCGAACCATGGCCGCGAGCTCAAACCGCGGGTGATCGATTATGCGCAGGACCGCCGCGGCAAGGTGATTTTCCCGAAGAACTGGAAACCGTGCGACGGCTGCAACATGAAAGATTGGGACGGGCGCCCGATGCCGCGTTTCGCGCGATCGGGGCGGCAGTTGATGGACCCGATGACCGCCTATCAGGTCGTACACATGCTCGAAGGCGTCGTCCAGCGCGGCACCGCGGTGCGGCTGCGCGACCTTGGCGTCCCGCTGTTCGGCAAGACCGGCACCACCACCGGCCCGAACGACGTCTGGTTCGTCGGCGGCACGCCCGATGTGATCGCAGGGATGTATATCGGTTTCGACCAGCCGCGCAGCATGGGCGGCTATGCCCAGGGCAGCAGCTATGCCGCGCCTATCTTCAAGGATTTCGCGATCGAAGCGCTCGCCGATCGCCAGCCGATTCCGTTCGCCGCGCCCAAGGGCGTTCGTATGGTCCGTATCGACCGCCGAACGGGGCGCCGCGTTTACGGCAGCTGGCCGGGAAATGACCCGCTCGCCGGCATCATCTGGGAAGCCTTCAAGCCCGAAAGCGAACCGCGGCGGACGATCCGTCAGGAGGAAATCAGGCCGCCCAGGACGCCGCAGCGGCAGGACGCGCCCGTCCAGCAGACGCCGGGGCGGCGCAGCGACAGCGAATTTCTGGAGGACCGCGGCGGCATCATCTGACGCAGCGCGCCTTCTTCCCCTGCGGCGTTTGAGGCCGTAAGGGCGAGACCAACATTTTTCAGGAGCCAAGAACATGCGCGCCGAAGCGCAGGATCATATCGACAAGATTGCCGCCGCCCTCGCGCTGCTGCGCCGCTTTCTCGACTGGGATCGCGCGGTGCGCCGCCTCGACGAACTCAATGCCAAGGTCGAGGATCCGACGCTGTGGAACGATGCCAAGGCGGCGCAGGAGGTGATGCGCGAACGCCGTCGGCTCGACGAGGCGATCACCGCGACGCGTGCGATCGAAACCGAATGCGCCGAAACCGCCGAGCTGATCGAACTCGCCGAAATGGAAGGCGACGAGGCGATGGTCGACGAAGCGGTCGCCAGCCTCGCTGCGCTCGCCGCACGCGCCGAGGAAGACAAGATCAAGGCGCTGCTCGCGGGCGAGGCCGACGCCAACGACTGCTATATCGAGGTTCACGCGGGCGCAGGCGGGACCGAGAGCCAGGACTGGGCCGAAATGCTTCAGCGCATGTATATGCGCTGGGCAGAAAAGCGCGGGATGAAGGTCGAACTCGTCGAATATCAGGCGGGGGAACAGGCGGGCATCAAATCGGCGACGATGCTGGTCAAGGGCGAGAATGCCTATGGCTATGCCAAGACCGAAAGCGGCGTCCACCGCCTCGTCCGCATTTCGCCCTACGACAGCTCGGCGCGGCGCCACACCAGCTTTTCCAGCGTCTGGGTCTATCCGGTGATCGACGACAATATCGAGATCGAGATCAACGAAAGCGACCTCAAGATCGACACCTACCGCGCGTCGGGCGCCGGCGGCCAGCACGTCAACACGACCGATTCGGCGGTGCGCATCACGCACATCCCGACGGGCATCGTCGTCGCAAGCCAGAACGACCGATCGCAGCACAAGAACCGCGCGACCGCGATGGGGATGCTGAAGGCCCGGATGTACGAGGCCGAGCTGCAAAAGCGCGAGGCCGCGGCATCGGGCGAATATCAAGCAAAGACCGAGATCGGCTGGGGTCACCAGATCCGCTCCTATGTGCTGCAACCCTATCAGCTGGTGAAAGATCTCCGAACGGGCGTGACCTCGACCGCGCCCGGCGACGTGCTCGATGGCGCGCTCGACCCCTTCATGGCGGCGGCGCTGTCGCAGAAGGTGACGGGCGAAAAGGTCGACGTCGAGGACATCGACTGATGCGGCGCGGCGCCCTCGCTGCGCTGGCGCTGCTGCCGCTGCTCGGCGGCTGCGACGGCCCGTGGAGCGAGGACAGCAGCCGCATCGAAACCGCGCGCGAATTTCCGCCCGCCGACCGCCCCGTCGCACCCACTGTCTCGACCAAATGGTCGACGGAGGAAGCGCGAGACCGCGTCAACGAAGCCGAAGACGTGATGGACTCGGCCGACGTCCGGCCGGGAATGACCGTCGCCGACATCGGCGCGGGCGACGGCTATTATACCGTGCGCCTCGCGCAGCGCGTCGGCGCCGCGGGCCGCGTGCTGGCGCAGGACATCATACCCGAGGTGATCGAGCGCCTCGCCGACCGCGTGGCGCGCGAACGGCTCGACAATGTGTCGCTCAAGCTCGGCGCGGTGGATGATCCGCGCCTGCCCGCAGCGAGCTTCGACCGTGTGTTCATGGTGCATATGTATCACGAGATCGGCGAGCCCTATGCCTTCCTCTGGCGGCTGCGCCCCGCGCTGCGCAAGGGCGGACAGGTGATCGTCGTCGACGGCGACCGCCCGATCGCGCAGCACGGCACGCCCTTCCGCCTGCTCGTCTGCGAGTTCGAGGCGGTGGGCTACAAGCTCGTCTCCTATGACGACAAGCAGCACGCCGGCGGCTATCTCGCGCGCTTCGTTCCCGAAGGCGATCGCCCCGCACCGGACGCGATCAAGGTCTGCGACAATCCCTAGAGGAAAACGTCGCCCCCGCGAAGGCGGGGGCCGCTATCTATCTTGCGCCATGTTGCCAGCGGCCCCCGCCTTCGCGGGGGCGACGGGAATCGGTCAATAAACGACCAACCGGTCCTCTGCCGCCACCGCCGCCAGGAAACTGACGACCCCGCCCGCCTTCACGCCGCCGACGATCCGGTCCGCAGTTAAATCACTCAGCGCCAGCCCCGACTGGCACACGACCATCTCGACCCCGCTCGCCAGCGCCTCGTCGATCAACTCGCCCAGGCCCGGCAATCCCGCCGAGCGCCGCGCGCCGTCGCCCGCAAAACCAGCTGGTGCGCGCAGCATCGCGGCGGCATCGCCTTGCAAAAATACGCGCGCGGGCTGTCCCAGCGCGGCAGCGGCGATCGCCGTCTCGAGCGCCGCGCAAAAACGCCCCCAATCGGCCGACGCGACAATGATGTTCAGCCCCGGCATATCGGACACTCCGGCTCCTTGGCGACCGCGACCTCGCGCCAGCGCCGGTCAAACATGTCGATGATCGTGAGGCGCCCGACCAGCGGCGTGCCCCAGCCCGACAGCGCGCGCACCACCTCCAGCGCCGCCATCGTCCCGACCATGCCCGCGAGCGCGCCCATCACGCCCGCCTCGGCGCAGTTGATCCCCGGCCGGTCGGGATCGTCGCCGACCAGGCAGGCATAACAGGGGCTATCGCCGCGCCACCCTTCGTACAGCGCGACCTGCCCCTCGAACGCGCCGATTGCCGCCGACAGCAGCGGGATTTGCTGTGCCACCGCCGCGCGGTTGACCGTCAGCCGCGTCGCGAAATTGTCGCAGCCGTCGAGGATCAGGCTCGCGCCAGCCAGCAGCGCCGCGGCGTTCGTTTCGTCCAGCCGTTCGGCCACCGCGACCGCTTCGACATGCGGATTGATCCGCCGCGCCGCATCGGCCGCGACCGTCGCCTTCGACGCCCCGATGTCGGCGTCGGTGAACAAAGGCTGGCGCTGAAGATTCGAAAGCTCGACAACATCATGGTCGATGATCGTCAGCCGCCCGACCCCCGCCGCCGCCAGATAGGTGATCGCCGGGCAGCCGATCCCGCCTGCGCCGATGATCGCGATATGCGACGCTTTCAGCTTCGCCTGTCCCGCGCCGCCGAACGCCGGCAGGATGATCTGGCGGGCGTAGCGGTCAAGTTCGGCGTCGCTCAGCACTATTCGGCAGGTCGGCGGAGCTTGATACCCGACAGCGAAGCGAGGCCTGCGGTTTTGGTCGTTTCGTCGGCCGCGTCGCTCTCGACCCCCGTCGATCCAAAGCCGCCCGCGCCGCGCGCGGTGTCGTCCAGCCTGTCGACCTCGGCAAAGGTCGCGCGCTGTACCAGCGCCGGGACGAGCTGCGCAATGCGGTCGCCGCGCTTCACCTCGAAATTATCGTCGCCCAGATTGGCGAGGATCACCTTCACTTCGCCGCGATAGTCGCTGTCGATCGTCCCCGGCGTGTTGAGGCAGGTGATGCCATGTTTAAGCGCCAGCCCCGACCGCGGCCGCACCTGCACCTCATAGCCCGCCGGGATCGCCATCGCGAAGCCGGTCGCGACCGCGTGACGCGTGCCGGGGCGGATCGTCAGCGTCTCGGCCGCGACAACGTCCATCCCTGCCGCGCCATCGCTGGCATAGGCGGGCAGGGGCAGGCCGCCGCCGTTGGGCAGCCGCTGGATAGCGATCTCAATCGGATTCAGGGGGGACGCGTCGGTCGAGTTCATCGGCGATCTTTTCCATCAATTTGCGGGCGACGGCCGCTTTGGGCAGGCGGTCCCAGCTGTCTACCCCGTCTTTGCTAACGATATGCACCCGGTTGCTATCGCCGCCCATTGGGTCGGCCGACACATCATTGGCGACGATCCAGTCGCACCCCTTGCGCGCGAGCTTTGCCTGCGCATGGGCGATGACATCGTTGGTCTCGGCGGCAAAGCCGATCAGCAGCGGCGGGCGTTCAGGCGACCCCGCGACACTCGCCAATATGTCGGGATTTTCGGCGAGTGCGAGTGGCGGAACCTGCCCGCTGCCATCCTTCTTGATCTTCTGCGCCTGGCTTTCGGCGGCGCGCCAGTCGGCGACCGCGGCGACCATGATAGCGGCATCGACCGGCAGGCCCTGGCGCACTTCTTCGGCCATTTCGACTGCGGTTTCGACATCGACGCGGATCACACCAGGCGGCGTCGGCAGCGGTACCGGCCCCGCGATCAGCAGCACCTGGGCGCCTGCATTGGCGGCGGCGGCGGCGATCGCAAAGCCCTGCTTGCCGCTCGACCGGTTGGCGATATAGCGCACGGGGTCGATCGGCTCGTGCGTCGGTCCCGCGGTGACAAGGACGCGGCGGCCGTGGAGCGGCCGGTGATTGGCGGGCGCGAAATCGGGCTGCCCTGACAGGATCGAGGGGGCGGGCGCGTTCGCCAGCGCCGCCTCAATCGCCGCAAAAATCGCCTCGGGTTCGGGCAGGCGTCCCGGCCCATATTCGCCGCACGCCATCTCGCCCTCGTCGGGCGCCATTACCGTCACCCCGTCGCCGCGCAAGGTGGCGACGTTGCGCTGCGTCGCCGCGTGCAGCCACATGCGCACATTCATCGCGGGCGCGGCGAGCACCGGCTTGTCGGTCGCGAGCAGCAAGGTCGTCGCCAGATCGTCGGCTTGTCCCCCGGCCATCTTGGCCAACAGGTCTGCCGTCGCGGGGGCGACGACGACCAGATCGGCCTCGCGGCTCAATTGGATATGCCCCATCTCGACCTCGTCCTTCAGGTCAAACAGGCTGATATAAACCTTGTTTTCGCTCAATGCCGCGAGCGTCAGCGGCGTCACGAACTGCTCGCCCGCGCGCGTGAGGACGCAGCGCACCGTCATGCCCGCCTTGCGCAGCAGGCGGACAAGCTCGATGCTCTTATAAGCGGCAATGCCGCCGCCAACGATAAGCAGGATGCGTTTCGGTGCCATCGTCATACCCCCGTCAGCAACACATCAAGCGCATCGATGATAACAAAGCTGTGATCGCCAAGATTCGTGACGACCTCGCTTAATTGACGCGCCGGAATGGCCGCCGCGAACTGCGTGTATAGAACATGGCCGGCGTCCTCGACGGTGAAGATCGGGTTGAGGCGCCGGGCAACCACCTCGAATTCGCTGACCGGTAGCAGCGGCACGACAAAGCGGGTATCGAGGTGGCGCAGTAGATCGGATTGGCAGTCCACGACCAAGCCACCGTCCAACGTGCGCCGCACATCGAATTGCGCCATCAGAATAGCCGGTATCTGGCGAGCGGCAGCCCATTTTTACGCACATACTCGTTGGACGCTTCGATCGCCGCGCGATTCTCTTCCTGCCATTTTGCCCATCTTGCGTTTTTAACCTGAGCCGCGAGACCGGTCTGGCAGGCTTCGCTGACATTGATGCCCAGCGTACGCGCTTCCTCGACCAGTTCCGCGTTTAGCGACACATTGGTGGCCTTCTTTGGCCCGTCGAATCGCATCGGACGGTTCATCGCCATTCTCCTTGCGCATATGATATGCGCAATGATATTCGGGTTCAACCCAGCCAGTTCAGTGCCGCCGCGCCCGCCGCTGCGCCTGCTGCCGCGGTCAGCGCATAACGCCACCAGACGCGCCGCTCGCCGCGCTCCCACATCAGGGGAATGTCGGGCAGCGGCGGCGCAGGCGGGGCGGCGCCCTTGCGCGGCAATTGCTGGTCGAGACGGCGGATGATGTCGGGAATCAGCGCCAGCGTCTTGCCCTGTTCGCGCAGGCCATCGGCAAGCGCGGCTTCGGGACCAAGCTCATCGCGGATCCATTCCTTCACGAAAGGCCCCGACACGTCCCACATGTTGATCTGCGGGTTCAGCATCGTCGCGACGCCCTCGACCATCACCATCGTCTTCTGGAGCAGCAACAGGTGCGGCTGGGTCTGCATGTCGAAATCGCGGGTAATCGCGAACAGTCCGTCGAGCATCTGGCCGACGCTGAGTTCGCTCACCGGCTTGCCGCGCATCGGCTCGCCGACCGCGCGCAGCGCGGTCGCGAACTCGTCGACATTGTGATAATCGGGCACATATTGCGCCTCGAAATGGATCTCGGCGACGCGGCGATAATTGCCGGTGGTCAGCCCATAGAGGATTTCGGCCAGCCAGTATCGCGCCTGCCGGTTGATCCGTCCCATGATGCCGAAATCGACCGCAGCGATCGTCCCGTCGGCCTTCACGAACAGATTGCCCTGGTGCATGTCGGCGTGGAAGAAACCTTCGGCGATCGCCTGCCGCAAAAAGGCGTGGACCAGGTTCGCCGCCAGCCTCTCCATGTCATGCCCCGCGGCGATCAGCGCGTCACGGTCCGAAATCTTGATGCCGTCGATCCAGCTCATCGTCATCACGCGGCTGTTCGTGCGGTCCCAATCGATCGCGGGCACTTCATATTCGGGCACCGCCGCCATCGCGTCGGCCAGTTCGGATGCCGACGCCGCTTCGCGCCTGAGGTCGAGCTCGCGCAGCGTCCAGCGGCGAAAATTGGCGATCACTTGCCGCGGGCGGAGCCGCGACGCTTCGCCGCCCAGCGCCTCCAGATGCGCGGCGGCCCATTCATAGGTTTCGATGTCGCGCGCGAACTGCTTGTCGATGCCCGGACGGCGAATCTTGACCGCCACGCGGCGTCCGTCGGTCGTGACCGCGCGGTGGACCTGCGCGATCGACGCCGATCCGACGGGTTCGGGATCGAATTCGCTGTAAAGGCTTTCCAGCGGCGCCTCGAACGTCGCTTCGATCTCCTGCCGGATGCGGGCAAAGGCGACCGGCGGCAACGCATCCTGCAGCGTCAGCAGGTTGCGCGCGGCGTCCTCACCGACCAGGTCGGGCCGCGTCGCCAGCGTCTGCCCCAGCTTGACCGCGGCGGGGCCGATCGCCTGAAAGGCGGCGGCATAGTCGGGAATTTTCGGCTGGGTCGTGCCGAGCCGTGCGATCCGGCACAGCCGCTTGACCCCGGGCGGCGTCTCGGGTGCGGTCTCGATCCCGCGCAGCGCGCCATGGCGCGCGAGGATGCGGCCCCATTTCAGCAGGCGGGCAATATGGGTGACGGGACGGGTCATTCGGTTCCCCTCCCGCAGGCGGGAGGGGCTAGGGGTGGGCGCGAGCGTAGCGAGAATGCGGCAGCGCAACGGCCCACTCCGCTGCGACTAGCGAACAAGTTCGCAAGTCTCGCTGCCCCTCCCGCTTGCGGGAGGGGATGAAAATGCCGTCCGCTCACGCCTTCCATCCGCTGTGAATCGCGACGAGTCCGCCCAGAATCGGTTCGACCTTGACCCCGGTGAAGCCCGCCTCGCGGATCATCCGCGCAAATTCGGGCATCGGCGGAAAGCGGCGGATCGATTCGATCAGGTAACGATAGCTGTCTTCGTCCTGTGCGATCAGCTTGCCGAGCTTCGGCACCAGGTGATGCGAATAGGCGTCGTAGGCTTCGGCAAAGCCCGGCCACTCGTTCGTCGAAAATTCCAGGCAAAAGAACCGCCCGCCAAAGCGCAGCACGCGGTGCGCTTCCTTCAGCGCTGGGGGAATGTCGGTAACGTTGCGGATGCCGAAGGCGATCGTATAGGCGTCGAAAAAGCGGTCGGGGAAGGTCAGCCGCTCGGCATTCTGTTCGGACCAGACCAGGCTGTCGATGCCGCGCGCTGCTGCGCGCTCCATGCCGACCCCCAGCATGTCGGGATTGATGTCGGCCACGGTGATGCTGGCGCCCGACGGTTCCATGCGGAAGGCGATGTCGCCGGTGCCGCCCGCCATGTCGAGGATCGTCTCGCCCGCGCGCGGCTTGACGCGGCGCACGAAGCGGTCCTTCCACAGCCGGTGCATTCCGCCCGACATTGCGTCGTTCATGATGTCATATTTGCGCGCGACGCGGCTGAACACCTCGCCGACCATCGCGGTCTTCGCGCCCGCGGGAACCTGCTCATAGCCGAAGCTGACAGTATCGGGAGTGGCCATCGTTTGCGCGCCTTTGCAGGGGAGAGGTAAAGTCGAACGGCCTTTAGCCGGGCCTTGCCGCCCGCGCAAATGGCGCGTAGCCCGATGCGCGATATGCCCGAATTACCTGAAGTCGAAACCACCGTGCGCGGCCTCGCTCCCTTCCTCGAAGGGCAAAGGCTGACCGCGGTCACCACTTTCCGCCCCGACCTTCGCCGCCCCTTTCCCGCCGACCTCGCGCAGCGGTTGACCGGCGCGACCGTCACGGGTCTGTCGCGCCGCGCCAAATATGGCATCGTCTCGACCGACCGTGACGATCATATGATCTTTCATCTCGGCATGTCGGGACGCTGGCGGACCGAGGGGGGCGCGCCGGGCAAGCATGACCATCTGCTCCTCGAAACCCGTGCGGGGCACCGGCTCTTCCTCCACGACCCGCGGCGCTTCGGCTCGGTCGATCTTGTGGCGGGCGACCCGCTGGCGTCGTTCGCGGCGTTCGTGACGCTCGGCCCCGAACCGCTGTCGGATGATTTCGACGCCGCCCATCTGGCGCGCACGTTCGCGGGGCGCCGTGCGCCGGTCAAGGCGATGCTGCTCGACCAGACGGTCGTCGCGGGGCTCGGCAATATCTATGTCTGCGAAGCGCTCAACATGGCGCGCATCTCGCCGCTGACGGCCGCCGCCGACGTGCCCAAGCCGAAACTCGCCGCGCTCGTGCCCGCGATCAAGGCGGTGCTTGCGGCGGCGATCGCAGCGGGCGGATCGACGCTGCGCGATTTCTTGAGTCCCGATGGCGATCTCGGCTATTTCGCGAAGGATTGGCGCGTCTACGGGCGCGAGGGCGGGGCTTGCGAATGCGGCGGCATCGTTGCACGCATTGTCCAAGGCGGACGATCGACCTTCTATTGCCGTAAATGCCAGCGTTAAGCCCGGATATTTGCCGCAAGGCCATTGACCAAATCGCCCTTCATCGCTATGCGCGCACCCTTCGAGCAGGGTCCGGTCGTCCGGAACCGGCTGTATCCGGACATTGATTCGCCGCTCCATGCGCGATTCGGCTGCTCCGATGCGGCTGCGCTCCGACCATGTTGACCGTTTGAAAGACTAGAGGAATTTATGGCCAATACGCCGCAGGCAAAGAAGCGCATCCGCCGCAACCAGGCGCGTGCCGTCGTGAACAAGAATCGCGTTTCGCGTATCCGCACCCTCGTCAAGAAGGTCGAAGCCGCCGTCGCCGCCGGCGACAAGGACGCTGCCGCAACCGCACTGAAGGCGGCGCAGCCCGAAATGGCGCGCGGCGTCGCCAAGGGCGTGCTGCACAAAAACACCGTCGCGCGCAAATATTCGCGCCTGACCAAGAGCGTGAACGCGATCGCCTGATCTGACCCGTCCCCAAAGGGAACAAAAAGGACCCGCCGGCTTCTTGCCCGCGGGTCCTTTTTTGCATGCGCTATTGTGACATCGCGATGGCAATAGTGTTGCAGCGCGGTAAGTCGCGGATATTTGGCGATTCGTTGCAGACGCGCCGCATCATCCCCCATAACCATATGAAAAATCGAGATAAAAACGCCTCTTAACGCGATTCCGCGAGCCACGACGAGTCAAGATTTTTATTTCAGTATTTTTACACGTGCGCCCCTTGATCGACTCGGCGCGCCTTGCCTAGACAGGTGCGTCGTCGGCCTTCGCCGGCGGCCGCCACATCGACATGATTCGTATCCTTTCGGGCCGTTGGTCCGAACGGTCAGCCTGTGCCCGGCGCAGGCGACGAATTGGCGCGTGGCGGCTGTCCGATACCGGCGCCAGGGGATCACAGGGGGCGGCACGGCGTGGCAGAAAGCGGCAATCGGCATGGGCAAGACGCAGAAGGCGGAGCAGTGAGCGGCGATGCCGCGGCGCTCTGGCCGCGCGTTGCCGAAGGCCTGCGCCGCGACCTGGGCGCGCGCACCTTCGATCATTGGCTAAAGCCGGTGCGCTTCGCCGATTATTGCGCGCTGTCGGGCGTCGTGACGCTCGAGACCGCAAGCCGCTTTTCGGCGAACTGGATCAACGAACGCTTTGGCGACCGGCTCGAACTCGCGTGGCGGCAGCAGCTGCCCACGGTGCGCGGCGTGAACGTGCGCGGCGGTGCAGCCGCGACCGAGCGCGCCGAGACATTCGCGTCGGCGCCGCTGCCGGCGTTCGACAACGCGCCTGCACCGGCGGCCAACCCCGCGCTGCTCGGTTTCGACCCGCGTCTGTCGTTCGACCGCTTCGTCGTCGCGCGCTCGAATATCCTCGCCGCCAATGCCGCGCGCCGCATGGCGATGGTCGAGCGGCCGCAGTTCAACCCGCTCTATCTCTGCTCGGGCACCGGGCAGGGCAAGACGCACCTGTTGCAAGCGATCGCGCAGGATTATGCCGCGGCGCACCCGACCGCGACCATCATCCTGATGTCGGCGGAAAAATTCATGCTCGAATTCGTCGGCGCGATGCGCGGCGGCGACATGATGGCGTTCAAGGCGCGGCTGCGCGCCGCCGACCTGTTGCTGCTCGACGATCTGCAATTTGTCATCGGCAAGAATTCGACGCAGGAAGAGTTGCTCCACACGGTCGACGACCTGATGACCGCGGGCAAGCGCCTCGTCGTTACCGCCGACCGCCCGCCCGCGATGCTCGACGGGGTCGAGGCGCGACTGCTCTCGCGCCTGTCGGGCGGGCTCGTCGCCGACATCGAGGCGCCCGAGGACGATCTTCGCGAACGCATCATCCGCCAGCGGCTCGCTGCGATGCCGATGGTCGAGGTGCCCGATGATGTCGTCGCCTATCTGGTCAGGCATTTCACGCGCAACATCCGTGAGCTCGAAGGCGCGCTCAACAAGCTGCTCGCCTATGCTGCGCTCACCGGTGTGCGTGTCGATCTGGCGCTGGCCGAAGACCGGCTGGCCGAAAATGTCCGCAGCGCGCGTCCGCGCATCACGATTGACGAGATCCAGCGTGCGGTCTGCGCGCATTACCGGCTCGACAAGTCGGAAATGAGCTCGAAGCGCCGCGTCCGCGCGATTGCCCGCCCGCGTCAGGTCGCCATGTATCTCTCCAAGGAACTCACGCCGCGCTCCTACCCCGAAATCGGGCGCCGTTTCGGCGGCCGCGACCATTCGACGGTGATTCACGCTGTCCGCACGGTCGAGGCGCTGCGCGTCGCCGACAGCGAACTCGACGCCGAAATCGCCGCGATCCGCCGCAGTCTCAACGGCTGATCCACAGGCCTGTGCCGGGTTTATCCACAATGGGTGGAGCGTGCCCGCACCTCCGGCCTCACCCAACGACCAACGCTCCATAAATTTCGATCGGGGGCGGCCAAGTATCGGTTTGACTGCCCCTTTTCATTGACCGCCGCGCCGCGCCGCCTAAACAGGTTTCAACCGAAACAAGGTCGCAGGGAGCCGCCAGTGCATCATCCGCTTTCCGTCCCCGTCAGCCGCCGTCACACGCTTGCCGCCCTTGGCGCGGGCACCGCGGGCATCGCCATCGCCGGACCTGCTGCGGCGTTGCAGGGCGCTCCCAAGAATAGCGCGCAGCAGTTGCTCGATTCGGTGGGCGACAATCTCCTCGCCCATTCGCCCGAGGGCGCGACATCGCTCGGCATCGACACCGGCGACCGCGCGGCGATGCGCGGGCAGCTCGGCGATCGATCGGCGGCGGGTGTGCAGGCGCTTGCCGACACGCTGAAGGCCGACGCCGCGCGTCTTCGCGCGTTCGACAAGGCGGGGCTCGACCATGGCACACGCACCAGCCTGGCCGTCGTCGAAAGCGCCTATGACGTCGCGCTTGCGGGTTTTGCCCTACCCTATGGCGATGTCGCGGTCGGCGGATGGCGCAACACGCCCTATGTCGTGATCCAGAACGTCGGCGCCTATCTCGATGTCCCGAAATTCCTCGATAGCGATCATCCGGTTCGCACCTCTGCCGATGCCGAGGCGTACCTCGCGCGCCTCAATGCCTTTCCGGGCGCGCTCGACGGTGAGACCGAGCGGCTGAAGGCCGCAGGCGCGCAGGGGCTGATCGCGCCCGCCTTCCTGATCGACAAGGCGGTCGCGCAGATTGAGACGAGCCTCGCCGATGCGAAAGCGGGCGGATCGATGGTCGAAAGCCTGAACCGCCGCGCGGCCGCGGCCAAGCTGGGCGGCGACTGGCGCGCGCGGGCCGCAAAGATCGTGCAGGGTCCCGTCGTTGCCGCGCTCGAACGCCAGCTTGCCGAGCTGAAGGCCCAGCGGCCGCGGGCGACGATGGACCCCGGCCTGTGGGCGCGGCCCGGCGGCGACGAATGGTATGCGTGGGGGCTGCGCGCCTCGACCACGACGCGCATGACCCCTGACGAGATTCATGAAATGGGCCGCCGCGAACTCGCGGAACTCCATGGCCGGATGGACCCGATCCTGAAGAAGCTGGGCTACACGCAAGGCTCGGTCGGTGACCGGATGAACGCGCTTGCCAAGGACCCGCGCTACAAATTCCCCGACAATGACGCCGGCCGCGCCGAAATCGTCACCTATATCGACACATGGCTGGGCAAGATCCGCGCCGAGCTGCCGCGCGCCTTCCGCACCCTGGTGAAGGGCAATGTCGAGGTGAAGCGGCTGCCGCTCGCCGAAGAGCCGGGAGCGCCTGCGGCCTATGGCGGCGCGGGATCGATCGACGGCAGCATCCCGGGACGCTTCTGGATCAATTTGCGCACCACCGACCTGCACAGCAAATATTCGCTTCCCGATTTGGCGATGCACGAGGCGATCCCCGGCCATGTCTGGCAGGGCGAATATGCGCATTCGATGCCGCTCATCCGCACGATGCTGGCGTTCAACGCCTATTCGGAGGGCTGGGCGCTCTATGCCGAACAACTCGCCGACGAGCTGGGCCTCTATGACGATTTCGAGGTCGGGCGGCTGGGCTATCTCCAGTCGCTGGCCTTTCGCGCCTGCCGCCTCGTTGTCGACACTGGCCTGCACGCGAAACGCTGGTCGCGCGAGCAGGCAGTACGCTTTTTCGTCGAAGAAAATGGTTCGAACCCGCTCGAGGTCGCGAGCGAGGTCGACCGCTATTGCAGCTGGGCCGGGCAGGCGTGCGGATACAAGGTCGGGCACAGCGAGATCGTCCGCCAGCGCGGGCTGGCGCAGGCGGCGCTGGGTGCGAGATACGACCTGCGCGATTTCAACGACGTGGTGGTCAAGGGCGGCAACGTCCCGCTCGACGTGCTCGCGTTGAATGTCGCCGAATATGTGGCGGGGGCAAAAGCATGAAGCGCGCGACCGCAATCGTCGCCCTCGCGGCGACCCTGATCGCCGCCCCGCCGGCCCATGCCTCCGATACCCCTGCCGCGACGCCGCGCGTCGTGATCGACACCTCCGACGTCGAACGCTTCTTTGCCCTCTACGACGATCCCGCCTTTGCCTCGGACCCCGATGCGCTCGCTGCGCGCTATCTCGCCACCCCCTCGCCGGGGCTCGTCGAATATATGGCGATGCGCAGGATCACGCCCGAACGGGTCGCTGCGGCGCTGCGCAACAAGCCCGACCTTTACCGCGATGCGCGGAGCTGCGCAAAAACGCTCGGCAACGTCCGCGGCCGCTTGACGGCGGCGACGGACCGGCTGGCCGAGCTTTATCCGCCGGCGACCTTTCCGCCGATCACTATCGCGTTGAGCCGCGGCGCGCCGGTCGCCGCTGCAAATGCCAAGGGGCTGTACGTCTCACTCGAAGCGCTATGCGCCGCCAGATTTCTCGAAGCCGACGACGAAGACCGTTTCGTCCATGTCATCGCGCATGAATATATCCATGCCCAGCAACCGCTGGCGCAGGTCGAAAGCGACAGCGAAACTGTGCTCCACGCCGCCCTCGTCGAAGGCGCCGCCGAATTTGTCTCCGAACAGATCGGCGGATCGGTCGCGTACACGCATTTGCACCGCTGGGCGGACGGGCGCGCGGCCGCGATCGAACGCGATTTCCTGACCGAAATAGACGGCAAGGCGCAAGGGTCGCGGTGGCTTTACAACCAGCTTGGCACACCGGACTGGCCGGGCGATCTTGGTTATTGGGTCGGCTACCGGATTGTCAAAAGCTATTACAACCGGGCGCCCGACAAGGCGGCCGCACTGCGCGAGATAATCGAGATGAAGGATCCCGCAGCCTTTCTGGCCGAAAGCGGCTGGACGCCAGGGATGGCACTGTAGGACGGCAGAGGTCCAAAGTCAGGCCCCGAGCGAGATTGTCCGCTCGCGCAAATATCGATGAATATGTGAAGGAGGAAAGGCATGAAGCAGTTCGTGGCGGCAGTCGTCGCGCTTGTGGCATCGGTAATCGGGGGCACCAACGCTCACGCCTTTGATACCCCTGCCGCGACGCCGCGCGTCGTGATCGACACGTCCGACGTCGAACGCTTCTTTGCCCTCTACGACGATCCCGCCCTTGCATCGGACCCCGACGCACTTGCCGCGCGCTACCTTGCCACTCCCTCGCCGGGGCTGGTCGAATTCATGGCGCTGCGGCGCATCACGCCTGAAAAGCTTGCCGTCGCGCTCCGCGACAAGCCGCAGCTGTTCAGCGATGCACGCGGCTGCGCGGCGAAGCTCGGGAATGTCCGCACCCGCCTGGTCACCGCAACCGAACGGCTTGCGACCCTCTATCCGCAAGCGAAATTCCCGCCGATCACGATCGCGATCGGCCGCGGGAGCACTGCGGGAACCGCAAACGCCAAAGGTCTTTATATCGGACTGGAAACCTTGTGCATGGCGAAGTTCGTCGAGGCCGATGACGAGGATCGCTTCGTTCACGTCATCGCGCACGAATATGTCCACGCGCAGCAACCGCTTGCCCAGGTAGAGAGCGAGGATGACACGGTGCTCCACGCCGCGCTCGTCGAGGGTGCGGCCGAATTCGTCGCCGAGCAGATGACCGGGTCGGTTGCCTATCCGCGGCTCCACCAATGGGCGAAGGGCCGCGAAGCGGAGCTGGAGGCCGCCTTCCTCCCCGAAAAGGACGGCAAGGCGAACGGGTCGCGCTGGCTCTATAACCAGCAGGGCAGCGACGGCTGGCCGGGCGACTTGGGCTATTGGATCGGCTATCGCGTCGCCAAGGCGCATTACACCCGGTCCGCTGACAAGACGGCGGCACTGCGCGAAATCATCGAGATGCAGGATCCCGCCGCCTTCCTGGCCGAAAGCGAGTGGACGCCGGGGATGGCGCTTTAAGCCGGCAAGGGCTGGAGATCGGGCTCGACAAACCCCCGCCGCGCCGCGACTGAAAACAGCAGCTCGCGGCCGTAAAAACGCAGTGGCCAGTCGCGGCGGCCCATATCCGAAAAAAGCAGCGCGTTGACGCGCGCAGTCAGACCTGTTTCGGCCGTTTCGGACAGGAACAGCCGCACCCCGGCGACATAGGTGCGGGTGATGCTGTCGTGATACCCTTGCCTATCGTCATTCACCCCGCCGACGCTTTCGTTGAAGCGGCGGATGATCGTGCCGATTTCCGCGTCGATGTCGATGTTGGAGCGCTCGGTGAGCAGCCACAGGCACGCGGCCAGATGGGCCTCGTGCGTCCACGCGGCGCGTGGCAGGGTGCAGGCCAGCAGTCCCTCGCCCAGCGCGTGGATGTCGGAATCGCGCTCGAACAGGCGCGGCTTATAATCGGTGGTCATTGGTCCGGTCCTTCCGGGTGATCGACCACCCGGAAAGAACCGGGTGGATTATGCTGCGACGGTGGCCTGCGGGGCGGCCTGACGGACGCCTTCGTCGACATGGCTTTCAAATTGCGCGAAATTGTCGATGAATTGCTGGACCAGCGTTTGCGCGGTGCGGTCGTACGCCGCCTTGTCGGCCCAGGCTTCGCGCGGGTCGAGCAGGCTGGCATCGACGCCCGGCACCGCGACGGGAACCATGAAGCCGAAATAGGGATCGCGGCGGAATTCGGCATCGTTCAGGCTGCCGTCGAGCGCCGCATTGAGCAGCGCGCGCGTCGCCTTAATCGGCATCCGCTTGATTCCCTCCATCGTCGCCATGCCGCCGGTCCAGCCGGTGTTGACGAGCCAGCACTGGACGCCGCCCTTGGCGATCCGCTCTTTCAGCAAATTGCCATAGACCGACGGATGGCGCGGCATGAAAGGTGCGCCGAAACAGGTCGAGAAGGTCGCCTCGGGCTCGGTCACGCCGATTTCGGTGCCGGCGACGCGCGCGGTGTAGCCCGACAGGAAGTGATACATCGCCTGATCGGGGGTGAGCTTCGCGATCGGGGGAAGCACGCCATAGGCGTCGGCGGTCAGCATGATGATATTCTGCGGCACCGGCCCCATATTCTTTTCCGACGTGTTCGGAATGAAATCGATCGGGTAGCTGCCACGGCTGTTCTCTGCGAGGCTCGCGTCGTCGAAATCGAGCTCGCGCGTTTCGGGGTCCATCACGACATTTTCGAGCACCGTGCCGAAACGCTTGGTCGTCGCGAAAATCTCGGGCTCGGCCTCGGGCGACAGGCGGATCATCTTGGCATAGCAGCCGCCCTCGAAATTGAAGACCGCCGTATCCGACCAGCCATGCTCGTCATCGCCGATCAGCGTGCGCGAGGCGTCGGCCGAGAGCGTCGTCTTGCCGGTGCCCGACAGGCCGAAAAAGACCGCCGTATCGCCCTTCGGACCGATGTTCGCCGAACAGTGCATCGGCATCACGCGCTTCACCGGAAGCAGGTAATTGAGGATGCCGAACACCGACTTCTTCATTTCGCCGGCATATTGCGTGCCGCCGATCAGGATCAGCTTTTCGGTAAAATTGACGGCGATGACCGTTTCGCTGCGCGTGCCATGTTTTGCCGGGTCGGCGCGGAAGCTGGGCAGGTCGACGATCGTATATTCGGCCGCGAATGCCGCCAGCTCATCGGCCGTCGGGCGGCAGAGAAGCGTACGGATGAACTGGCTGTGCCAGGCAAATTCGGTCACGACCTGCACGGCAACGCGGTGCTCAGGCTGCGATCCGCCGAACAGCTGCTGGCGATAAAGTCGCGGCCGCGACGCGAGATGCGCGAGGAAATCGGCCTTGAGCGCCGCGAAATGATCGGGCGTCATCGGGACATTGGTCTTGCCCCACCAGATCGTATCGCGCGTTTCATCGTCCTGGACGATAAACTTGTCCTTGGCGCTGCGCCCGGTGTGCTTGCCCGTCGCAACGACCAGCGGGCCGTCCTTGGCGAGGCGGCCTTCGCCATGGCGGATGGCTTCTTCGATCAGCGCCGAAGGGCCCCAGTTTTCGGCCACTTCCGCCTGCGTTTCGACGGTCTGATTGCCGATCGCCATCTGTGTCATCGTTCAAGCCTTTCCCAAGTCCGTCGGCCCGATTGCATAGGTATGCAGCAGCTGCCGCGCAAAGGGGCAGGCCCGCATTCCCATGGGTGCCGACGTGACGCCGATTCCTTAGATTAAGGGCCGCGTTAGCGAGGATGGGGGGACAGGTCAAAAGATTCCAGCGCGTCGCTGTCCCGTTCCGTGGCAGTTGTCGGTGGCGTGGGGATCGGCTAACCCAGCCTGCGGCCCCGCCCAACGGAAAGAGCATGACGGCAACCATCGCGCTGGTCGACGACGACCGCAACATCCTGCAATCGCTGTCGATCGCGCTTCAGGCCGAGGGGTTCGTCACGCGCGTCTATTCGGACGGCGAGGCGGCGCTGAAACCGCTGATCGACAATCCGCCCGATCTCGCCGTCTTCGACATCAAGATGCCGCGGATGGACGGGCTCGAACTGCTGCGCCGCCTGCGCGAAAAAAGCCAGCTTCCCGTCATCTTCCTGACCAGCAAGGATGACGAGATCGACGAGGCATTGGGGCTGGCGATGGGCGCCGACGATTATATCGCCAAGCCGTTTTCGCAGCGGCTGGTGATCGCACGCATCCGCGCGATCCTGCGCCGCGTCGAACTCAACCGCGCCGCGCCGAGCGACGACGACGAACCCGTCGCCGAGCCGATCACCCGCGGGCGGCTGCAAATGGACCCGGCGCGGCACAAGGTCAGCTGGGACGGCAAGGACGTGACACTGACCGTCACCGAATTTCTGATCCTCGAAACGCTCGCGAGCCGCCCCGGCATCGTGCGCAGCCGTAACCAGCTGATGGACGCCGCCTATCAGGACGATGTCTATATCGACGACCGGACGATCGACAGCCACATCAAGCGGCTGCGCCGCAAGTTCCGCGAGGTCGACCCCGATTTCGATGCGATCGCCACCCTTTATGGCGCTGGATACCGCTTTGCCGACGAAAGCTGATCCCCTGCCCCCCGACGCGAGCGTGGCCGAACAGGAGGAATCGCCGCTCGTCTGGTCGGCGCGCTGGTCGCTGACGACGCGTATCCTGGCGGTCAATATCCTGGCCGTCGCGCTGCTCGCGGGCGGTTTTTATTACCTCGACACCTATCGCACCCGGCTGGTCGATACGCGCATCGAAGTGATGAAGGACCAGCTTGCGATGCTCGACAACGCGCTCGAGGCAGCGCGCCCGGAAGAGCGCGACCGGCTGATCGCCGAATTTGCCGAAGCCACCGAGTCGCGCCTGCGCTTCTATGCTGCCGATGGCCGCCGCCTTTCGGACAGTTTCGAAAGCGGCGTGCCGACCTATACGCTGCGCGACCCCAATTTGCAGGCGTGGCAGCGCGATGCCGCGCGTGCGATGGATCGCGGCATCGACTGGATTGTCGGCGCGCCGACCTATCCCGATTTTCGCGAACCCGTCGTCGACATGGCCGCGGCGTGGCCCGAAGTGGTCGAGGCGCAGCGCGGCGGGCTGCCCGCCAGCCGCTTTCGCTACGCCCCCGAACGCACGCCGCTTTTGAGTGCGGCGCGCGTCGTCGAGCTGGAAACGCCGCAGACGGTGCTGATGACGCTGAACGCCCGCGACATCACGCGCACCGTGCGCGCCGAGCGGTTTCGGCTGGCCGTCGTCGTCGCGATGGTGCTGATCGCCTCGACTCTCCTGTCGCTGTTCCTCGCGCGCACGATCGTCCGCCCGCTGCGGCGGCTGGCGCGCGCGGCGGTGCGCGTCCGCCTCGGCCGCGCGCGCGAAGTCGTCGTGCCGCGCCTGCCCAGCCGCCGCGACGAGATCGGCACGCTCGCGCGGGCCCTCAGCGACATGACGCAGGCGCTGCGCGAACGCATCGACGCGGGCGAGCATTTCGCCGCCGATGTAACGCACGAACTCAAGAACCCGATCGCGTCGGTGCGCTCGGCGATCGAGGGGCTGGGGCGTGTCCAGTCGGACGAACAGCGCGCACAGCTGCTCGCGATCGCCGACGAGGATGTGCGGCGGCTCGATCGGCTCGTCAACGATATCAGCGAGGCGAGCCGCGTCGACGCGCAATTGTCGCGCACACTGTTCGAACCGATCGACGTCGGGATGATGATCGAATCGATGCTCGCATCGCGCAAGGCGCGCATCGACCCCGATTCGCCGCACCCGCGTATCGCCTTCGCGCGGCCGCGCAAGGGCACCACGATCGTGATGGGCGACGGCCACCGCCTCGAACGCGCCATCGACAACGTCATCGACAACGCCATCAGCTTCACCCCCAACTCCGGCCTTGTCTGCATCGCCGCGACGCGGCTGGGCGACGAAGTGCATGTCCGCGTCGACGACGACGGGCCCGGCATCGACCCTGCGCAGCGCGAGGCGGTTTTCCGGCGCTTTCACAGCGAACGGCCGGCGGGCGAAGCCTTTGGCCGCCACAGCGGGCTGGGCCTTGCGATCGCGCGGACAATTGTCGAGGGCCATAGCGGGACGATCAGCGCACGCGACCGCGACGACGGCAAGCCGGGCGCGAGCCTGCTGATCACCCTGCCCGCGAGCGACAGCGGGACGGCCGCCGCCTGACGCCCCCTCGCTCCGCCGCGTCCTATCGCCTTGCAGCCCCGCTTCGTCGCCGGTAAGCCTGCTTGCCATGCTGCCAAGCCGGACCAGGCCCGAAATCGTCAACATTCATGCCAGCTGCGTCGCGGCGGGCAATGGCGGAGTGCTGATTCTCGGCAATTCGGGGCAGGGCAAGTCGGATCTGGCGCTGCGACTGATCGACCGCGGCGCACGGCTGGTCGCCGACGACCGCTGCGATGTCTGGTTCGACCGGGGTCGGCTCTGGTGCCGCCCGCCGGAGAATCTTGCCGGCAAGCTGGAGGTGCGCGGGATCGGCATCGTCGAACGACCATGGACCGCGCCGGTGCCGCTGGCACTCGCAGTTCGACTGACCGACCGTTATGACCGAATGCCCGCGGTCGGGCAGGTCGAAATGGTCGCGGGTTATCCGATTCCCGCGCTGCTGCTGTCGGCGTTCGAGGTTTCGGCGCCGATCAAGATCATGCTCGCACTCGAACGGCTGGCACCTGCGGCATGAGCGGAGCGATCGCCCCGGAAACCGATTCGCGGATGCTCCTCGTCACCGGGCTGTCGGGTGCGGGCAAATCGACCGTACTGAAGGTGCTGGAGGATCTGGGCTGGGAGGTTGTCGACAACCTGCCGCTTGCCCTGCTCGAAGCGCTGATCGACGCACCGATGAATCGCGCCGAGACTGGGAGACCGCTCGCGATCGGCATCGACAGCCGGAGCCGGGGGTTTCGTCCCGCGCTGCTCGTGCGGCGGATCAAGGAATTGCGCGAGGGCGGCGGGCGCGACATTCAGACCTTGTTCCTCGATTGCGCGGGCGCCGAGCTCGAACGCCGCTTTTCCGAAACGCGCCGTCGCCACCCGCTCGCCGAGGACCGCCCCGCTGCCGACGGGATTGCGCGCGAACGCGAGATGATGGAGCCGCTCCGCCGCTGGGCCGAGCATGTCGTCGACACGACCAATTATACGAGCAACGATTTGCAGCAGGAGGTGCGCCAGCGCTTCGGCGATGCCGGCGACGGCGAACCCGCGCTCAACATATTGAGCTTCGGCTTTGCCCGCGGGCTGCCGCGCAACGCCGACCTGGTGTTCGACATGCGCTATCTTCGCAACCCGCACTGGGATGCAAAGCTGAAGCCCGGCACGGGGCTCGACCCCGATGTCGCCGCCTATGTCATCGCCGACCCGGCCTATGAGGACAGCGTGTCGCAGATCGAGCGGCTGATCCTGACCTTGCTGCCGCGCTACCGCGCCGAGGGTAAAAGCTATGTCACCGTCGCGTTCGGCTGCACCGGCGGGCGCCATCGCTCGGTCCATGTCGCCGCGCGCGTTGCGCAAACGCTGCGTGCGTCCGGATATGAGCCAGTATTGACCCACCGCAATCTTGACTCTGCCCCGCAAGATGGGCTTGAGGGCAAACCCCCGCCGATTGCGACCGCATCCGGCGGCGAACGATAAAGGTCGATCACTGCATGCCGAACGACAAGGCTCTGCCGCTCTTGGGAATGGTGCTCGTCACGCACGGCCGCCTCGCCGAAGAAATGGTGCGCGCGATGGAGCATGTCGTCGGCCCGCAGCGCGCCGTCGCCACCGTGTGCATCGGACCCAACGACAATATGGAGATGCGGCGCAAGGAAATCGCCGATGCGATCCGCAACGTCGATGAAGGCCGCGGCGTCGTGATGCTGACCGACCTGTTCGGTGGCACGCCGTCGAACCTTGCGATCAGCCTGCTCGAAGCCGGGCGGACCGAAGTGATCGCCGGGGTCAACCTGCCGATGCTGATCCGCCTCGAAAGCGCGCGCAAGTCGATGGAACTGCGCGCCGCGGTAATTGCGGCGAAGGAAGCGGGCCAGAAATATATCTCGGTCGCGTCCGAAATGCTGGGAGTGGGGCCGTGAACGAGGTTTCCGAGACCGTCGAGATTACCAACCAGCGCGGGCTGCACGCACGCGCGAGCGCCAAATTCGTGACCTTTGTCAGCCGCCTGCCCGAAACGGTGTCGGTCGAAGTCGAAAAGGGCGGATCGCGCGTCAACGGCACCTCGATCATGGGACTGATGATGCTCGGCGCCGCCAAGGGCGATACGATCACCATCCATACGCGCGGCGACGGCGCCGACGCCGCGCTGCTCAAACTCGTCGGGCTGGTCAAGGACAGCTTCGGCGAGGATTGACCGGATGACCGGTCGCCGCTCCCAAATTGAAAGCCTCTCCAACCCGCTGGTCAAGCGGATGCGGTTGCTGCGCGAAAAGCGCCATCGCCGCGCCGAGGGGCTGTTTCTGGCCGAAGGGCTGCGCATCGCGACCGAAGCGCGCGAGGCGGGCGTTTTGCCCCGCTGGCTCTTCCTCGGCCCCGAAGGCGCGGCGCATCCGCTGGCACAGGCGCTCATCGATGCGACGCTCGCCGCGGGCGGCGAGGTGATCGACACGACGCCGGCGATCCTGTCGAAACTGTCGGGCAAGGATAATCCGCAGACGGTCGTCGGCATCTATGCCGAACCTGCCGCGACGCTTGCCGACATTGACCGCAGCGCGGCGCCGATCTGGCTGGTCGCCGAGCGGCTCCGCGATCCCGGCAATCTCGGCACGATGCTGCGCACCGGCGACGCGGTCGGCGCGGGCGGGCTGATCCTGCTCGACGACAGTACCGATCCCTATGGAGTCGAGGCGGTGCGCGCCAGCATGGGCGCGATCTTTACGCAAAAGCTGGTGCAGGCGCGCTGGGACGAGTTCCTGCCGTGGCTGCGGCAAGGGCCGGGGCAGTTGGTCGCGACGTGGCTGGGCGATGATACCGAGGATTATCAGGCGGTTCGCTATGCCGCGCCCACCTTCATCCTGACGGGCAATGAATCGCAGGGGATGCCCCCCGAATATGCCGACGCCGCCGACGTGCGGGTCAAGATGCCGATGCTGGGCAAGGCCGACAGCCTGAACGCCGCAGTTGCAGCAGCGGTGATGGCGTATGAGGTGCTGAACCAGCGGCGGGGCTGAACGAGTTGCGGCATTTTGATTCAGCCGCCGGCCAGCATCATGCTATTATCTCCTTCTCCCCCGCTTGCATCGAGCGAAGTCGAGATGCCTCTCGACCTTGTGCAAAGCCGATGGGTGTCTCGACTTCGCTCGACACGAGCGGAGAAAAGGAGCTTGTGATGATCCGCTTGTTGCCCCTGCTTGCCTTCCCAGCCCTCGCGGCGTGCGCCCCCGCTGCCGAAACGCCGCAACGCCCGGATAAGGCACCCGCGGCTTATATGGCGCTTGGCACCGAGCCCGGCTGGACGCTGGAGATTACTCCCGAACGGCTGAATTATGACGGCGATTATGGCGAGACGGTGATCGCGGTGCCCAATCCGGGTGCGCAGGTCACAACTGGGGGCAAGCGCTATGCTGCCAGCCGGCTGACGGTCGAGGTAACGCCCGGACCGTGCAGCGACGGGATGAGCGACCGCACCTATGCCGACACGGTGACGGTGACCGCCGACGGCAAGACCGTAAAGGGATGCGGCGGAGGCATATTGCCGCCCGACGCGCTGGCGGGGACCAGCTGGACTTTCGTTTCGATCGCCGGGGTGCCCGTCGCCCCCGACCGGCCGACCTCGCTGGCGTTCGAAAGCGACCGGCTGAGCGGCAGCGCGGGCTGCAACCGCTTTTCGGGTGGCTATTCGGTGGCGGACGGCACCCTTACCGCGGGGCCGCTGATGGCGACCGAGATGGCGTGCCCCGGCGCGGGAATGACGCAGGAAAGCGCCTTCTTTGCACTGATGCAGGGGCCGCTGCGCCTGAGCTTTCCGAGCGACGGAACGCTGGAGATCAGCGGTGCGGACGGGCAAACGGCGGTGTTGAAGCGGGTGATTTGACCGTCGCCTCCGCGGAGGCGGGGGCCGTTATCGAGCTTACTCGGCGGCGTCGCGTAAACCGCTAGCGGCCCCCCGCCTTCGCGGGGGCGACGATCTATCTGCGTTCAATCGCCATCGTTCACCGCGCTGGGCGCCGATGCCAGCTTCGCCAGCGGGCGCGCCGCCTGTTCTGCGACCGGGAGCGCCGGGATCTCCCGCCCGCCGGTTTCGATGTCGAGCGCCTCGAAGCGCTTGGCCTGTGTCAGCACCTGCGATTCGAAACTTCCGACAAAGGCATTATAGGCACCGGTCGCCTGATCGAGATTCTTGCCGACGCGCGCGATATGCGACCCCATCACCGACATGCGCGCATAAAGCTCCTTGCCCAGCATCGCGATTTCGCGCGCCTGGTTGGCGAGCTTTTCCTGCCGCCACACCGCTGCGACCGTGCGCGCGATCGCGATCAAATTGGTCGGCGTCGCGAGCAGCACCTTGCGTTCGAAGGCATAGTCCCAAAGCTCGTGATCATGGTCGAGCGCCGCAGCGAGGAAATGTTCGCCGGGGACGAACATCACGACGAAATCGGGCGTGTCGTCGAACTGGTTCCAATAGGCCTTGGCGCCGAGTGCGTTGACATGCGCCTTCATCGCGGCGGCGTGCGCCGCAAGATGCGCCGTCTTTTCACCCTCGTCGACCGCGCCGAACGCGTCCTGATAGGCATTGAGCGACACTTTGGCATCGATGACGAGGCTCTGCCCGCCGGGGACTTTCACGACAACGTCGGGGCGCAGGCGCCCGGCCTCGCCGCCGTCGACGCTGACCTCGGTCTGGAAATCGGCATGTTCGCTGAGCCCGCAGCTTTCGAGCACGTTACGCAGTTGCTGTTCGCCCCAACGGCCGCGGGCTTTCGGCGCGTTGCGCAGCGCGTTGACGAGCTTGGCCGCCTCGCTCGACACGCGCTCGCTCTGCGCGCGCATCGATTCGATCTGCCCCTGCAACATGCCGAACGCGCTTTGCCGCTCGGTTTCGACCTTCTTCACCTCGGTCTCATATTTCTCCAGCCGTTCGTGGACGGGCTGAAGCAGCGCCTTCAGATTCTGGCCCGCCGTCGCCTCGCTTTCCCTGAAGCGCGCCTCGGCGCGATCGAGAAACGCCTTTTGCGCCTCGCCGAGCATCGCCTGTCCGACCTCGCGGAACTGCGCGGTAAGCGCGGCCTGCGCTTGGGTCAGCTGCGCGATCTGCGCATCGTGCGCGGCATCGCGCGCCTTCTGTTCAGCGAGCAGCGCCGCGAGTTGGATGTCGGCTGCTTTGCGCGCTTCGGCTTCGGCAGCAAGGTCGGTGACCGCGCTCCTGAAGCGCTCGGCGAGCCCGTCGCGCTCGGCCTTCAGCGCGCCCGACTGGCGACCGCCAAACAGCCAGCCGACGAGCGCGCCGACGGCAAGAGCGACAAGGGCGATGACAAGCGATGGTCCATCCATGCGCGGAACATAGGACGAACGCCGGTGCCTTGGCTAGGGGTTAATTGGAGTGGCGCCCGGCGAGAAATCTTCCCAAAGGTCAGGAAAGGTCAGCCCGGCGCGCCCGCAATCCGATTGGCGCAAGGGCCGCGGGATCCTCCCAAAGTTCAGGGAAAGTCAGCCTTGTGCGGCGGCCGATCGATCGTTCGGACCGGACATGCCGCAACGTGCGGTTGCGCGCGTCCGCAGGCCGGGCAGCGATCGCTTTTGTCTACATATTGAAAGAGCCGGGGTGAAGGCTGGCATAGTCGGATCATGTAGGACAGCGGTTTTTTGGGGGATGTCTGGTTTGGAGTGGTGAGCGGACGTTACATCCTCCCTGTGGCGAAGCCATGGGGAGGGGGACCGTCGCCGCAGGCGATGGTGGAGGGGCGGCGACGTTGGCGTAATTGCCCCTCCGTCCGCGCTTCGCGCTGCCACCTCCCCATGGCTTCGCCACAGGGAGGATTAGTGGCAGCTTTCGGCCGCGTTCAGACATCAACCCGCCACGACGCCGGCAAGATCGCCCGATAGGCATCGGCCCCCGGCGCGCCGCCCACGACCACCCCCTGCGTCAGCAGCCAGTAGTGGCGTACGATCTCGGCCTGCTGCTCCAACCCGTAACGGGCGAGCGGCCAGCCGGGTTTGAGCCTGTAGCTGTAGGTCGCGAATGGGTGACGCATCAGCACCAGATACCAGCGGCCGCGCGTCTGCGCCTGCCACACATGCGTCATCTCGTGGACGAACAGCCCTTGCAGGCGCTGCGACGCGGCGCTGAAATCGTCGCAATAGAGGTCGCCGTGCGGGTTGAAATGCAGGTGGCCCATCGGCGCCATGACGATGTGGCGCGGCTGGAAGAAAGCCCATTTATGATGGTTTACGCGCACACGGTCATAAGCGATCGCACCGCCGAACACGCCGCGCGCAAGCACGATTTCGCCGCTGGTCAGGGGGCGGGAGGGACGCGACATCAAAACCCCGTCATTGCGAAGACCCCGGACATGATCCGGGGGACGCGGCAATCTCCCGCGCGCGGCAATCGCGCGCCGCCGGGGGCTGGAGATTGCTTCGCTTCGCTAGCAATGACGACGTCGGCGTTGGACACCCGCGCTATTTCTTCTCGGCGGCCGGCGCTGCCGTTTCGGCGCCCTTATCGGCGCCGTGCCCCATCGCATCATGGTCCATCGCCGCTTCGCCGGTTGCCCCTTCGGCGGGCTTGATCACCATGTCGAACAGGATGCGTTCATTATTGTTGTTGGTGAAAACAAACGCCATCGGCAGCTTGCCCGCGCGCACCGCGGCGCCGTTGATGCCCCAGATCATCAGATGCTTGCCGCCCTGCTTGAACACCAGCTCGCCCTTGGCGGGCACCGCGGCGCGTTCGAGCGGCTTCATCATCATCATGCCGTTTTCGCGCACGCTTTCGTGCATCTCGACGCGCTGCGCGAGGTCGGCGGTCACCGCGACCAGTTCGACGTCGCGCGGGCCGCCCTCGACGCGGAAATAGCCGACTGCGGGCCGATCGGGCGTCGCCCCCATCACGATATGGCCGCTGACGACGTTGAGCTGCTGCCCCGCGCCCAGATTTTCGCCGCAACCGGTGAGGCTGAGGGACGCGGCGGCAAGGGCGGCAAGAGCGAAGGGTTTCATTTCGGGAGGACTCCGTAAAAGCGCAACATTTTCGTATCCCCGATAAGCCTTCAAAGCCCTTGTGCCAAGGATTAGCGCACCTATATCGCGCCCATGAACCCATGGATGGCGTGCCTTTTCAGGGCGCCTACGAAGCAACAAGGACGAGTATAAATGGCCAAAGTGATCGGGATCGACCTCGGCACCACGAACAGCTGCGTCGCGGTGATGGAAGGCGGCAAGCCCAAGGTTATCGAAAATGTCGAAGGCACGCGCACGACGCCCTCGATCGTCGCCTTTGCCAAGGACGGCGAGCGGCTGATCGGCCAGCCGGCGAAGCGCCAGGCGGTGACCAACCCCGAAAACACCGTGTTCGCGGTAAAGCGCCTGATCGGGCGCCGCTTCGACGATCCGATGACCAAGAAGGACATGGAGCTCGTCCCCTATTCGATCGTCAAGGGATCGAACGGCGACGCGTGGGTCAAGGCGGGCGGCGAGGATTATTCGCCGTCGCAGATCAGCGCCTTCATCCTTCAGAAGATGAAGGAAACCGCCGAAGCCTATCTGGGCGAAAAGGTCGAGCAGGCGGTCATCACCGTCCCCGCCTACTTCAACGACGCGCAGCGCCAGGCGACGAAGGACGCGGGCAAGATCGCGGGCCTCGAAGTGCTGCGCATCATCAACGAGCCGACCGCGGCCGCGCTCGCCTATGGTCTCGACAAGTCGGAGAACAAGACGATCGCGGTCTATGACCTCGGCGGCGGTACGTTCGACATTTCGGTGCTTGAAGTCGGCGACGGCGTGTTCGAGGTGAAGTCGACCAACGGCGACACCTTCCTCGGCGGTGAAGATTTCGACTCCAAGCTCGTCGAGTTCCTGGCCGACACGTTCAAGAAGGACGAAGGCATCGACCTGCGCGGCGACAAATTGGCGCTGCAACGCCTGAAGGAAGCCGCCGAAAAGGCGAAGATCGAGCTGTCGTCGGCCGCGACGACCGAGGTCAACCTGCCCTTCATCACCGCCGACGCCAACGGGCCGAAGCATCTGGTCAAGACGATCACGCGCGCCGACCTTGAAAAGCTGGTCGAGGATCTGGTCAAGCGCACGCTTGAACCGTGCAAGAAGGCGATCAAGGACGCCGGCATTTCGGCGAACGAGATCGACGAAGTCGTCCTGGTGGGCGGCATGACGCGGATGCCGCGCGTGCGCGAAGTCGTGAAGGACTTCTTTGGCAAGGAACCGCACACCGGCGTGAACCCCGACGAAGTCGTCGCGATCGGCGCCGCGATCCAGGCCGGCGTGCTGCAGGGCGACGTCAAGGACGTGCTGCTGCTCGACGTAACCCCGCTGAGCCTCGGCATCGAGACGCTGGGCGGCATCATGACCAAGATGATCGACCGCAACACGACGATCCCGACCAAGAAGTCGCAGGTCTATTCGACCGCCGACGACAATCAGTCGGCGGTGACGATCCGCGTGTTCCAGGGCGAGCGCGAAATGGCGGCGGACAACAAGCTGCTGGGCCAGTTCGACCTCGTCGGCATCCCGCCCGCGCCGCGCGGCGTGCCGCAGATCGAGGTGACCTTCGACATCGACGCCAACGGCATCGTGTCGGTCCACGCCAAGGACAAGGGCACGGGCAAGGAACAGCAGATCAAGATTCAGGCCTCGGGCGGCCTCAGCGACGCGGACATCGACCAGATGGTCAAGGACGCCGAACAGTTCGCCGAAGAGGACAAGCAGCGTCGCGAAGCGGCCGAGGCGAAGAACAACGCCGAAAGCCTGATCCATTCGACCGAACGCCAGATCGCCGAACATGGCGACAAGGTCGATAGCGCGCTGAAGTCCGAGATCGAAGCCGCGATTGCCGAAGCCAAGACCGCGGTCGAGGGCGGCGACGCCGCGGCGATGACCGAAAAGGCCGGCGCGCTGGCGCAGGTTGCGATGAAGCTGGGCCAGGCGATCTACGAAAAGGAACAGCAGGCGGCGGCATCGCCCGACGCCGACGCTGGCGAGAGCAAGGCCGACGAAGATGTCGTCGATGCCGAATTCTCCGAAGTCGAAGACGACAAGAAGTAAGAATGATCTTCACCCGTCATGCCAGCGAAAGCTGGCATCGCTCTCGGCAAGGCGTCGCCGGACCGACAGCGACCCCAGCTTTCGCTGGGGTGACGGGTTGAAGAAGGGGCTTTGACGCATGTCTCTCGACATCGATTATTATGAATTGCTCGAATGCGATCGCGGCGCCGACGAAGCGACGCTGAAGGCGAGCTATCGCAAGCTCGCGATGAAATATCACCCCGACAAGAATCCGGGGTGTCAGGACAGCGAAGCGCGCTTCAAGGCGATCAGCGAGGCTTATGACTGCCTGCGCGATCCGCAGAAACGCGCCGCTTACGATCGGTTCGGCAAAACCGGCGGCCCCAATGGCTTCGGCGGCGGGCAGGCCGATTTCGGCGACATCGGCGATATTTTCGAGTCGATCTTTGGCTCGGCGTTCGGCGGGGCGCGCCAGCAGCGTGGCCCCGCGCGCGGCGCTGACCTGCGCTATGACATGGAAATCCGGCTCGAGGACGCCTTCGCCGGGGTGACGCGTGATATCGAGGTCGATGTCGCCGCGCGCTGCGACGCGTGCGACGGGTCGGGTGCCAAGCCCGGCACCTCGACGCATCGCTGTTCGACCTGTGCGGGGCATGGCAAGGTGCGTGCGCAGCAGGGTTTCTTCATGGTCGAGCGCACCTGCCCGGCGTGTCAGGGCGCGGGCGAAGTCATCGCCGATCCGTGCAATACATGCCATGGCGAGGGCCGCGTCGACCGGCGAAAGACGCTGACCGTCAACATCCCCGCCGGGGTGGACGAAGGCACGCGCATCCGCCTGTCGGGCGAGGGTGAGAGCGGCGCGCGCGGCGCCGCGCCCGGCGATCTTTACATCTTCCTCCACATGGCGCGGCACAAGGTCTTCGAGCGCGAGGGGACGACCTTGTTCACGCGCGCGCCGATCAGCTTCACGACCGCGGCGCTCGGCGGCGAGATTAGCATTCCGGGGCTCGACGGCCGCAAACACGACATCACCATCCCTGCAGGCATCCAGTCGGGCAAGCAACTGCGCCAGCGCGGCGCGGGGATGCCCGTGCTCAACGGCCGCGGCCACGGCGACCTCGTCGTCCAGATCGACGTCGAAACGCCGACACGGCTCACCGCGAAGCAAAAGGAATTGCTGCAAGCGTTCCGCGAGACCGAAACGGGTGAGGAATGCCCCGCGAGCCAAGGCTTTTTCGGGCGCATCAAGGATATGTGGGACGATTTGACGGATTGATCGGGACAACCCCTCCCCTTCAGGGGAGGGGCAGAGAGACTTGGTCCGGCGTAGCCGGGCCTTAGTCGAGCGGGGTGGGGGCCATCGGCCTTGCGCAACCTCGACAGCCCCCAACCCCAACCCCTCCCCTGAAGGGGAGGGGCTTAAAGGGTGCCAATCTCTTCCCGCAATTCGGCAATCAGCGCCTTCACTTTCGGCAACCGAGCCTCCTCTTCGTCGAGGATCGCGTGGAAGGCCTGCCGCTTGAACGCCGCAAGCTCCGCCGCGGGCACTGCGCCCTCGCCGGTAACGCTCGACGCCACAATGTCGATCAACCGGTCGGCGCCGTGGAGACGACCCCAGAGATAGTCATTCTCGCGGTAGGCGCGGCTGAAGAAGGCGCCGAAGCTGTTGAACTCGATCCCCTTCAGCATCGCCGCCGCGCCGCCGCTGCGGATTGCGGTCGCGTCCGACGGCGAGATGCGGTCGATCTTGATCGGATCATATTCGTCGAACCCCTCGCCCTGAAGCAGCGGCAGGGTCGCGATGTCGTAAAAGGGATAGCCCAGATAGGCGAGCAGCAGCACGCGCCGGTCGTCCTTCGGCATCGCGGCGAGCCCCGTTGCGATCAGCGCATCGGCTTCGCCGTCGACGATCGCGAGATCGCGGCGCGCGGCGATCGCGTCGATCCAGTCGCCCGGCCCGGCGTCGGCGGGGAGGTCGAGGTTGGCGAGCCAGCTGTCCCCCTGCCGGTCGAGATAGAGGCCGAGCGCCGCAAAAATCGCCTCGCGCATCGCGTCGCACGCGGGGTCGCGCGCGTCGCGCGTCGCCTCGACCGACGTATCGAGTTCGCGCGCCAGGAAGCGCAGGCGGCGGATGCGAAAGCCAAGGTCGTGGGTGCGGAAAAAGCTGATCGCATCGCCGCTCGCCCCTGCACCCTTCTTCCCCGAAATCCGGTCGAGCCCGCGCGCGCGCACCTCGTCCCACAAGGCAAGGCGGCGGTTCGACTGGTGGATCGCGCCTTCAGCGGGGTGCAGCCGGTCGATCAGCCGCGCGAGTTCCTCGACCACCGCCGACAGCTTGAGATGACCATAAGGCGCAAAGGCGAAACCCGCACGCGCTGCCGCCTGCTCCTGCGCCTTGGCGCGCCATTTCTGGAGCCGCGCGGGGGTCGGCGTGTCGAGGAAAAAGGTCGTGCCGAACAGCGCCGCGACCTGTTCCTCGACTTCGACCTTCATCGCATCGACGATATGCTGCATCCGGCGGATTCGCCGCGACATGCCCTCAATCGCTTCAACATTATCGCGGATCGGCTGTTCGCGGGGAATTTCCGACAGCGCGCCAAGAATCGTCGGCACGAAACCTGGCAGCCGCGGCTCGTCGCCCTCGGCGGCGTCGCCGGGCCTGCCGAAGCTGATCGAGCGAAAGTCGGGCTTGGGGTCGATATAGACGAAGCGGCGGTCGATTTCGCGCCGCGCGGGGCGCTGCTTCAGCGCCGCGATGGCGGGGCGGAAGGGCGCGTTGGCGAGCACCGACCCGTCGATCAGCACACGGTCGGCGGGGTCACCCGCTTCGCCCGGCGGCAATTGCGCGCGCACAAAGGCGTCGCGGCCGGGCCAGTCCAGCGCGCGCTTTTCGAGCACGCGGTCGATTTCGCGCAATGTGAAGGGCGGGAAGGCGCCCGGAAAGCTGGCGGTCGCGCGCGCCGCCGCGGCGAGTCCCGGCACGTCGTCGAGCCGCTTGCCCGCACGGCCATCCTCGCGGAAATGCAGGATCAGCCGATGCTCGTCCTCGGTCACGCGCGGCGGACTGTTGAGCGCGAGCGGGACGCTGTGCCCCGCGAAATCGGTGACCGACACGAACAGGTCGACGGGCTGGCCGTCCGGCACCAGCACCGGCCCGCGCGGCGCCGCATCCATCGCGGCAAAGGCGTCGAAGAGCAGGTGCGAGAAGGTTTCGCCGCCAAAGGGCGGTTCGAACCAGCGCGCGCGCACAAAGCGCGACAGCTTGGCGCGCACCTCGTCCTGCGCCGTTTCGCCGACGGTGCGGTCGATGCTGTTGCCGCGCCGCTTCATCGCCCAGCCGGCGATCGGCACCGCCCAGAATTTGGTCATTTTCGACAGCGGCCGCGCGTCGGGATCGAGCAGATTGTCGACGTCGGCGCTGCCCAGCCAAAGATCGGTGAGCGGTTCGAGCGATTCGCCGGTCGCCAGCGCGCGTGCGAGGAAGATGCCGTTGATGCCGCCCGCGCTCGCGCCCGCGATAATATCGGTAAAGACGCGCAGCCGCACATTGCTGCGCGCCGCGATCGCCTCCAGCAGGTCGCGATAGACCGCGCCCGCACCGCCGATGTCGCCGCCATCGTGATAGGCGCGCGACGCCGCGGCGAGCCGCCACACTTCCTTGGTCACGCCGTGCATATAGACGGCAAGGCTGATGCCGCCGTAGCAAATCAGGGCGAAGCGCAATTCCTTTTCCCGCATGATCCGGGTGATAGCGCGGTTTCGCGCTTCGCGTCACCCCGTACGGCGCGCCAGCCAGACCCCCGCGATCATCAGCACGATCCCGGCGATACGCTTCAGGTCGATCGCCGATCGCATCGCGCCGAACAGGCCATAATGGTCGATTGTCGCCGCGCTGACGAGTTGCCCGACGAGCACGAAGAAGATCGCGTTGCCGACGCCGAACCGCGGAGCGATGAAAGTCACGGCGATCACATAGAAGGCAACGAACAACCCGCCGAAATAGAAATGCGCGGGGATGTCCCCGCCGAAGCGTACCGCGCCGAGCGACCCGGTCATCAGCGCGCCCGCGGCGGCGATCAGGAACGCGAGGCCGAAGAGGATCATCGACGCCGCCATCGGGCTGCCGAGCCGTGCACCGAGCCCGCCGTTCAACGCGGCGAGGACCGGGATTCCGACCCCGGTCAGAAACATGATCGCGGCAAAGGCGGGTGCGGCGTTGTTTGCGGTCATCGGATCGACCCCGCTCACGCCGCCAGCGGCACGGCGGACCACCCGGGCATCGACGGAAAGCCGGGCAGTGCGGCGATGCGGCGCGTCCAGTCGCGGATGCGCGGCCATGCGTCGAGATCGATCCCGCCGTCGGGCGCAAGAGCAAGATAGGGGCTCGCGGCAATGTCGGCGATCGTCAGCCGGTCGCCGACGAGCCAGTCGCGCGCCACCAGATGCGCTTCGACGACGGGCAGAATGCGCACCGCAACGGCCGCCGCACGATCCCGATCGATCGACCAGCCGAACAGCCGCTCAGCGCGCAGCAGCGCGGGGCCGTTGAAAATCTCGTTCGCCGAATGCGACAACCACACCATGATCGCGCCGCGTTCCTCGGGCGTGCGCCCGTCCCATTCGCCGGGGCGGTGGCGCGCGGCGAGATAGGCGATGATCGCCTGGCTGTCGCGCAGCACGAAATCGCCTTCGACATAGACGGGAATCTGCGCCAGCGGATTGAGTGCGCGAAAGGCCTCGCTCTGCCGTATGGCAGCATCGGCGGCCTCCTCACGCCAGTCGAGACCGAGGAAGCCGAGCGCCATGCGCACCTTGTGCGCGTTGCCGGACATTGCGGAACCATAAAGGCGGATCATCGTCAGACTCCCCTGGGTTGGGCGCGCAGCGCGGCAAGTTCGGCGCGCAGCTGGTTGAGTTCGGCCGCCATCGGGCGGATCGCGGCAGAAATTTCGGCTTCGGTGAAGCGCGGGGTAATGTGCTGCGAGCAATTCCATTCCCAGCCGATGACATCGACGAAGAAGGTGCGCTCGGGCGTCGCGCGATAGCCCTGGGGCATCAGCGCGGTGACCGCGGCGGGATCGTCGGCAAGCTCGACGATGCTGGCATGACCGACGAGTTTCAGCCGGTCGCGGTTCGGATAATCCATGAGGAACAGCGACACGCGGTCGTTGCCCGCGAGGTTCGCGGTGCTGATATATTGCTTGTTGCCGCGATAATCGGCGAAACCGATGCGGTTGCCCGAAATGTGCCGCAGGAAACCGGCCGGGCCGCCGCGATGCTGCATATAGGGCCAGCCCTCGGCATTGACGCTCGCCATATAGAAGCTGTCGCGCTGCGCGATGAAAGCGATTTCCTTGGCGGTCAGTTCATCGGGGGTGCCGTCGGCACCGGCGTCCATTTTCAGATAGGACGCGCGCGAGCCATGGCGCTCCTGCAAGGCCTTGACCGCATCGTCGAACAGCGTGTGCCGGTAGTTGCGTGCCATAGTCCTGCCTCCAACGGGTCAGCGAACAGAGGCCTTTCGGGTGAGAGGGGGACCGCCTCCGTTCGCAGCATCGATGTGGGATATTGCGATGGATGTGATAATCAGCGAAGATTGAACATCTTAATTCCGATAAATGGAATAATCATGGACCGGTTGCTGACGCTGAAAATGTTCGTCGCGGTGGCGAGCGAGGGCGGATTTGCCGCGGCGGCGCGCAAGCTCGGCAGCTCGCCGCCCGCCGTCACGCGGGGGATCGCGGCGCTCGAGGCGCGGTTGGCGACGACACTGTTCCATCGCTCGACGCGCGCGGTCGCGCTGACCGATGCCGGCGCGGCATTTCTGGGTGAGGCGCAGCGCATCCTGGCCGATCTGGCAGGCGCCGAGCGCGCGCTGCGCGGTGCCGCGGCGGCGCCGAGCGGCCAGCTCCACCTGACCGCACCGGTGATGTTCGGGCGGCTGCACGTGCTGCCGGTGGTCGATGCGATGATGAGCGAGCACCGCGACCTCGCCGTGCGGATGATGCTCGTCGACCGCAATGTCCGCATCGTCGAGGAAGGGATCGACGTGGCGGTGCGGATCGGCGCGCTTTCCGATTCGGGGCTGAAGGCGGTGCGGATCGGCCGGGTGCGGCAAACGCTGGTCGCGAGCCCCGCCTATCTGGCGCGCCGCGGCACGCCGCAGACGGTCGCCGAGCTCAAGGAGCACGAACTGATCGGCACGATGGGACCGCGCTGGACGACCGAGTGGCAGTTCGCCGGCACGCGCTGGCGGCTGCCCGCGCCGCCGCGGCTGATCGTCAACACCGTCGACGGCGCGCTCGCGGCGGCCGAGGCGGGGCGGGGGATTGCGAATCTCTTGTCCTATCAGACCGCCGAGGCGATCGACGCGGGGCGGCTGATCGCGCTGATGGAACGGGACCAGCCGCCCGAGCTGCCCGTCCATCTCCTGTTCGAACCGTCGCGCGCAGCGCTTCCCGCGGTGCGGCTGTTTATCGAAGCGATGCAGGCGCGGACGCGCATGGCCGGGCTGGGGTGAAGGGGAATGGCGGCTTTGGGTGGAGAGCGACCCGGACCCTCATTCCGTTCGTGTCGAGCGAAGTCGAGACACCCATCGACACCAAGCCTAGCCCGAGGGGCATCTCGACTTCGCTCGATGCGAACGTTGGAGAGCGCGGCAACGGCAACGACCGCCAACGACCTCACCCTCTCTTCCAATGAATCTCCTTGCCTTTGCGAATGTGTCGCACTAGCGGCAGCTCCGAAACAGGAGTTGATAATGAATCGCAAATGGCTCGTCGCCGCGCTGCTTTCGGGCGCGCTCCCCTTCCCGGCAATCGCGCAGGACGGTTTCCCCGTCGATGAAACCGTGGCGGGAGAAGCGAGCGATACGATCATTGTCACCGCCGCGCGCACCGTCCTGCCTCCGAATGCCCTGCCGTTGACGATCGAGGTGATCGACAAGGATGCGCTCGACCAGCAGGTCGCGATCTCGGGATCGGTCAGCGATGCCGTCGCGACGCTGTCCCCCAGCTTTTCGCCGACGCGTCAGAAGCTCTCGGGGGCGGGCGAGACGCTGCGCGGGCGCTCGCCGCTTTATGCGATCAACGGCATCCCCCAATCGACCCCGCTGCGCGACGGCAGCCGCGATGGTTTCACCATCGACGGCTTTTTCGTCGACCGGGTCGAACTGATTTTCGGATCGAACGCGCTGCAGGGGATCGGCGGCACCGGCGGCATCGTCAATCAGGTGACCGTTGGCGCGCCCGCCGAAGAGGGCCTGTCGGGCCGCGCGCTGCTCCAGGCGACCGCCGATAACGACCTGTCCGACGAAGGCATGGGCGGCAAGGTCGCGGGCCTCGTCCAGTATAAGGCGGGGCGCTTCGACGCCTCGGTCGGCGCCGCATGGGAACGCCGCGGCGTCTTTTTCGACGGCGAGGGCCGACCGGTCGGGATCAACCTGACGCAGGGCGAAACGCAGGATTCCGAAACCCTCTCCCTGTTCGGCCGCTTCGGCTATGCAGTGACCGACACGATGCGGCTCGACCTGATCGCCAGCCGTTTCGAACTGGAGGGCGACGGCGACTATGAGGTCGTCGCGGGCAATCGCGCGACTGGCCTGCCGACCAGCCAGCAACGCGGCACCCCGCCGGGCGTCCCCGCAACGGCGCGCACCGAAAGCCTCGCGCTGTCGCTGACCGATACCGACCTTGGCGGCGGCAATTTCGTCAGCCAGATTTTCTGGAACCGCAGCCGCGACACCTTCGGCGGCGAACCCAATCCGATTGCGACCTTTCAGGACCCGGCGATTGCGCCCGTCGGCACATTGTTCGACCAGTCGCAGAACCGCAGCCGCAAATATGGCGGCAAGCTCAGCTATGAGCGCGCGGTGCCGGGGCTGGAGGCGCTGACGCTAATCGCGGGATTCGACGCGCTGTGGGATTCGACCGAGCAGCGGCTGATCGCGACCGATCGCGCATGGGTGCCGCCCACCGATTTCCGCAGCCTTGCCCCGTTTGGACAGGCGAACCTGAAGCTTGCCGGCGGCCTGGTCCGCCTTGCGGGTGGCGCGCGATATGAAAATGTAAAGATCACGATCGACGATTACACGACGCTTGCTTCGGCGGGCCGCACGTTCGTGTCGGGCGGCAGCCCGACCTTCGACGACGTGCTGCTCAACGGCGGCATGATTATCGAGCCGATCGCGGGCATCCGCGCCTATGCCAGCTACGCCGAAGGCTACACCGTCCCCGACGTCGGCCGGATCACCCGTGCCGTGAGCACCCCGGGCGTGGATATCGACAATTTCCTCGATATTTCGCCGATCGTGTCGAACAACCGCGAACTGGGGGTCGAGGTGAAGCGGGGTCCGCTCGATGCCAGCGCAACCTATTTCTGGTCGTCGAGCACCAAGGGACAATTGCTCATCGCCCGGCCCGACGGGATTTTCGACGTCGTGCGCCAGCGCGTCGAAATCGAAGGGCTGGAAATCAATCTGGCCGTCAAGCTGCCGATCGAGGGGCTGACGCTGTCGGCAGGCTATGCCCACATCAATGGCCGTTTCGACAATGACGGTGATGGCGTGGTCGAAACCGACCTCGACGGCGCGAATATCTCGCCCGACCGGCTCAACCTCGCCGCCGCCTATGCCAGCGGCCCCTTTTCGGCGCGCGTGCAGACGCAATTCTATCTGGCGCGCACCTTCCGCGGCCCGAACCGCGACGCGCGCAACGATTTCGAGGGCTATAATCTGACCGACGCGATCGTCCGCTATCAGACCGTTTTCGGCGGGGTCAGCTTCGCGGTGTCGAACCTGTTCGATAAGCAGTATATCAGCTACGCGAGCGACACTCAGCGGCCGACCGACAATTTCTTCAACTTCGCGGGTCGCGGACGCAGCTTCACGCTGGGATGGGATTATCGCTTCTGATGATGAAGCTGCTCGACACGCTGCACCGCTGGACGGGGGGGCTGATCGGGCTCGTGCTCGCGCTGCTCGGCCTGTCGGGCACGATCCTGCTTTACGAGCATCTGTGGATCGGCGTGCCGGGCACGGGCGATCCGCTGCGCGGCGATCTTGCGACCGTCGCGGCGACCACCGAAAAGCTGATGGCGACGCCGGGCGCTGAGGGCATCATCTATGCCGACGAACGCTTCGGGCTGCACCAGCTGCGGTTCGGGGAAGGTGCGGGCGCCTACGCCAGCCAGTCGGGCGAGATTGCGGCGCGCTGGGCGAGCCAGTGGGAGCGGCCCGAGCTGTGGATCTTCGATTTCCACCACCATCTCTTCGCCGGCGACAGCGGGGAGTGGGTGATCGGCATCGCGGGGCTTGCCGGGTTATTCTTCATCATCAGCGGCGCGATCCTGTGGTGGCGCACGCGGCGGACCTTTCAGCTTCGCCTGTGGCCCAAAAGGATGAGCCGTCCGTCGATTCTGATGCATCACCGCGACCTCGGTATCGTCGTCGCGCCACTCCTGCTGATCTCGATCGTCACCGGCACGATGATGATCTTTCGCCCGTTTGCCTTGGGCGTGGTCGCTCCCTTCGGCTTGCCCGCCGAAACCGCCCGGGCGCTCGAACCGCCGAAATACCAGGGCGGCCCGCTCGCCGGAAAGCCCGATTACACCGCGATGCTCGCGAAAGCGCACCGCCGCTTCCCCGACGCCGAATTCCGCATTCTCAGCCTGCCGCGCAAGGATGGCGATCCGATCAGCCTGCGCATGAAGCAGCCCGCCGAATGGCTGCCCAACGGCCGCACGACCTTATGGTTCGACGCCGCGACGGGTGAAGTCCTCGGCGCGCGCGATGCCCTTGCGATGCCCGGCGGCGCGCAGGCGTTCAACATGGCCTTCCCGATCCACGCGTCAAAGGTCGGCGGCTGGGCGTGGCGCAGCCTGCTCACTTTGTCGGGCCTAGCCCTGACGATGCTCGGCAGCTTTGCGGTGTGGACCTTCTGGTTCCGGCGACCAAAGCGCGTCCGCCCCCGCACCCGCACCGCGTACGCCGCCGGCTAGCATCGTGCCCCGTTCATTTCCCAGCCCGTCCTTCGATATGCAATTAGTTAGGAATTGACCTAAGTATTGATCCAGGTTAGGCGAGCGTCCGGAAAGGATGCCGCCATGTCAAAAGTCCAACCCGACGCCCCGGTCACGACTGCACCGAAGATGATTGACGGGATTTTTCGCGCCCTTGCCGACCCGACGCGGCGCGACGTGCTCGAACGCCTGAGCGTTCGCCCGACATCGGTCAGCGACCTCGCCTCCGCGCACGCGATGGCGCTTCCTTCCTTTCTCGAACATCTGAAGATTCTCGAAGCCTGCGGGCTGGTCAGCTCGCGCAAGGTCGGCCGCGTCCGGACCTACAGTCTGGCGCCCGACCGGCTCCGCGTGGCGGAGGACTGGCTCGGAACGCAGCGCCGCCTTTGGGAAGGACGGCTCGAACGCATGGAAACCTATCTGCTCAAGCTCAAAAAGGAAGACAAGCAATGACCGTCTCGTTTCCGTCGATTGACCCCGATCTCGATCTTGTGCTCGATCGCGAGATCGACGTGCCCGTCGAACTCGTCTGGAAAGTCTGGACGACCCCGGAGCATCTGAAACACTGGTTCGTTCCCAAGCCCTGGTCGGTCGCCGACTGTATGATCGACCTGCGCCCGGGCGGCGCGTTCAACACGACGATGCGCTCGCCCGAAGGGGAGGAATTTCCCAACAGCGGCTGCTATCTCGAAGTCGTGCCCTTCGAGCGCCTGATCTTCACCGACGCGCTGTTGCCGGGATTCCGGCCGGCGCCCGCACCCTTCTTCACCGCCGGACTGTTCCTGACCCCGCAAGGATCGGGAACACGCTACAAGGCGATCGCCCTTCACGGCGATTCGGCTGCGCGGCAGAAGCATGAAGAGATGGGCTTCCACGACGGCTGGGGCACGGTCGTCGGCCAGATGGTCGATTATATCAAGGCGATGTGAGCAATGGAGCGAACCGATAACAGCCGCCTGCTCCGGGCCGGCATCGCAGCGGGATGCCTGTTCTTCGTGGTGACGATCGTCGAGATTTTCGCGCGCCCGGGATTCGATATCGCGCGCCACGCGATCAGTATGCTCAGCCTCGGTCCGCGCGGCTGGGTGATGAAGGTCACCTTCATCGCCTCGGGCCTGCTCGTCCTCGCCTGCGCGCTCGGGCTGCGCCGTGCCTCGGCGCGGGTCGCGGGGCCGGTGCTCGTCACCCTCTATGGTGCGGGGTTGATCCTTGCGGGTCTGTTCGACGCGCCGCCGGGGCTCGGCTTTCCGCCCGGCACCGCCGCAGACATGCAGCCGGTGATGACGACCGGGGCGATCATCCACAGCGTGGCCTTCATGCTCGCTTTCGGGTCGCTGATCCTTGCCTGCTTCGTTTTTGCTTTCACTTTCTGGCGAGGCGGTGCCCGCGGCGCGGCGGCGCTGTCGGTGCTTGCGGGCTTGACGATGCCGGTGCTTATTCAGCTGGGAATGGCGGGGATCATCGTAACCGGCGTCGCCTTCTATCTGGCCGCCATGCTTGCTTGGGTCTGGCTCGGCTGGGTCGCACGCAGGCATCGCTGATCGAGGAAGCCGGGATCACACTTTCCTATTTGCGGGGCAGCCCTATATCCTGCCCCACCCATGACCCGCGCCCGCGTCCTCCTGCTCACCGCCGCCCTCGGCCCGCTCGACTATCGCGTGCCGCAGGGCGCCGAGGCGCCGCTCGGCAGCGTCGTGATCGCGCCGCTGGGGCCACGGCGGATGGGCGGCGTGGTGTGGGAAGATGAAAGCTTCGGCGCGCCCGAGCCGGTCGGCGACAACCGGCTGCGCAACCTTTACGAAATCGTGCCGGTGCCGCCGGTTCCCGCGCCGCTGCGCCGTCTCGTCGAATGGACGAGCGATTATTATCTCGCGCCGCCGGGATCGGTGCTGCGCATGGTGCTTCCCGGGGTCGCCTTTGCCGACGCGCGGCGCCCGATCGTCGAATATCGCGCGACGGGCGAGCTGCCCGCCCGCATGACGCCGCAGCGAACGGTGGCGCTTGAAAGGATCGGCACGCGGCAGGGGATCGTACGCGAACTAGCGGCGATGGCGGAGGTCAGCGAGGCGGTGATCCGCGGGCTCGTCCAGACCGGCGCGCTCGAAGCCATAAGCGTATCGGCCGACCAGCCCTATCCCGAACCCGACAGCGGCTTTGCCCCGCCCGACCTGTCGGATGAGCAGACCGCCGCCGCCGGGCAGCTTCGCAGCGCGGTTGCAGCGGGCAAGTTCGACACGCTGCTGCTCGACGGCGTCACCGGATCGGGAAAGACCGAAGTCTATATGGAGGCGATCGCCGCCGCGATCGACGCGGGCCAGCAGGCGCTCGTGCTGCTCCCCGAAATCGCGCTCACCGAACCGATGCTGACGCGCTTTGCTGCGCGTTTCGGCTGCGAGCCGGTGGCGTGGCACAGCGGGCTGCGCTCCACCGAGCGGCGGCGAGCCTGGCACGCCATCGCCCGCGGCGAGGCGAAGATTATCGTCGGCGCGCGCTCGGCACTGTTCCTCCCCTACGCCAATCTCGGCGTCATCGTCGTCGATGAAGCGCACGAGACGAGCTTCAAGCAGGAGGACGGCGTCCATTATCACGCGCGCGATGTCGCGGTGATGCGCGGGCATTTCGAGGGGTTGCCGGTGGTGCTCGCGAGCGCAACTCCGGCGCTCGAAAGCCTTGCGATGGTCGAGGCGGGGCGATACCGCCATATCGTGCTGCCCGCGCGCTTCGGCGGCGCCACCCTGCCCGACCTTGCCGCGATCGACATGCGCGCCGACCCGCCCGACCGCGGCCGCTGGCTCGCGCCGCCGCTCGTCGATGCGCTCGCCGACCGGCTCGCAAAGGGCGAGCAGAGCCTGCTGTTTCTCAACCGCCGCGGCTTCGCGCCGCTGACGCTCTGCCGCACCTGCGGCCACCGCATCCAGTGCCCCAATTGCACCGCGTGGATGGTCGAGCACCGCCTCGTCCACCGCCTCGCCTGCCACCATTGCGGGCATGTGATGCCGCCGCCGCGCCTCTGTCCCGAGTGCGAGGACGAAGACAGCCTCGTCGCCTGCGGCCCCGGCGTCGAGCGCGTCGCCGACGAGGTCGCGCTGCGTTTTCCCGAAGCGCGCACCGCAGTCGTCACCAGCGACACCCTATGGTCGCCCGCAAAAGCCGCCGAGTTTGTGGGCAATGTCGAGGGCGGGCTGGTCGACATCATCATCGGCACCCAGCTCGTCACCAAAGGCTATCATTTCCCGAACCTCACCCTCGTCGGCGTGGTCGATGCCGACCTTGGCCTCGACGGCGGCGACCTGCGCGCCTCCGAGCGGACTTTCCAGCAGATCGCGCAGGTGGCGGGACGCGCGGGGCGCGGGGTGAAGCCCGGCGAGGTGCTGATCCAGACGCGGGTTCCAGAGGCGCCGGTGATGGCCGCGCTCGTCGCCAACGACCGCGACGGTTTCTACGCCGCCGAGGCCGCGGCACGGAAATTCGCAGGCGCGCCGCCCTATGGCCGCTTCGCCGCGCTGGTCATTTCGTCGGAGGACATCGAGGTCGCGCGCGGCGTCGCGCAGCGGCTGGGGGCGAAGGCCCCCGTCGCCGAAGGCCTCGCCGTCTATGGCCCTGCCCCCGCCCCGCTCGCGATGCTGCGCGGCCGCCACCGCTTCCGTCTGCTCCTTCACGCGCCGCGCAGTTTCGACCTGCAAGGCACCATCCGCACCTGGGTAAGCAGCATCGACTGGCCCGCAAAAGCCCGGCTCGCGATCGACGTCGATCCCTATAGTTTCGTTTAAGCACCTGTCCTTGAAGGATGATCCGTTTCCGAAGAATCGGGACGGTCGAGTGCTCCACCACGTCCGCCTCCTTGCCGATCAATAATCGGGCTCGGCGCCGCCCAGCACCTGCGCCGCCTGCGCTTCCAGCCATGCCATCGCCGCTGCCCATGGCTGGTGCCCGTGGCTGATCCGCGCGACGCCGAGTTCGGCGAGTTCGCGGTGGGTCGGGCCGCCCTTGCCACGCAGGATGTTCACCGGCAGCGGCGAGGCGTCGCAGATTGCGCCGATGCACTTCGGGTCGAGCAGGAAGGGCACGAACAGCGACCCCGCGCCGGCATCGGCATAAGCGCGTGCGCGCTCGAGCGTCGCGGCGACGAGCGCATCGCCGTCCGTCGCGGCGTCCTGCCCGCGAAATGTGTCGCAGCGCGCGTTGACAAAGATGCCGGTGTCGGCCGCGGCGCGGTATCGCGCCGCCGCTTCGGCGAGGGGCAGGAGGTCGGACTGACCGGGCAGCCGGTCCTCCATATTGATCCCCGCGGCACCGGCTTCCCGAGCGCGGCCGACTGAAACGCCGACCGCCGCGGGATCGGCGCCATAGCCCGACTCCATATCGATCGTGACCGGCAGGTCGGTCACCGACAGGATGCGGTCCAGATTTTCGAACACATCCTCGAGCGGGAAATCCTCGCCGTCGGCGCGTCCCTGTGCGCCCGCGACGCCGAAACTGCCCGTCGCGATCGCTTTAGCACCCGCCGCGGCAACCGCCTTCGCGCTTCCCGCATCCCAGATATTGACGAGGATCAACGGGTCGCCGGGGATGTGCAGCGCGCGAAACCGGGCAATCATGTCAGTCATGCGAAAAACTCCTTGGGTGGTTGATCGGCGCAGAAGCCGCCGGCGCGGCATATCGCTTCCGGCCGCGCTGCGCTTTCAAAATTCGTCGAGCCGGCGCTGGCCCGGCGCACCTTCGCGGCGGAGCAGCTCGTCCTTGATCGGCAGGCCATAGGCATAGCCGCCCAGCGTGCCGTCGCTGCGCACGACGCGGTGGCAGGGGATGAGCACGGCGACATTGTTCGCGCCGTTCGCGCTGCCCGCCGCGCGCACCGCCTTGGGCTTGCCGACCGCGGCGGCGATTTCGGCATAGCTGCGCGTTTCGCCCGCCGGAATCCTGCGCAGTTCGCGCCACACCGCCTCTTGAAACGCAGTCCCTTTCACGTCGATCGGGATATGGTCGAACCCATGCGTCGGCGCCTCGACGGCTTCGATTACCTGCGACAGAAGCGCTGCAAATTCTTCGCCGCCCTCGACCAGCGTGGCGGCGGGGAAACGCTCCTCGAGCGCCTCGCGCCCTTCCGCGAAGCTTAGGCGGCACACGCCCTTGTCGGTCGCCGCGACGAGCATGTCGCCCAGGCTCGTCGGCACGACCGCCCAATGGATTTGGGCGCCCTTGCCGCCATTGACCCATGCCGAAGCCGTCATTCCCATGCGTCCCTCCATATTGTCATAGAATCGCGACGGCCCCGAAAAGCCCGCGTCGTAAATCGCGTCGGTGACCCGCGCCCCCTCGCTGAGTGCCGTCCGTGCACGCTCCTCGCGCAGCGCGCGGGCGTAGGCGGCGGGCGACAGGCCGGTGTGGCGGGTAAAGACGCGCTGAAAATGCGTCGGCGAATAGCCGGTGCGCGCGGCGAGGTCGGCGAGCGCGAGGGGTTCCTCGCTTTGCTTGATCGCGGCGATCGCCTTGAGCACTGCCGCCTCATCGCGTCCGACGTCGTCGGGCAGACAGCGCTTGCACGGCCGCAACCCGATCGCGCGCGCGCCGGCGCCGTCCTGAAAGAAACGGACATTTTCGCGCAGCGGCTGCCGCGCGCCGCAGCTGGGGCGGCAATAGATGCCGGTGGTCAGCACCCCGACGATGAAGCGCCCGTCATATGCCTTGTCGCGGCGGCACATCACCGCCCAACGATCGTCGTCGGTCATCGTCTCGAAGCTCATGCCACGTCCCTTTGCACACGTGCCGCAAAGCAGCCGTGCGCCGCATTGTGCGCATCGATATAGGCGATGGCATCGTCGGCGAACAGGTCGCGGATCGCGCCATCGGCCTCGCCCGGCGCCGCAATGGTTGCGTTATTCAGCATCCCGTCGGCGCCGAAAGCACGGAGCGCGATCGGCCGCCCCTCGAACACCGGCGGCACTGCATCGCGCCAGGTCGTCGCCTCGACGTTCGCGCGGACATAGATGGCATAGGCGCTGCGATAGGGCGTTTCGACGTCGTGGCTGACGTGGTGGAGCAGGATCAGCTCCTCGCCCGCTTTTGCATCCTCCAGGCTGATCCGGCAGGGAAAGCCGCGATCGGCCGCCGCGGTGACGCGCAGCGCATGGTTCGCAGCAAGCTCGGCGTCGTCCATCGCGAACAATGGGGCAAAGAGGTCAGGGGAGAGCCCGCTAATCATATAGGTCATTGGAACGTCCTTTCGCTCGTTGCACCATTGATGCCAGCGCGGCGGACAAAGCGCGTCCCGATGCTTGCGTTCAAAACTCGCTCGACTAGTCTGCTGCGCCATGACCCGCTTCCTCGCGCTGCTACTCGCCCTCTTCACCCTCGCCCTTCCCGCGCGCGCCGCCGACGACATCAGCGCGGCGTCGCGCAGCGTCGTGCGCGTCGTCACCGTCGCGATGATCGACGGCGAGGTCGTGGGGTTCGGCCATGGCAGCGGCATCGCCATTTCGCCGACGCGCATCGTCACCAACGCGCATGTCGTCGAATCGGCCGCGCGCTATCCGGGCAATGTTGCGCTGGGCGTTGTGCCGTCGGAGGGACAAAAGAGCTTCGCGGGAAAGCTGATCGCCATCGACGCCGCGCGCGACCTTGCGCTCATCGAGATTACCGAGGGGCGCCTGCCCGCCGCCGCCATCTATACCGGACCGCTCGATTCGGGCGCCGATGTCGTCGCGCTCGGCTATCCGGGCAATGTCGACCTGGCGACCGCGCGCAGCGCCAACGACTATATCACCCCGCGCACGCCGACGCGCAGCGAGGGCAATTTTTCGAACATGCAGGCGGTCGACCGGATCGCCATGCTGATCCACACCGCAAAAATTTCGCGCGGCAATTCGGGCGGGCCGCTCGTCGACCAGTGCGGACGCATTGTCGGGATCAACACCGCGATCACCCGCGCCGACGACGGCGATTCGCCCTTTGCCTTTGCGATCGCCGGGCGCGAGCTGACGCGCTTCCTCGCCGATGCGGGGCAGCAATACACGGGCATCGGCACCCCCTGCCTGTCGCTGGCCGAGGCCGATGCCCGCGAACGCGCGGCGATCGAGGCCGAGGCGCGCGCCGACGCCGCCGCCAATGCCGCGCGCGACGCCGCGGCAAAGCTCGACCGCGAGCTCAAGCAGGCGCGCGCCGAAGAGGATGCGCTGGCGGCGCGCGAGAATCGCATCGCGATCGCGGGGGTATTGTTCGTCATCGGTGCGCTCGGGGCTGGGGCGGGGCTGCTGTTCTACAGCCAGCGGAACATGCGCAATGCAAAGATCGCGGGCGGCGGCGGCGCCGCGCTGATGCTCGTTGCGGCGGTGCTGTTCGTGACCCGCCCCGACGCGCGCGCCGACATCACCGATAATGCACAGCCGACTTCAGCTGCCGCCGCGCCGAAACTCGCCGAGGGCAGCTTCCTCTGCACGATCCGCACCGATCGCAGCCGTATCACCGTGTCGTCGACCACCGACGTGCCGATCACGATTCGCGCGGGCGGGTGCGTCAACGACCGCACCCAATATACGCAGGGGCCGGACGACCGCTGGCAGCGCATTCTGGTGCCGAACGAGGAAGCGACCGTCACCGTCGCGTCGATCGATGCCGCCGGGCGCAACTATCGCGTAGACCGATACCTGCTCGATGCCGAAACGATGGCGCGCGCGCGCGAAATCCGCGCAGGGAACACGCTGCACGGCTGTTCGATCGATCCCGATGCGCTGGCGAACCTTGCTGCGCAGCAGGATGCGATCCGCAGCGCGCTTCCCACCGAGCCCAACGAACGTCTCGTCTATCGCTGCCAGCCCGTCGCCGCCGGGGCAAAGGCGTCAAGCGGCGGCTGATGCCTTCAGCCGCCAGCTCGCGCCGGGGGAAATCCAAAGGAACTCAGCCATCATCTCGCCGGCGAACTGGCCGTCGACGGTGCTGACGTCGAGCCGCATATCGTCACCTGCACGGCTGTAGTTGAATGCGCAATGCTTGCGGTTCCACAGCGCGTCGAGCAATTCCTGGCGGTAGCGGATATACAGCCGGTCGTTCTTGACCGCGGCGTGCGGCGCGCGCAGTTGGACTATGCGATAGCTTGCCATATGCGCGTCGTTGACAACGCCGCACATGCCGCCCTTTTCGGGCCGCAGCGTCATGCGCGCTTCGGCTGCCAACCCCATCTCGTTGCTGATCGCGGTCACGGAGCGCATTTCGGCGACCCCGTCGGCGCGTACGCTGTACCAAGTCATGATACGGCAAGTGCGTGCGTCGGGGTCGGGCTCGTGGCACTGGACCTTTCCCGCGCGCGCGGGGGCGAGCGGGTCGGCGACCGGCCTCCACATAGGATCGAGATCGAACGCGCTACCCGACAATAGCAGCAATGCGGCGGCAAACGACATCTGAGGCCCTTTCAGCCCATCAGGCTGGACCCGAGAGGTTGAAAAGAGGTTATCCCCCGCACGCCCTGAACAGCATCAGCGTGCGCTCGCGCGCCAGGTCCGCGCTCGGCTCATGATAATCTTTGCGGCGATCGCTGTTGAACCCATGCCCCGCCTCATAAACGAAGACCTGCGCGGTCGGGTGATCCTTCGCGATCAGCGCTTCGACCCCCTCCATCGGGATGCCACCGTCGAAGCGGCCGAAATGGGCGATGGTCGCGCAGCGCGGCGCCTCGTCCTTGAACATCGTCGGCACTAGGCTGCCGTAATAGGAGGATGCCGCCGCGAGATCGGGGCTGATCTGGGCCATCCGCCACGCGACCGACCCGCCATAGCAATAGCCAGTGATGAACACCGGACCCCCAAAACCATTTGAGCCCTTGAGCGCGTCGATGCAGGTCTGCGCGTCCTTCAGGCTCTGTTCGAACGGGTGCAGCTCGCGCGCGAGCTCAATCGCGCGCTCGAACTGCGGCCCTGAATAGTCGCTCTCGAACCCCGGATGCTCGCGGTCGAACAAGGCAGGGCTCAGCACCTCGTAACCGTCGGCGGCATATTCGTCGCAGAGCTCGCGAATATGCTCGGTGACGCCGAAGATTTCCTGAACGAGTACTAGGCCGCCGCGGCGTTCGCCGATGGGTTGCGCGTGATAGACAGCGATTTCGGCGCCATCGTCCATCGTCATTCGAATCATTTTGCCCATGATCGCAGCTTCTCCCTTGATAGCCGCCATGATGGGTGCAACGACCAGCACCATGCAATGGAGAAACTCTTTCGTCGCCATCGTCACTTTCGCCGGCGCGACAGCTTGTTCGCCAGCTCCGGCAGAAAAGCCCAAACGCGCCGACAAGCCCGCGCTAGAGGCGAAGGCGGTTGCTGCGTGCGAATGCGAGATCGCCCGGGGCACGGGCCAAAGCCCCGATTGCTGGCGCAGCTACAAAGCGGCCATCGAGCCCTTTCGACCAAAAGGCGAAGAAGATTTGACTGGCTACGCTTCAGCCTGCGCACCAGTATCAACCGAGGTCGACTGCCTGAAAGACGCAGATGGCGAATTCTGTATTGCAACCGGCTATAGTGTGAACGGTGCCGATCTTGCCGAGCCGCGGCTTTGTCGGCAGGCTGAAGCGAAGGCGGTTGAAAACGCAATCAACGCCCTGCATCACAAGGTCGGCACCGGTGGCGAATGGGATAGGGATAAAGCCCGACGGGTAGCCGAAGAAGCCATCGCTGCCGCGCGTGCAGGCAAAGCTTCGCGCCCTTCGGCTTCTTCCGACGGGTGCATCTAACCCCCGCCTTGCATTGCGCCAAAATCGTTGCTACGCGCGCCCCGACTTTGCAGCGGGGGGCATTTTCGGATGCCGGGCAAATCCGCGCAGCCATCCCCCTTGGGATCGAAGAAAAGGACTTTCGCGCGTGGAGAATTCCGGCGGCATTCAGGGCAACATAACGGCGGGCCTCGCGGGCCGCTATGCCAGCGCGCTGTTCGATCTGGCGCGCGAATCGAATGCGATCGACGCGGTTCGGAAAAGCCTGTCCGACCTCCGCGCCGGTCTCGCCGAATCGGCCGACCTGTCGGCGCTGATCGCAAGCCCGGTTGTCGGCCGCACCGAAGCCGCCAAGGCCATCGAAGCCGTCGCGAAAGCGATGAAGCTCGATTCGCTGACCACCAAATTCCTGGGCGTTCTCGCCGAGAACCGCCGCCTCGCCGATCTGCCGCGCATGATCGACGCGTTCGACGCGATTGTCGCCGATCACCGCGGCGAAGTGACGGCCAAGGTCACCAGCGCACACCCGCTGACCCCCGCGCAGCTCAAAGATCTGACCGCGAACCTCAAATCCCGTGTCGGCCGCGACGTCTCCGTCGCGGCGACCGTCGATCCCGCCATCCTCGGCGGCCTCGTCGTCCAGCTGGGCAGCCAGCTGATCGACGGCAGCATCCGTACCCGTCTCAACAGTTTCGCCCAGGCGATGAAGGGCTGAAAGCCCGACGCCAAAACGCCCCGATGAAAGGCTGAATAATGGAAATCCGCGCCGCTGAAATCAGCAAGGTCATCAAGGACCAGATCGCCAATTTCGGAACCGACGCCACGGTCACCGAAATCGGTTCGGTGCTCTCGGTCGGCGACGGCATCGCCCGCGTCCATGGCCTCGACAATGTCCAGGCCGGTGAAATGGTCGAATTCGCCAATGGCGTGAAGGGCATGGCGCTCAACCTCGAAGCCGACAACGTCGGCATCGTGATCTTCGGCAGCGACGCCGAAATCAAGGAAGGCGACCAGGTCAAGCGCACCGGCACGATCGTCGACGTTCCCGTCGGCAAGGGCCTGCTCGGCCGCGTGGTCGATGGCCTCGGCAACCCGATCGATGGCAAGGGCCCGATTCTGGCCGACAAGCGGATGCGCGTCGAAGTGAAGGCGCCGGGCATCATCCCGCGCACCTCGGTGCACGAACCCGTCCAGACCGGCCTGAAGGCGCTCGACGCGCTTGTCCCCGTCGGCCGCGGCCAGCGCGAACTGATCATCGGCGACCGTCAGACCGGCAAGACCGCCGTCGCGATCGACACCTTCATTAACCAGAAGCAGGCGAACGCCGGCGACGATGAATCGAAGAAGCTCTACTGCATCTACGTCGCCGTCGGCCAGAAGCGCTCGACCGTCGCGCAGATCGTGCGTCAGCTCGAAGAAAATGGCGCGATGGAATATTCGATCGTCGTCGCCGCGACCGCTTCGGAACCCGCTCCGCTCCAGTATCTCGCGCCTTACGCCGGCGTGACGATGGGCGAATATTTCCGCGACAACGGCATGCACGCCGTGATCGTGTATGACGATCTTTCGAAGCAGGCCGTCGCCTATCGCCAGATGTCGCTGCTGCTCCGCCGCCCGCCGGGCCGTGAAGCTTATCCCGGCGACGTTTTCTATCTCCACAGCCGCCTTCTCGAGCGCGCTGCAAAGATGAACAGCGACAATGGTTCGGGCTCGCTCACCGCGCTGCCGATCATCGAAACGCAGGCGGGCGACGTTTCGGCGTACATCCCGACCAACGTGATTTCGATCACCGACGGCCAGATCTTCCTCGAAACCAACCTGTTCAACGCGGGTATCCGCCCCGCGATCAACGTCGGTCTGTCGGTGAGCCGCGTCGGCTCGGCCGCGCAGACCAAGGCGATGAAGAAGGTGTCGGGCTCGATCAAGCTCGAGCTCGCGCAGTATCGCGAAATGGAAGCCTTCGCGCAGTTCGGTTCGGACCTCGACGCGTCGACGCAGAAGCTGCTCAACCGCGGCGCGCGCCTGACGCAGCTCCTCAAGCAGCCGCAGTTCCAGCCGATGCCGTTCGAAGAACAGACCGCGTCGATCTTCGCCGGCACCAACGGCTATCTCGACAATGTCGCGACGACCGACGTGTCGCGCTACGAACAGGCGATGCTCGCCTATCTGCGCAGCGACCATGGCGATGTGCTGAAGACGATCCGCGACACCAAGGATCTGGGCGACGACACGAAGAAGGCGCTGGTCGCCGCACTCGACGCGTTCGCCAAGATTTTCGCCTGAAGGCAGCAGCGTGAGCCTCGAAGCAACCCTTCTGGCCTGGTCGGCGCTGGCGGCAATCGCCGTCGTGTCGCCCGGTCCCGATGTCCTGCTGGTTGCGGGACATTCTGCACGCGGAGGCTTGCGGGCGGGGTTGATGGCGACCGCGGGCATCACGATGGGCGGCCTGTGGTATATGGCGCTGTGCGGCTTCGGCTTTCTCAGCGTGCTGACCGCATCGCCGGCCTTGTTCATGGCCGTGAAGATCGCGGGCGCAGCCTATCTCGCCTATCTCGGCTTCGGGCTGCTGAAAGGCGCGATCCGCCCCCAGCCCGCCGGATCGGCGGCGACGCTGCTTACCAATCCCTTCACGCAGGGCTTGATGACGAACGCGCTGAATCCCAAGGTGGCGGTGTTCTATCTCGCAGCCTTGCCGCAATTCACCGGGCATGGTCCGGACGCACCGATGATCGGGGTTTTGCTGGTTGGCATCCATTATGCCATCGGCGCGCTGTTTTTGGGCACCCTTGCGGTGATGGGCAGCACGGCCGGGGGAATGGCCCGCAACAGCCACGTGTGGCGCTGGGTCGAGGCGACGCTCGGCGTCGCATTCGTCGGCCTCGCTGGTAAATTAGCATTCGAACGGAACTGAGATGGCCAGTCTGAAAGAACTCAAGGGGCGGATCGTCTCGGTCAAATCGACCCAGAAGATCACCAAGGCCAAGAAGATGGTCGCCGCCGCGAAGCTGCGCAAGGCGCAGGCCGCCGCCGAAGCCGCGCGTCCTTACGCCGAGCGGCTCGAGCGCGTCGTCGCCAGCCTCGCGTCGAAGGTCGGCGCATCGGATTCGGCGCCGAAGCTGCTTGCCGGTACCGGCAAGAGCGACACGCACCTCCTCGTCGTGCTCAACAGCGACCGCGGTCTTGCCGGCGCGTTCAACTCGAACATCGTCAAGGCCGCGCGCGACAAGGCGCTCGAACTCCAGGCTGAAGGCAAGAAGGTTCTCTTCTACCTCGTCGGCCGCAAGGGCCGCCCGGTGATCGCGCGCCTCTTCCCCGGCCAGATCATCGAGCAGTATGAAACCACCGGCATCCGTGAGATCGGCTTCGAACAGGCGAGCGAGATTTCGGCGAAGGTGATGGAGCTTTACGAAGCCGGCGCCTTTGACGTCGCGCATCTCTTCTATTCGAAGTTCCGCTCGGCGCTGCTCCAGATCGCGACCGGACAGCAGATGATCCCCGTTCCGCCGCCCGCCGACGTTCCGGCATCGAGCGGCGCCGCCGTCGAGTATGAACCCGACGAGGAAGCGATCCTCGCCGACCTGCTGCCGCGCAACGTCACCATCCAGATTTTCAAGGGCCTCCTTGAAAACGCCGCGTCCGAACAGGGTGCGTCGATGACCGCAATGGACAATGCGACGCGCAACGCGGGCGACCTGATCAACAAGCTGACCATCGTTTACAACCGAACGCGTCAGGCGGCGATCACCACCGAACTCATCGAAATTATCGCTGGCGCGGAAGCGCTGTAGCTTCACGTTAAAGTGGGCGCCGAAGCGCTCTAACCGATCAACCCAAGGAAGAAGACCATGGCAACCGCTCCCGCCCCTGAAAAGAAGGCCCCCGCCAAAAAGGCTGCCGCGCCCAAGGCGGCTGCGCCGAAGAAGGCCGCCGCGCCCAAGGCCGCTGCCCCCGTCGGCACCGCGACCGGCCGCGTCGCGCAGGTCATCGGCGCCGTCGTCGACGTCCAGTTCACGGGCGAGCTGCCCGCGATCCTGAACGCGCTCGAAACCGACAACAATGGCAACCGCCTCGTCCTCGAAGTCGCGCAGCATCTGGGCGAAAACACCGTCCGCACAATCGCGATGGACGCGACCGACGGCCTGACCCGCGGCCAGCCGGTTCGCGATACCGGCGCGCAGATCTCGGTTCCCGTCGGCCCGCAGACGCTCGGCCGCATCCTCAACGTCATCGGCGACCCGATCGACGAGCGCGGCCCGGTGAACGCCGGCATGACCGCGCCGATCCATGCGAAGGCTCCTGAATTCGTCGATCAGTCGACCGAAGCCGCGATCCTCGTCACCGGCATCAAGGTCATCGACCTGATCGCCCCCTATGCCAAGGGCGGCAAGATCGGCCTGTTCGGCGGCGCCGGCGTCGGCAAGACCGTTCTCATCCAGGAACTGATCAACAACATCGCCAAGGGCCACGGCGGCGTGTCGGTCTTCGCAGGCGTCGGCGAACGCACCCGCGAAGGCAACGACCTCTATCACGAATTCCTCGACGCGGGCGTTATCGCCAAGGACGCCGACGGCAACCCGACCCCCGACGGGTCGAAGGTGGCGCTGGTGTTCGGCCAGATGAACGAACCCCCGGGCGCCCGCGCCCGCGTCGCGCTCTCGGGCCTGACCATGGCCGAATATTTCCGCGACCAGGAAGGGCAGGACGTGCTCTTCTTCGTCGACAACATCTTCCGCTTCACCCAGGCGGGTTCGGAAGTGTCGGCGCTGCTCGGCCGTATTCCCTCGGCGGTGGGTTACCAGCCGACGCTGTCGACCGACATGGGCGCACTGCAGGAACGCATTACCTCGACCACCAAGGGTTCGATCACCTCGGTGCAGGCCATTTACGTCCCCGCGGACGACTTGACCGACCCGGCGCCCGCGACCTCGTTCGCCCACTTGGACGCGACGACGACGCTGAGCCGTGCGATTTCGGAACTCGGCATCTACCCCGCGGTCGACCCGCTCGATTCGACCAGCCGCGTGCTGACCGCCGCGACCGTCGGCCAGGAGCATTACGAGACCGCCCGCCGCGTTCAGGAAACGCTGCAGAAGTACAAGTCGCTTCAGGACATCATCGCGATTCTCGGCATGGACGAGCTGTCGGAAGAAGATAAGCTGGTCGTCGCGCGCGCGCGCAAGATCCAGCGCTTCCTGTCGCAGCCGTTCCACGTCGCCGAAGTCTTCACCGGCATCCCCGGCAAGTTCGTCGCGATCGAGGACACGGTGAAATCGTTCAAGGCGGTCGTCGACGGCGAATATGACCATCTGCCCGAAGCGGCCTTCTACATGGTCGGCGGCATCGACGAAGCGGTCGCCAAGGCCGCGAAGCTCGCCGAAGAAGCGTAATAACCTGTGCCCCTCCCCGCGCGGGAGGGGTCAAAGGACAGATCAATGGCCCTGAAGTTCGAACTCGTCACCCCCGCCCGCCTCGAGCGGACCGCCGACGTCCATATGGTCACCGTGCCGGGGACCGAGGGCGATTTTTCGGTGCTCGAAGGCCATGCGCCCTTCATGGCAACGCTGCGCAACGGCCCGCTCACCATCTATGCCACCGCGGGCGCCGAACCCGAGGTGATCGAGGTCGAAGGCGGTTTCGCCGAAGTCAACGAAGCGGGGCTCACCGTCCTCGCCGAGCATATCGCCGGCTGATTTTTTCGCCCGTCCACGGCGATCGAAAGCCCGCATCCCTCGCCGGATGCGGGCTTTTCGTTGGTGGAAGCTGCGTTCCGCCTTTGGCGGGAACGGAAGCCTTCGACCGAACCTAGCCGTCGCCCCCGCGCAGGCGGGGGCCGCTGTCTGTTTACGCAGCGGCGCAGGAAAAGGCCGATTGCGGCCCCCGCCTTCGCGGGGGCGACGGTTTATTGAAACGTCCGCTCCCCATCCCAAACCGGACATCCAAAGATAATGCTGTCCTACACGGTCCGGCTGTGCCAGCTTCCATCCCGGCTCTTTCAGAACGCGGACAAAAGCGCTCGCTGCCCGGCGTAGCGATGCAGGTCAGCAAGCGCGCGCGGCATGTTCGCCGAGCGCGACCAATTGGCGGCGGCACAAGGCTGACTTTTCCTGAACTTTGACGGGATTCCGCGGCCCCTGCGCCAATCGGATCGCGCATCTGCCTCAAGTCCGCCCCCTTGCCGCATCCACAAACGCCTTTGCAACCCACTCGGCGCATTCGCCCGCGCGCATTAGGACAATGTCAAAGTTTCCGGTTTATTCACCCTGTCCGGTGGGGGTGCGTCCGCGGTTGCGGGCCATGCCCAAAGGAATTTTGAAAGCAGGACAAAACGGATGAGTGCATTCGGACGCCGACCCGGAACCGCTGGCCGCCCCGCCTTTGGCGTGGCCAAGCCGATGCAGACTGGCGCCGGAGTGCCCGGCGGGACGCAGTTCCCGGCGATCGACGTGCCCGCCGAAGCCCCGCTGCCGATCCCGTCGAACCTGTCACCCGAAGAAGAGGCGATGGAGCGGCTGAACCAGCGTTCGACCGCCGAAATGGCCGAGCCCGAAAAGGTGCAGGGGTTCGAAGCATCGGTCCACAAGATCAAGGAACAGGTGCTGCCGCGGCTGCTCGAGCGCGTCGATCCCGAGGCCGCGGCAACGCTGAGCAAGGACGAACTGACCGAGGAATTTCGCCCGATCATTCTCGAAGTGCTCGCTGAACTCCGCATCACGCTCAATCGCCGCGAGCAGTTCGCGCTCGAAAAGGTGCTCGTCGACGAACTATTGGGTTTCGGTCCGCTCGAGGAATTGCTCGCCGACCCCGACATCAGCGACATCATGGTCAACGGCCCGTACCAGACCTATGTCGAGCGCAAGGGCCAGCTGGTGATCGCGCCGATCCAGTTCCGCGACGAACAGCATCTGTTCCAGATCGCCCAGCGCATCTGCAACCTCGTCGGCCGCCGCGTCGACCAGACGACCCCGCTGGCCGACGCCCGTTTGAAGGACGGCAGCCGCGTCAACGTCATCGTCCCGCCGCTGTCCTTGCGTGGCACCGCGATCTCGATTCGTAAATTCTCGGCCAAGCCGATCACGCTCGACATGCTCTGCCAATGGGGCGCGATGAGCCAGAAGATGTGCACCGCGCTGAAGATCGCGGGCGCCAGCCGTTTCAACATCGTCATCTCGGGCGGCACGGGTTCGGGTAAAACCACCATGCTCAACGCGCTGTCGAAGATGATCGACCCCGGCGAGCGCGTGCTGACGATCGAGGACGCCGCCGAACTTCGCCTGCAACAGCCGCACTGGCTGCCACTCGAAACGCGCCCCGCGAACCTCGAAGGGAACGGCGCGATCCACATGGGCGATCTCGTCAAGAACGCGCTGCGTATGCGCCCCGACCGCATCATCATGGGCGAGGTTCGCGGCGCGGAGTGTTTCGACCTCCTCGCCGCGATGAACACCGGTCACGACGGGTCGATGTGTACGCTCCACAGCAACAGCCCGCGCGAATGCCTCGGCCGTATGGAGAATATGGTGCTGATGGGCGACATCAAAATCCCGAAAGAAGCGATCTCGAAACAGATCGCCGACTCGGTGGACCTGATCGTCCAGATCAAGCGCCTGCGCGACGGCTCGCGCCGCGTCACCAACGTGACCGAAGTGATCGGCATGGAAGGCGACGTCATCGTCACCCAGGAACTGTTCAAGTTCGAATATCTGGACGAGGACAAGGACGGCAAGATCGTCGGCGAATATCGCTCGATGGGCCTGCGCCCCTATACCTTGGAAAAAGCACGGCAATACGGATTCGACCAGCCGTATCTGGAGGCGTGTCTGTAAGCACCACGTCGCCCCCGCGAAGGCGGGGGCCGCCGTCGTTTTACGCAGCAACTTAGGAAAGGCCCCCGCCTGCGCGGGGGCGACCGTTATTAAGGCTTCAACGCCAGCGCCGCGGCCAAAAACGCGACCCCCGCCGACGCCAGCGCGATCCCGCGCCAGGGCATAAACCCAACCTTGTCGACGTCGAGCCGGTTGTTGCGGCGCCAGTTCGCGATCTCGGCGATGCCGAACAGCGCCGCCGCCGCAATCGCCACCGACAGCATCGACCCTTGCATTGACGCGCGCACCTTCGCAAACAGGGGACAGTCCCCCAAAAGAGAGGTTGCCCATATGCGTTCGTTGATCCTCGTTGCAAGTACCGCCCTCACCCTCATAGCCCCCGCAGCCGCCCTCGCCGACCATCATGGCGGAGGCCACGCTGCGCACCAGGCACATGGCTCGATCGCCTCGGCGGTTGCCGCGCCTACGCGCACCCCCGCGAATGTCGAGCGCGACAAATATCGCAACCCCGCCGAAACCCTCGCCTTCTTCGGCGTGAAGCCCGGCGACACGGTGGTCGAGCTGTGGCCCGGCGGCGGCTGGTACACCGAAATCCTCGCCCCGCTGGCGAAGGCGGGCGGCGGCACGCTCTATGTCGCGGCGCCGTGGGACCGCGGCCTCAATCGCATCAAGGAAAAGCAGGCGGCCGACGCCGCCACCTATGGCGCGCTGAAACTCGCCGAATTTCCTGCCACCGGCGCGGGCGCGAAGGTGCCCGATGGCAGCGCCGATGTCGTGCTCACCTTCCGCAACGTTCACAATTGGCGCTTCGGCGGTGCCGACAAGACCGCCGATGCCTTCAAACAGATTTTCGCGATGCTCAAACCCGGCGGCACATTGGGCGTCGTCGAGCACCGGCTGAACGAGGATGACGATGCCGCGAAGGAGGAAAAATCGGGCTATATGAAGGAAAGCTCGATCATCGCCTTTGCCGAAGCCGCGGGGTTCAAGCTCGCTGAAAAGAGCGAGATCAACGCCAACCCCAGAGATACCAAGGATTATGCCAACGGCGTCTGGACGCTGCCGCCGAACCTGCGCGAAGGCGAGACCGATCGCGCGAAATATGTCGCGATCGGCGAATCGGACCGCATGACGCTGAAATTCGTGAAGCCCGCGAGCTGAAACACCTTGAGTCCATCGACCCGGCGCTGCTGCTGAGCGCCTATGCGCAGGGGATTTTCCCGATGGCCGACGGGGCGGACGACCCGTCGGTCCATTGGGTCGAGCCGCGGCTGCGCGCGATCCTGCCGCTCGATGGCTTTCATCTGTCGCGCAGCCTGAAAAAGACGATCGTGTCGGACCGCTTCCGCGTCACCACCGACACCGCCTTTGCAGACATGGTCGCGCTCTGCGCCGCGCCCGCGGACGACCGGCCGACGACTTGGATCAACCCCGTCATCCGGGCAAGCTATGACCGGCTGTTCCGGCTCGGTCATGCGCACAGCGTCGAATGCTGGCAGGACGGCGCGCTGGTCGGCGGGCTTTACGGCGTCACGCTCGGGCGGGCCTTTTTCGGCGAATCGATGGTCAGCCGCGTGCGCGATGCGTCAAAGGTCGCGCTCGCGCATCTGGTCGCGCGGCTGATCGCAGGCGGCTGGAAATTGCTCGACTGCCAGTTCCTGACCCCGCACCTCGCCAGCCTCGGCGCGATCGAGATCCGCCAGGCCGACTATCTGGCGCGGCTCTATTCGGTGTTGGCGGGGGGCGACGGGGCCGCGGCCGCCGGCGCCGGAGTTGGCGCAGGTGCAGGCGCCGCGGGGGTCTCGGTGCCTTCGCCGCCGTTCGCCGCGGGCGACTGGGGCGCACTCGACGCCTTGGGCGCCGCGGCCTTGGGGGCCGAGCGTTCAACCGGTTCGCCGCCCGGATATGTCATCGCACAGCTTTTGACGAAGACGTCATAGATCGGATGCTCGATCACATTGCGGTCGGGCCGCTCGCGGAAAATCCAGCCCGAAAAGACGCGGCGCCACTGATCGTCGCGCTGATCCTGCACCGTCAATTGCACAAAAGCGCCGGTTTCGGGTGGATCTTCCCACGGCGCGGTCTGTTCGCAGGCGCGCAGCCGGACGATCGCGCGGCCGATGCGCAGCGAATCGCCGGGCTTCATTTCAAGTTCGCGGACCAGCCCGTTGCGCTTGTTGAGCAGGCCGACGACGGCGACGCGCTCGGCCATCGGGGTGGCGCCCTCGATACCGCCGGTTTCGGCAGGGACGCGCTCCGACTTGAGCGCGGTCGGCACCGTCTTGCTGCCGTTCGAGGGTGACCGGTCACATCCGGCCAGCGCCGTCGCGGCGGCAAGAACGATCCAGACCCGGTGCGGCATTAATCTGCGCCGGGCCGCCAGGCTTCATAATCGCCGGTCGCGGCGGCGCGGCGGCCGCCGCGTTCGAGCGCGCCCGCGGGGCGATAGGCGCCCGTGCTGCCCGTCAGATTGGGAGTCGGGTCGCGTTCCCACGCACGCGGCGCGGGCAGCACGTCCGTCGGCAGTTCGTCGAACGTGCCGTGCAGCCAGCCGTGCCATTCGGGCGGCACGCGGCTCGCGTCGTTCGATCCCTTATAGATCACCCAGCGGCGGGAGCCTTTCTTGGCGCGATAATAGATGTTGCCGAGGCTGTCCTCGCCGACCTTTTCGCCGCGCGCCCAGCTGTTCAGCAGCGTGCCGACGGTCGCGCCGTCCCACCAGGTGAAAATCTTGCCCAGGATGCTCATGGCTGCGGCGTTTACAGCCAAGGCGAGCAGTCGCGCAAGCGCCAAAGCGGGATAGCGCCCTCCCTTTACTCCGTTTGCCCTGAGCTTGTCGAAGGGCGGTCCTTTTCTCGTGGCCAGCGAAAGGAAGAACGGCCCTTCGACAAGCTCAGGGCGAACGGAAACAGAATGGCTCAATCCTTCCACGTCACTTTGGCGCTCTCGTCGATGCCCAGCCGCGCCGCGGTGCCGCCCGCCAGTTCGAGCACCGCGCTCACCTCGCCGCCGCTCGCGACGGGCTCGAGCGATCCGGGGATGGTGTTTTCGGCGATGCGGTCGATCGTCCCGTCCGCACGGATGAAGAGCATGTCGAGCGGGATCAGCGTGTCCTGCATCCAGAAACTCGCGATCCGCGGCTTTTCGAACGGAAAGAGCATTCCGCCCTTTGCGGGCAGACTGGTGCGGAATTTGAGACCCTGTTTCTGCTCGGGGTCGCTGCGCGCGACCTCGACGTCGAAACGGTGCACCGTGCCCGCCATCTCGATGGTCACCGCCGCGGTCGCCGCGCGCTCCGCTTCGCTCGCATCGGGGCTGCACGCCGCCATCGGCAGCGCCAGCGACAGGGCAAGGGCGGTCAGGAGAATGCGCATCGGACGCTAAGCCTCTTGTTCGACGGGAAAGATAACCGGCTAATCGACCGGCGCGTCGGCGTCCAGCGCCGCCAACGCATCGTCATCCCCCGGCGGGACGGCAAGAATACGCCGCGCGAGCGCGAGCGAATGGCCCGCACGCATGAACGCCGCGACCTGGCGTTCGCGCAGCTTGGGGTCTTCGGTCGCGCGCGCCGCGAACGGGCCGAGGCGCCGCCGCCGCGCAAAGCCGACCGCCGCCGCGACCGCCTCGCTCTCGGCCGCTTCGATTGCTTCGCTGCTATTCTCGGCAGCGATTCCATCGACATGAAGCTGCGCCTTTACCCGCCGCACCCCCAAACCGCGGCGCGTCATCGCCCCGGCGCGCATCGCCGCATATTGGCGGTCGTCGAGGTAGCGCAGCGCCTCCATCCGGTCGGCGACCGCCTCGCACGCCGCCATGGCGTCAATGTCGTCCATCCATTCAGATTCGCGCACTTTTCTTGCAAGATAGCGCAGCAGTTTTGCCCGGCTCGTCGCGAAGCGCGCGACATAGGTGAGCGCCAACTCGTCGAGCTTCGCCGCGCCAAGGGGTCTTTTCGATCGGTCAAAGGGAGCACGGCGGTTGGCCATATGCCATGTTTGTGCCACAGTCGGGCCTGATTGAGAACGATCAACAGCGCCATATCGGGCACCAAAGCCCGGAAATGGGCGATTTGTTCAAACAACTCAGGGTTCGCGCATCCTCCATGGCACACAAAGATGACATGCTTGTTGCCGCGCGGCCCGCATCAAGGGACGTCGCACCCCTTATGACCGATACCAACATTGCTTCGGCCGACATGCTCGTGCCGACTCCGACCGAATGCGCGCAGCCGCGCCGTTTTTCGGACTTTGCCACCGTCGGCGAAGCGCTCGACTATGCCGCGAGCGGCACGCGCGGGCTCAATTTCCACGATCCGCGCGGAAAGCTGATCCGCCCCTATCCCTATAGCGAGCTGCGCGCCGAGGCGCTCGCCGCCGCCTATCGCCTGATCGCCGCGGGGGTAAAGCCCAACGACCGAATCGCGCTGATTGCCGAAACCGGCCCCGAATTCGCCGCGCTGTTCTTCGGCACCATCTATGCCGGCGCCTGGCCGGTGCCGCTGCCGCTCCCGACCAGCTTTGGCGGGCGCGACTCCTATGTCGGCCAGCTTGTCGTCCAGCTCACAAGCTGCGATCCCAAAATGCTGTTCTTCCCGCCCGAAATCGCCGCTATGGCCGCCGAAGCGGCCACGCAGCGTGGGGTCGAACCGATCGACTGGAGCGAGTTCGCAACGCGCGCGGCGCCTGTCTCCGATCTGCCCGAACAAAAGACCGACGAAACCTGTTATCTTCAGTATAGCAGCGGCTCGACGCGCTTTCCGCACGGCGTCGCGGTGACGCACGGCGCGCTGCTCAACAATCTGTCGGCGCATTCGCACGGCATGGAAGTGCGCGAGACCGACCGCTGCGTGTCGTGGCTGCCCTGGTATCACGACATGGGGCTCGTCGGCTGCCTGCTCTCGCCCGTCGCCAACCAGGTATCGGTCGATTACCTCAAGACCGAGGATTTTGCGCGCCGTCCGCTCGCCTGGCTCGACCTTATCAGCCGCAATCCGGGCACGACGCTCAGCTATTCGCCGACCTTTGGTTACGACATTTGCGCGCGCCGCATTTCCAGCCAGAGCCAGGTCGCCGACCGTTTCGACCTGTCGCGCTGGCGCGTCGCGGGCAATGGTGCCGACATGATCCGCCCCGACGTAATGCAGGCTTTCGTCGACGCCTTTGCCGACGCAGGTTTCAAGGCAAGCGCCTTCCTGCCGAGCTATGGCCTCGCCGAAGCAACGCTGGCGGTCAGCATCATGCCGCCGGGCGAAGGCATCGTCGTCGAACTCGTCGAGGAAACCGAACTGTCGGGCGCCGCGAACGATTCGGGCCGCCCGACGCGCTACCGCGCGATCGTCAACTGCGGCAAGGCGGTCAAGGATATGACCATCGAGGTCCGCGACGAAGCGGGCAATCCGCTCCCCGACCAGACCGTCGGCAAAGTATGGTGCACCGGCCCGTCGCTGATGACCGGCTATTACCGCGACCCCGAGGCGACCGATGCCTGCATGAAGGACGGCTGGCTCGACACGGGCGATATGGGTTATCTGTCAAACGGTTACATCTATATCGTCGGCCGCGCCAAGGACATGATCATCATCAACGGCAAGAATCACTGGCCGCAGGACATCGAATGGGCGGTCGAACAATTGCCGGGGTTCAAGTCGGGCGACATCGCGGCGTTCGCGATCACCACACCGGGCGGCGAGGAAACCCCCGCGGTGCTCGTCCAGTGCCGCACCAGCGACGATGCCGAGCGCGCCGCGCTGCGTGAGACGATCCGCGACCGCGTGCGCGCGATTACCGGCATGAACTGCCTCGTCGAACTCATCCCGCCGCGCACCCTGCCGCGCACCAGCTCGGGCAAACTCAGCCGGTCGAAAGCGCGCGCGCAATATCTTGCAGGGGAAATCCAGCCCTTTGCGATTGCGGCGTAAGGGCGGGGACGGCTGGCGGCGGGCGTAAAATCCTCCCTGTGCGAAGCGATGGGGAGGGGGCAGCGCGAAGCTCTGACGGAGGGGCAATGGCACTACCGTCGCCGCCCTTCCACCACCGCCTGCGGCGGCGGTCCCCCTCCCTATGGCCTGCGGCCACAGGGAGGATTTAATCACCATTCCCCACCCCAAAACCCCTCATTCCCCCGCAATCCTCCATCCTGTCCCCGCCCGGAACAGAAATTCGCTTCAAAACAGCGCGATGGTTACCTTCAAGTAACCCACGTCCGCTAAACCGGACGGGTGAAAAGCCTGCCAACCGATCCGATAGCCGCCGACGTCATTCCCGCGCGAACCCTTTTGGGGCTGACGCCGCGCGATCAGATCCCCGGCAACCTTCGCCAGCTCCAGCTCGCGCCGCTCCGCGGCCGTGGCGCGCTGCGCCTGGCGATGGGCATCGGCATGGCGATTGTCGCCTTCCTGACCATGATCCACAAGGTCGCGCTGCCGGTCGCGGGCGGCTGGCTGGCGTGCGCCTTAATCTTCAGCCTGTGGTCCTATCGTCAGTTCCGCAACCTGCCGTTCGGCGACCCCAAGCTGCCGGGCACCACCGAATATCGGCAGTGCAACCGCCACGCATTCTATTCCGCGCTGGTATGGACAATCCCCTTTTGGCTGGAGGGTTTGTCGCCCAGTCTCGACCATATCCTGTCGATATGGACGATCGCGGTGCTGATGATGCTGACGCTGGCGATCGTTGCGCACAGCGTCCCGCTCGCCTGCGCGCTGTTCATCATGCCGGTCTCGCTGGCGGCGGCGGCGGCGCTCGTCCGCGCAGGTGCGCCGCAACTCGCCGTCGTCGCGCTCGTCGCCGGCGTCCTCCTCGTCGCCTTTTGCGTCCGCTTTGCGCAAATCCATATCCGCTCGCGCCGCGCCGAAGAAACGCTGCACGAAAAAAGCGAGACGGTCAGCCTGCTGCTGCGCGAGTTCGAGGAAACCTCGGCCGACTGGCTGTGGCAGACTGACAGCAACCGTCGCCTCGTCCACGTCTCGCCGCGCCTTGCTTATGCACTTGGCGGCACCGCCGAAGGGCTGGAAGGCGTGCCTCTGCTTCAGGCGCTGTCGGGCGACGCGTGGGAAACCGGGCTGTTCCCCAAAAGCCTGCACGATATGGCCGAACGGATGAAGCGGCGCGAGAGTTTCTCGAACCTAATCGTGCCCGTATCGATCGATGGCCGCCCGCGCTGGTGGGAGCTGTCCGCCTCGCCGCGCCTCGACGAATCGGGCAAGTTTCTGGGATTTCGCGGCGTCGGGTCGGACGTCACCGAACAGCGCGCAACCGCCGAACAAATTTCCAAGATGGCGCGCTTCGACAATCTCACCGGCCTGCCCAACCGCCTCAGCCTCCACGAAGATCTCGCCCGCGCGCTAACCCATGCGATCGAGGCGAAGTCGCGCTGCGCACTGCTGATGATCGACCTCGACCGCTTCAAGGCGGTCAACGATACACTGGGCCACCCCGTCGGCGACAAATTGCTCGCGCAGGTCGCGGCTCGGCTCAAAGGGTTGATCGAGCGGGGGATGACCTGCGGCCGCCTCGGCGGCGACGAATTTGCGGTCGTGCTCCACAATTTGACGTCAGCCGACGCCGCCGAGGAGCTGGCGCAGCGGATCATCACGACGATCAGCCGGCCCTATGTCGTCGACAATCACCAGCTGTTCGTCGGCGCCAGCGTCGGCTTCGCGATCGGCCCCACCGACGGCGCAACGGTCGAAACGCTGACGCGCAACGCCGACCTTGCGCTCTATAAATCGAAGGACCGCGGCGGTAACGTCGTCGCTCCCTATGTCGCATCGCTGCACGCGCAGGCCGAGGAACGGCGCGTGATGGAGCAGGAGCTGCGCGGCGCACTCGAACGCGGCGAGTTCGAACTATATTATCAGCCCGTCGTCACCGCGGCAGACGGCACGCTCAACGGGTTCGAGGCGCTGATCCGCTGGCACAACCAGAAACTCGGCAATGTCTCGCCGGGCCGCTTTATCCCGCTCGCCGAGGACGCGCGCCTCATTTCGCCGATCGGCGAATGGGTGCTGCGCACCGCGTGCCGCGAGGCGATGAAATGGCCGTCGAACCTGAAGGTCGCGATCAACGTATCGGCCGACCAGCTCACCGACCCCAACTTCGCATCGGTCGTCGTCTCGGCACTCGCGCAGAGCGGGCTGTCGCCGCAAAGGCTGGAGATCGAGGTTACCGAAAGCGTTTTCCTGCGCGACGGCGGCGGCGCGGCGCAATTGCTCGATCAGCTGATCGCGCTCGGCATCCGCCTGTCGCTCGACGACTTCGGCACCGGCTATTCGTCGCTCGGCTATCTTCGCAAAACGCAATTTTCGACGATCAAGGTCGACCGCAGTTTCGTCGTCGGCGCCGCCAAGGGCAGCATCGAATCGATCGCGATCATCCGCGCCGTCGTCGCGCTCGCCGACAGCCTCGGCATGTCGACCACCGCCGAGGGCGCCGAGACCGAGCTCGAGGTTGAAACGTTGCGCAGCTTCGGCTGCTCGAACATTCAGGGCTATTATTACGGACGCCCGATGCCCGCGAGCGACGTGCTGACCCTGTTCCGCCGTCCCGACGACGTGGCGACAGCCGCCGCGTAACAATCGTCGCCCCCGCGAAGGCGGGGGCCGCCGTCAGCCTTGCGCTCCCTTTCCAGCGGCACCCGCCTCCGCGGGGGCGACCTAAGCGTGGCGCGGCCAGCCGAATGCTGTACACGACGAGTCGAACGCCCGTCCAAAAGGTTCCCCGATCCACCGCATCCGCGGCGCGGCTCGTCGCTAGACGGGTGGTCGCCGCCGACTGGCGTGGCAAAGACGATCCAACGCTTGAAGACAAGCCGGGGGTCGCATCCATGTTCCAACGCCGCTTTCTGAATGCCGCCATTGCGGCTGTCCTGACGGTCGCCGGGCTGCTCGCAAGCGTGCCCGCCGCGGCGAGTTCCTATCTTCAGTGCGTCCCCTTCGCGCGCGCCGAATCGGGCGTCGACATCCGCGGCAATGCCAAAACCTGGTGGACGCAGGCAGCGGGCACCTATGAACGCGGCGACGAACCGCGGCAGGGCGCGGTCATGGCCTTTGCCGGCACGCGCGGGATGCCGATGGGCCATGTCGCGGTGGTCAAGAAGGTGCTGAACGATCGCGAAATCCTGATCGACCATGCGAACTGGTCGCCGATCAATGGCCGCCGTGGCCAGATCGAGCGCGGCGTCCGCGTCGTCGATGTCAGCGATGCCGGCGACTGGAGCCTGGTGCGCGTATGGTACGCCCCGATCGGCGACCTGGGGCTGCGCCCCAATCCTGTGCAGGGCTTCATCTATGCCGATGGCGAGCCCGACGGCGCGACCCCGGCGCCAAGCTTCAAGGCGCCCGTCTGGGCACAGAATGACTGGAAACCCGGCAACGGCCTTGCGCTCGTTGCCGCCTCGCTCGGCAACTGAGCCTATCCCCCCCACCTCCAAGGGCTCGGCGAGCGACGAAGCCACTCGGGACGGTCCGCCGCTCCGGGTGGCTTCCCCCTTTTTGAGGACGTCGAAGGGGCGCGAAAGCGGCTCAGTCGGCGCTTATCCGCTTATCATGGAAACGCCCTTCGTCTTTGCGAGGACCCCGGACTTGATCCGGGGGACGAAGCAAGCTCCACCCGTCGATCGGGCGAGACGATAGCTGGAGAATGCTTCGCTGCGCCCGCAATGACGCGAGCGGGGCACGCGCCTACCGGTTCACTCGCCGCCGGGTGCGTCGCCTTCGCCCGCAGTGTCTTCGAACCACGCCTCGACCTCGCCCGACAGCTTGATCGTCATCGGCTGGCCGAAGCGGTCCTTCGACTTCCCTGCAGCGACGCGGATCCAGCCTTCGGAGATCGAATATTCCTCGACGTCAGTGCGCTCCTTGCCCTTGAAACGGATGCCGATGCCGCGTTGCAGCACCTCAAGGTCGAAATGGGGCGAGCGCGGATTGGTCGACATGCGGTCGGGCGGCGTATCGGTCATGGACAATTTTCCCAAAAATGATGCGCGGCCCTAGCGGGGCGGGGCCACCATCGTCAATCGCGAAGGCGCGCCGGCGCGTTGCCGGGCGCGATCATCGGCGCGGCCGCCAGATAAAGCCGGTCGGCGAGCGGATAAAGCTCGCGCTCCTCGCGCTCGATACGAAGCTTGAGCAGGTCGAACACGATCATCGTCTCGCGCCGGAACCCGTCCCAGTCGGCCGCGACCCGCTCGGCAGTCCATTTGCCGTCATAGGCGGCGAAATCGTCGGCGAGATCGCCCATCTCCAGCTCGAAATCGCGCGTGACGCGAACAAGCTCGGGCTCGCCGCTTGTCCGCAAGCGGGGATACAGCGCCCAATCCTCGCATTTCAGATGCCGAACCAGCGTCTCGCCAAGCGCGCGCCGCGCCGATGCCAAATCGGCGAGGCGTGCAGGCGCCGGTTCCTTCATCATCGCCAGTATAATCCGCGCCAGCGCGATCAGCGCCGCATGTTCGGCGCGCAATCGCTCCATTTCACGGCTCATGGCCATAATGGTTTTTCTCGCGGTGCGAGCGGTCCCCTGTCCGTGAGAATAGGCTGATGGGCGTGAAAGGAAAGTGAATCTCAACCCTGGTCCCCGCCGGGGGCGATGCCCGCCTGCTCGGAGCCTGAATTTCACCGGGCCTCGCGCCATTCCCCCGGCGCCAGCTCGCCAATCTCCCACTCGCCGATCCGCCAGCGCACCAGCCGCAGCGTCGGATGGCCGACCGCGGCGGTCATTCGCCGAACCTGACGGTTGCGGCCTTCGGTGATGGCGAGTTCGATCCACGCGTCGGGCACGCTCTTGCGGTACCGCACCGGCGGGTCGCGGTCCCACAGCATCGGCGGATCGATGCGGCGGACGGTCGCGGGGCGGGTCGGGCCGTCGTTGAGCGTGACCCCGCGGCGGAGCGCTGCCAGCGCCGCCTCGCCGGGCTCGCCCTCTACCTGCGCCAGATAGGTTTTGGGCATCTTGTGCTTCGGCGACGAAATCCGCGCCTGCAGCGCGCCGTCGTCGGTCAGGATCAGCAGGCCCTCGCTGTCCCTGTCGAGCCGCCCGGCGGGATAGACGCCTGGCACGTCGATATAATCGGACAGCGTCGCGCGCGCGCTTTCGCTGCCGCGATCGGTGAATTGCGAGAGGACGCCATAGGGTTTGTTGAACAGGATCAGGCGGGCCAAGGCATGTCCTCCCCAAACAACCCCGTCGCCCCCGCGAAGGCGGGGGCGACGATTGTCTTCCGCCGTGGGCGTTACGCCGCTTCCTTCTTGCGGCTCGCCTTCTTCCGCTCGTGCGGATCGAGGATCGCCTTGCGGATGCGGATATTCTTGGGTGTCACCTCGACCATTTCGTCATCGTCTATGTACGCGATCGCCTGTTCCAGCGTCATGCGCCGCGGCGGGGTCAGACGGATCGCGTCGTCCTTGCCCGTCGAACGGAAGTTTGTGAGCTGCTTCGACTTCATCGGGTTGACTTCCAGATCCTCGGGCTTGGCATTTTCGCCGATGATCATGCCCTCATAAAGCGCCTCGCCGGGCGACACGAACAGGATGCCACGCTCTTCGAGCGGGCCCAAGGCATAAGCAACAGCCTCGCCATTGCCGTTCGAAATGAGGACGCCATTCTTGCGGCCCTCGATCACGCCCTTGTACGGGCCGTACTTCTCGAACAACCGGTTCATGATCCCGGTGCCGCGCGTGTCGGACAGGAATTCGCCGTGATAGCCGATCAGGCCGCGGCTCGGGCCGCTGAAGGTGATGCGTGTCTTGCCACCGCCTGACGGGCGCATGTCGGTGAGGTCGGCTTTGCGGATCTGCATCTTCTCGACGACCGTGCCCGAATGTTCGTCGTCGACGTCGATGACGACGGTTTCATAGGGTTCGGTGCGTGCGCCGCTTTCGTCGGTGCCGTAGAGCACTTTCGGGCGGCTGATGCCGAGCTCGAAGCCTTCGCGGCGCATCGTTTCGATGAGCACGCCGAGCTGAAGCTCGCCGCGGCCCGCGACTTCGAAGCTGTCCTTGTCGGCGCTTTCGGTGATGCGGATCGCGACATTGGTTTCGGCTTCGCGGTACAGGCGGTCGCGGATCATGCGGCTCGTCACCTTGCTGCCCTCGCGGCCCGCCATCGGTGAATCGTTTACCGCAAAGCGCATCGATAGCGTCGGCGGGTCGATCGGCTGCGCGGCGATCGGTTCGCTGACGCTGGTGTCGGCGATGGTGTTTGCGACGGTCGCGTTGGTGAGGCCGGCGATCGCGACGATGTCGCCCGCTTTCGCTTCATCGACGGGAACGCGATCGAGCCCGCGGAAGGCGAGCAGCTTCGACGCGCGGCCGGTTTCGATGACCTTGCCGTCCATGTCGAGTGCATGGATCGGCTGGTTGACCTTGACCGAGCCGGACTGGACGCGGCCTGTCAGGATACGGCCGATGAAATTGTCGCGGTCGAGCAGCGTGGCGAGAAAGGTGAAGGGCGCGTTCTCGTCGAGCCCCGGCGTCGGCACATGGCTGACGATCGTCTGGAACAGCGGCTCCAGCGTGCCCTCGCGCGCTTCGGGATCGGGCGAGGCATAGCCGCCGCGGCCCGAGGCATAGAGAATCGGGAAATCGAGCTGCTCGTCATTGGCTTCGAGCGTCAGGAACAGTTCGAACACCTCGTCGAGCACTTCGGCGGCGCGCGCATCGCTGCGGTCGATCTTGTTGACGACGACGATCGGCTTCAGGCCCAGCGCGAGCGCCTTGCCGGTGACGAACTTGGTCTGCGGCATCGGCCCTTCGGCCGCATCGACGAGCAGGATGACGCCGTCGACCATGCTCAGGATGCGCTCGACCTCGCCGCCGAAATCGGCGTGGCCCGGCGTATCGACGATGTTGATGCGCGTTGTGTTTTCGCCTTCGCCCCATTCGACGCTGGTGCATTTCGCGAGGATGGTGATCCCGCGTTCCTTTTCCAGATCGTTCGAATCCATTGCGCGTTCTTCGACGCGCTGGTTGTCGCGGAACGTGCCCGACTGGCGGAACAACTGGTCGACGAGGGTGGTCTTGCCATGATCGACGTGCGCGATGATGGCGATATTGCGCAAAGACATGCGGATAAGCCTTGATGGAAGGGGGCAGCGCCCAAGGCACCGCGAAACGCCGCGCCCCTAACAGAATGGGTGCTGCGGCGCAACATGATTGCGGATGCGGCGCGGTCGCCCTTGGTCCTTTTGTCCAAGTGCAACGCGGCGCCGCTTTGTGGTATCAAGCCTTCGCGGTCCGCACGTTGGATCGTCAATGCGGACGGCACCAATGACGGAATTCGACCCGCTCATGCTCGCGCGCATCCAGTTCGCCGCGAACATCAGCTTTCATATCCTTTTCCCGACGATCACGATCGCGCTCGGCTGGGCGCTGCTGGGCTTCAAGCTTGCGTATAACCGCACCGGCGATGCCGCTTGGATGGACGCCTATCGCTTGTGGGTGAAGATATTCGCGCTCAGTTTTGCGATGGGGGTAGTGTCGGGCATCACGATGAGTTTCCAGTTCGGCACCAACTGGCCGGGCTATATGGAAAAGGTGGGCAATATTGCGGGCCCGCTGCTCGCCTATGAAGTGCTCACCGCTTTCTTCCTCGAAGCTGTCTTTCTCGGCATCATGCTCTTTGGCTTCAGCCGTGTCCCCAACTGGATGCACACGCTAGCGACCGTCCTTGTCGCCGCGGGCACGACCTTGTCCGCCTTCTGGATCATCGTGCTCAACAGCTGGATGCAGACTCCGGTGGGTTATGAAATTCGGGGCGGCGTCGTCCACGCGACCGACTGGTGGGCGATCGTCTTCAATCCCTCGATGCCTTACCGCCTGACGCATATGCTGATCGCCTCGGCGCTGACCGTCGCTTTCCTGATCGCGGGGATGAGCGCGTGGCGCTGGCTGAAGGACGGCGGCGGCGAAGGCGTGCGGCGAACATTAAAAGCCGCCATCTATGCCGCCGCGCTGCTGATCCCGGTGCAGATTTTCGTCGGCGACCTGCATGGGCTCAACACGTTGGAGCACCAGCCGCAAAAGGTCGCGGCGATGGAAGCCAATTGGGAGACACAGCCCCACGCGCCGCTGATCCTCTTTGCCATCCCCGACGAAGACGCCCGCACCAACGATCTGGAAATCGCGATCCCCTCGGGCGCCAGCCTGATCCTCACGCACCATGCCGGGGGCGTCGTCCCCGGCCTCAACGATTATGAAGGCGATCATCCCCCGGTCGGCCCGCTGTTCTGGGGGTTTCGGATCATGGTCGGCATCGGTCTGCTGATGCTCGCGGTCTCGTGGTATGCGGCGTGGACGATCCGGCGGCGCGGGGTCGATGCCCTGCCGAAATGGCTCGCGCGCGCGCTTGTTGCGATGACCTTCAGCGGCTGGGCCGCGACACTTGCGGGCTGGTACGTCACCGAAATCGGCCGCCAGCCCTGGCTCGTTACCGGGGTGCTCAGGACCGCCGATGCCGTCGGCCCGGTCGGCGGCGCGATGGTCGCGAGTTCGCTGACGCTGTATCTCGCGGTCTATGCCGTGCTGCTCGCCGCCTATATCGCGGTACTCTATCGGCTCGCGCGGCTCGGCAAGGCGGCGCCAAACGACAAGCCGATGTTCCCTGTGCCCACCGCACCCGGCCCCGCCGCCCCGCAGGAGGAACCGGCATGACGCCCTTCTTCGATCCCTGGTGGTTGCCCGTGATCTTTGCCGGGCTGATGGGGCTGTCGATCCTGCTCTATGTCATCCTCGACGGCTATGACCTCGGCGTCGGGATGCTGACGCGGTTGGAAAAGGACGCGAACCGCGACCTGATGGTCGCGTCGATCGGCCCCTTCTGGGACGCCAACGAAACCTGGCTCGTGCTCGGCATCGGCCTGCTGCTCGTCGCCTTTCCGGTCGCGCACGGGCTGATCCTGACGCAGCTTTACCTGCCCGTCGCGCTGATGCTCGTTGCGCTCATCCTGCGCGGCGTGTCGTTCGAGTTCCGCGCCAAGGCGCCGCCCGAGCATAAACATCGCTGGGACAATGCCTTTTTCGCCGGGTCGCTGCTCGCCGCCTTGTGCCAGGGCTATATGCTCGGCGCCTATGTGCTGGGGTTCGACCAGAGCGTTGCCGCGGTGCTGTTCTGCCTGCTCGCCGCGCTGGGACTCGTCGCGGGCTATCTGTTCGTCGGCGCGTGCTGGCTGATCTACAAGGTCGAGGGCGAGCTTCAGCAGCGCGCGGTGCGCTGGGCGGAGGTGACGCTGTGGCTGACCGCGCTCGCGATGGCGATCATCTCGGTCGCGACGCCTTTGCTGTCACAGCGCATCTTCGACCGCTGGTTCCGCCTGCCCGAAATCATCGCGCTGCTGCCGATCCCGATCGCCGCCGCGACCTTGTTCGTCGGGCTCGCGATCTTCCTCCGCCGCCCGCTGCGCGCGAAAGACGAATTGAGCTGGGTGCCGCTCGCGACCGCGGGCATCCTCTTCGCGCTGGGCTTCGTCGGCATCGCGTACAGCTTCTATCCCTATCTGATCGCCGACCGACTCGACATCTGGCAAGCGGCGGCCTCGCCCGAATCGCTGACGATCATCCTGATCGGCGCCTTGTTCGTGCTGCCGGTGATTTTGGGATATTCGATCCTCGCGCACTGGATTTTCCGGGGAAAAGCGACGCACCTCAGCTACGAGTAGGCCATCGTTCGCAGGCGCCCATGGTGGTTTTGGGGTGGGAAGCGGACGTTAAATCCTCCCTGTCGCGCAGCGATGGGGAGGGGGACCGCCGCCGCAGGCGGTGGTGGAGGGGCCGCGACGGTAGTGCCATTGCCCCTCCGTCAGCGCTGCGCGCTGCCACCTCCCCATGCCTACGGCACAGGGAGGATCTTAGGTCCGCAATCGGTCGCTAGCCCCCACTCACAGCATCGCGACCAGCCGCTCGACCTCTCGCCCCGCCAGCCGCGCCGCGCGCAGCAGGTTCGCCTGGAAATCGCCGCCGCTCGCATCGTTCGCTTCGTCGGTAACCGCCTTGATCGCCGCCCACGGTTTGCCGAGCCGCATCGCCGCCTGCGCGACCGCGCCGACCTCCATATCGACCAGCGTCGCGCCGAGCGATTTGAGGTCGGCCGCGGCGGCGGGGCAGGCGACGAAGCTGTCGCCGCTGGCGATCCGCGCGTGGGGCAGGCCCAGCCCCGGATCGGGCATCGCCGCAAAGTGCGCCTCGCCCGGCTCGCCCATCGGCCAGTCGCCGGCGCGGTAGCGGCGGAAGCGGCCGGGTTCGTTCGCGCCATAATCATGCTGCAACGCCTCACCGATCCAGTAAGCCCCCGGCGCCGCGCCCAGCGCCCCGCAGGTGCCACTCATCAGGACGACGTCGGCATCGCGCGCGAGCGCACCCGCGCACAGCGCGGCGTTGACCTTGCCGAGCCCGCAGGTCGCGATGGCGACATCATGGCGATGCACGGCGAGGCGGCGGACCGCGAATGTGCCGTCCTGCTGGTCCCCCTTGCCGGGGAACAGCGCATCGCCCTCTTCGGGAAGGGCGGCGAGAATCAGGATATGGGCCATCGCTTTTCTGTAACGGCGGCGCGCGCGGATGCGAGAGATTTGCGCGTGCGTGGGCGGTTGCGACCGATCGCGGACATAAGATCCTCCCTGTCGCGAAGCGATGGGGAGGTGGCAGCCCGCAGGGCTGACGGAGGGGCTTTTGCGCCAACGTCGTAGCCCCTCCACCACGCCCTTCTGGCGCGGTCCCCCTCCCCATGGCCTGCGGCCACAGGGAGGATTCGGGGGTCGCACTCCCTTACCCCCACCGTCGGCCCCCTCAGATATCGCTGTCCTACATGTCCCCGCCGTGCCAGCATCCTGCCCTGCTCTTTGACATCGTCGGCATCCGCAAAGCGCTCTTAAAGCGACAAAGGAGACAGTTTCGGCGCGCCTATGCGTATATTTTGTCGCTTTAAGCCCTCCATCGCGCGCCGCACTTGCCAAGCACGCGTCGCCCCGCCATCGCTCACGCCCATGCTCGCGCGCATCTTCCCCGACCGTTTCGTTCCCCTGCTGCTCGGAACGATCCTGCTCGCGAGCCTGTTGCCGGTACGCGGCGCCGCGGTTCCGGTCGCCGAGGCGATTTCGACCGCGGCGATCGTCCTGCTCTTTTTCCTGAACGGCGTGCGGCTGCCCCGCGACGAGGTGTTGCACGGGATCCGCAACTGGACGCTGCAGGGCGCGGCGTTCCTCTTTTGCTTCGGCGCGATGGCATTGCTCGGCTTGGCCGCACAGGCCACGCTTACACCTTGGCTCCCCGCGACGCTCGCACTCGGTTTCCTTTTCCTCGGCATCCTGCCCTCGACCGTCCAGTCGGCGACCGCCGCAAGTTCGATGGCGGGCGGCAATGTCGCCGCGAGCGTCGTCGCCGCGGCGCTGCTCAATCTGAGCGGCGTCGTCCTGTCGCCGATGCTCTTCGCGCTGCTCGCGGGCGGCGCGGGCGAGATTCACGGCGCGGCGGTACTGCGCATCGTGTCGATCCTGCTCGTCCCCTTTGCCGTCGGGCAGCTCGTCCAGCGCTGGCTGCGCCCATGGGTGCTCGCGCATCGCGGTCTTGCGACTTTCATGGACCGCACCGCGATCGCGATCGCCGTCTATGTCGCCTTTTCGGCCGCGGTCGTGGCGGGCATCTGGACCCTGCTCGACGGGCGCGAGATCGCCATCGTCCTCGCCGTCACCGCGCTGATGCTCGCATTGTCCTTCGGCGGCGCCTGGGCGCTGGGCGCACTGCTCCGCCTCGCGCGGCCCGACCGCATCACCCTGCTCTTTTCGGGCGCGCAGAAAAGCATTGCGGTGGGCGCGCCGCTCGCCGCGACACTGTTTCCGCCGGCGATTGCCGGCATGGTGCTCGTTCCGATCCTCGTCTATCATATGGCGCAACTGATCCTCTCCGCGTGGATCGCACCGGCGCTGAAAGCGGACGAGGGTGTAGTGCTTGAATAACACAGGTGCGCGTGCCATATAGGCCGTGGCAAGGGGCTGGAAGGAAGACGAATGAGCGAGCAGACCGCGACAGCAACCGCAACCGACGAGCTGAAGCTGACCCCGCCCGAACCCGTCCCGGCGGTTTCCGCCGAAAAGGCGGCGGGCCTCGTGCCGCTGTCGACCGAACAGAAATCGAAACTCGCCGAGCGCGTCGACGGCTTCATCGACGATCTGGTTGCGCAGGACGTCAATTCGCCCGCCTTCGGGCAGAAGGTCGACCAGATCACCAATATGGGCCGCAAGGAAATGCTGGAGGCGGCGAGCCATTCGAACCGCTTTCTCGACCGCCCGATCCGCGCGATGGACCGCGACACCGACATCGGCCAGAACCTGATCGAACTTCGCACCACCGTCGAACGGCTCGACCCGTCGGCGAACGGCAAGCTGCTCACCAAGCGCGGGTTTCTCGACAAGATTTTCGGCGGCAAGATCAACAATTATTTCGCGCAGTATCGCAGCGCGCAGACGCATATCGGCGGCATCCTGACCGCGCTCGCCAACGGCAAGGACGAGCTGCTCATGGACAATGCGGCGATCGACGTCGAGCGCCGCAAGATGTGGGAATCGATGGGCAAGCTCGAGCAGATGGTCCACATCGCCCAGACACTCGACGAAAAACTCGAAGCCAAGGCGAACGAGCTCGACGGCATCGATCCCGCGAAGGCCAAGGTGCTGCGCGAGAATGCGCTTTTCTATGCGCGCCAGCGCACGCAGGATCTGCTCACGCAAATGGCGGTGACGGTGCAGGGCTATCTCGCGCTCGACCTGGTAAAGAAGAACAACGTCGAACTGGTGAAGGGCGTCGATCGCGCCAGCACCACGACCGTCGGCGCGCTGAAAACCGCGATCACCGTCGCGCAGGCGATGACCAACCAGAAGCTGGTGCTCGAACAGATCACCGCGCTCAACACCACCACCGCCAACATCATCGACGGCACGTCGAAGATGCTGAAGGACAATACCGCGCGCATCCACGAACAGGCGGCGTCGAGCACGATCCCGATGGAGACGCTCCAGCGCGCGTTCCAGAATATCTACGACACGATGGACGCGATCGACACCTTCAAGCTGAAGGCGCTCGACAGCATGAAGACCACGGTCAACACGCTGGAGGGCGAGGTCGCGAAGTCGAAGGGCTATATCGCGCGCGCCGAGGGCGCATCCCAGGCGCAGGCGAGCGTCGGCGGCGCCGACAGCCCGCTCGCCTCGCTCGAAGGCTAAGGCACGCGATGAGCATGAGCGAAGTCGACAAGATTCGCCTCTCGGCCGAATCGGCGATCGAACGCTCGCGCGACCGGCGGCGGCCGATCGGCACCAAGAGCGTCGCGCTGCGCCGCCAGCATCTCTACAAGAAGCTCGGCCGGATGCTGATCGCGGGCGGCGTGCTGCTGCTCGGCGCCGCCGTGTTCGGCGCGCTGATCCAGCCGCTCGGCTTCACCGGCCTGCTCGCGCTATTCGTGCTGCTCATCGGCGTCGCCGTGCTCTTCGGCAAATGGCCGCCCTTCCCCGAGCCGCGCCAGGCCGACCTGCCGAAAACCGAACTCAAGCAACTCGCCGGGCGAACCGAAATCTGGCTGGAGGCACAGCGCCCCGCGCTCCCCGCCCCCGCGCGCCAGCTGGTCGACGGCATCGGCGTCCAGCTCGACCTGCTCGCGCCGCAGCTCCAGACGCTCGACGCATCGAGCCCCGCGGCGGCGAACATTCGTAAGCTCGTCGGCGAAGACCTGCCCGAACTCGTTGCGGGTTATCAGCGCATCCCCGCGGGCCTCCGCAAGGAAGTCCACGCCGGGCGCACCCCCGATGAAACGCTCGTCGGCGGCCTGAAAATGCTCGAAAGCGAGATCGGCAATGCCGCACGCAACCTCGCCGCAGGCGAACTCGACAAGCTCGCAACGCGCGAACGCTATCTCCAGCTTAAATATCAGGGCATCGACGATGAACAGGCGCCGGGCGGTCAGGCCTGACGCCGGGTGCGATCTGATACCGTAGATCAGAATGGCTAATGCCAATAACCGCCTCACACCGATGTTAGAGACGGTGAAGGGGATGCGAGAAATCCTATTCTCTCAGACGCGGCACATCGATCTTTGCCTACAGCTTCTCGCAAAACAGCGCGACGGTGAAATTGCCTTAGCGCAGGGCGATCCGGAAGTTCTGCGAACCATCCTAACGATGATCCACATGGTAGGAATATCCGGCCATTCGATACTAAAGCTCACCGACGAAGTAGCTCTTAGCGCGCGAGACGCCTTCCCAATAGCGAGAAGTATTATCGAAGGGTCAATCAACGTTTGCTTCATAATGGCAGGCGGACACGAGATTGCAGCACGGGCTGTCCGGCACGCAGAAGTGAAAGCCTACCGAGATTTGCAGCGCGATTGGGAAGTAGGAGCGACTAGGATAACTCTCGGTTATTCTGGACAGCTTCTGCCGGAAGAGGTTGCACGCCTCAATTCCATGCTAGCCGAGTTCACGACGAAAAATGGTCGCGAGAAGGATTGGACGGATAAAACTCTTAAGCAGCGACTTGATGTTATCGCCGAAACTTTCTCCGGCTCTGCGATGGTCTCGCTCAACGTCGCGGCATTCAATATCTATCGCCATGCCTCCGAGATCGTTCACGGAACTTATTTTAGCGCAGCATATTTCTGGGGACTGACACTTCCCGGACGCGGTGTGCCCAGGACGTCAGATGAGTTTCGGCTTACGATCCTGGATCATCAGTTCAGCATACTTGTGTCTGCCATCTTCGCCTACGCCGGGCTTGTCGAGTGCTTTGCGAAATATACCGGGCAGTCTGAATTGCATGAACTGGCGAGTAAGGCCCTCGACCGCCTACACGAACTGCCCGCTATCGCTGAAACGCTGGCGGAACCCATGGAAGGAAGCCCAACTCCCTAACTGGTGCGTTCGCTACCTAATACCGATAAGCTGGATGCCCCGCGAGGATTCGAACCTCGATAGACGGAATCAGAATCCGTAGTCTTACCATTAGACGACGGGGCAAAGAGGGGCGCGCAATATGATCCGGCGGGCGCGCTGTCAAGGCCGCCGCGTCCATGTGCAACAGTCTGCTTGCCCTGCCGCATTTCGCCGCTAGCATCGCCCGCATAACAAAGGGGCCGCGTCCCGGCGCAGGCACCCGCATAGGAGTGGGCTGATGCGTCATGTCGCGATCGTCGGGTCGGGTCCGGCGGGCTATTATACCGCCGAAACATTGCAGAAGGCGGACGATGTGGCGATCGACGTCATTGATCGCCTGCCCGTTCCCTATGGCCTGATCCGCACTGGCGTCGCGCCCGATCATCAGTCAATCAAGGCGGTGTCGCGCCGTTATGAGGGCGTCGCGCTGACCGACAATGTCCGTTTCGTCGGCCATGTCGCGGTCGGCAGCGACGTCAGCATCGACGAGCTGGTCGCGCTATACGACGCGGTCATCCTGGCGACCGGCGCGCCGAACGACCGGCCGCTCGACATTCCCGGCGCCGACCGCCCCGGCGTGATCGGCAGCGCGGCCTTCGTCGGCTGGTACAACGGCCACCCTGATTTCGCGCATCTCGATCCGCCGCTCGACGCCCCCGGCGTCGCGGTGATCGGCAACGGCAATGTCGCGCTCGACGTCGCACGCATCCTGGCCAAGACCCGCCAAGAGTTTGCGGGCAGCGACATCGTCGCCCATGCGCGCGACGCGCTCGCGGCCAGCGCGGTGCGGCATATCCACATTCTCGGCCGCCGCGGCCCGCACCAGATTGCGATGACGCCCAAGGAGCTGGGCGAGCTTGGCCATCTCGAACGCGCGAGCCCGCGCGTCGACCCCGCCGATCTTCCGGACGAGGGCGAGGACGCGCTGCTTGAACCCGGGATGCGCAAGTCGGTGACGCACCTGCGCAGCTTTGCCGCCAATCCGGTCGCCAAGCCGGTGACGATCGATTTCGATTTCTTCGCGATGCCCGTCGCGATCGAGGGCGCGCAGGAAAATGGCGGCCGCGTCCAGCGCGTGATTGTCGAACGAACGAGGCTCGACGCCGATCTGCGCAGCCATGGCACGGGCGAAACCTATGCCGTCGACGCGGGACTGGTGATCAGTTGCATCGGCTATCAGACGCCGCCGATCCCCGGGGTGCCCTATGAACATGGCCGCGGCCGCTTTGCGAATGACGAGGGGCGGATATTGCCCGGCCTCTATTGCGTCGGCTGGGCGCGGCGCGGACCGTCGGGGACGATCGGCACCAACAAGCCCGACGGCGCGCGTATCGGCGAAATGGTGCTGGACGACATCGGCCGCGGCGCAGCCAAGGCGGGACGGCCGGGGCTCGACGCGCTGCTCGCCAGCCGCGGCATCCATCCCGTCACCTTCCGCGACTGGCGCCGGATCGAGGCCGCGGAGGTCGCCGCCGCGCTCGACGGCAACCCGCGCGAGAAATTCACGAGCGTCGAGGCGATGCTGCAAGCCATCGGGCGGTGAGAGAGCGGGTCCGCACGGCGCTGCGCTGGCTCCTCGCGCTCGCCTATGGCTATGCAGGCTGGCGGCATCTGGCGACTCCCGCCCCCTTCGTCGCGATCACGCCGCCGTGGGTGCCGCAGCCCGAACTGGTCGTCGCCGCAACGGGGATCGCCGAAATCGCGGGCGCGATCGGGCTGATGATTCCCGCCACCCGCAAGGCGGCGGGCTGGGGCCTTGCACTCTATGCGCTCTGCGTCTGGCCCGCCAACGTGCATCATGCGCTCGCCAATGTCGCGATCGGTGGCGAAACGCTCGGCTGGTGGTATCACGGCCCGCGGCTCGCCGCGCAGCCACTCATTATCTGGTGGGCGCTATGGGCGAGCGGCGCGGTGGAGTGGCCGTTCGGGAAGAAACCCAATCTCTGATTCGTCATTGCGAGCGGAGCGAAGCAATCCAGAGCGGGTTTACGCTACTCTGGATTGCCGCGTCGCCTCCGGCTCCTCGCAATGACACGCTTTTTTATTTGGCGACCGGCGTCTCGACCGGCGGCTGCCCCTTCTGGCTCGCCGCATAGGCCTCGACCGCCTTCAGCACGCGCAGCATGTTGCCGCTCGCGATCTTTTGCAGCTCGGCCTGCGAATAGCCGCGCCGCGCCAGCTCGACGAACAGCGCCGGATAACCCGCGACATCCTCCATGCCCACAGGCGCCGAATCCATTCCGTCATAATCGCCGCCCAGCCCGATATGATCGACGCCGATCGTGCGTTTCAGATGATCGATATGGTCGGCGACCTTGGCGATCTGCGTCTTGGGCGCCACGTTCGCGCTATCCCACGCCTTGAGCGCCGCCGCCGCGGCGGCCGGATCGCCGGGATACATGGCATTCAGCCGCGCCCCTTCGGCGGTGCGGCGGAGGCCGTGCGCCCGGACATCGGCATCGAGGAAGCCGGGCAGGAACACGACCATGACGATCCCACCGTTCGCCTTGACCGCGGGCAGGACACTGTCGGGCACGTTGCGCGGATGATCGTTCACCGCGCGAACGCCCGAATGGCTGAACATCACCGGCGCCTTCGACGCCGCGAGCGCATCCTGCATCGTCGCCTCGCTTACGTGGCTCAGGTCGACGATCATGCCGATGCGGTTCATCTCCTGCACCACCTGGCGCCCGAAATCGGTGAGGCCGTCGTGCTGCGGCGCGTCGGTCGCGCTGTCGGCCCACGGCACATTCTTGCCGTGGGTCAGCGTCATGTACCGCACACCCATGCCGTACATTTCGCGCAGCACCGCCAGGCTCGACCCGATCGACTGACCGCCCTCGATCCCCAGCATCCCGGCGACCTTGCCCGCCTTCATCGCTTTTTCAAGCTGAGCCGAATTGTCGGCAAGCATCAGCTCGGCCGGGTAACGCGCGACCAGCCGCTTCATCACGTCGATCTGTTCGATCGTCTGCTGCACCGCCTGCGGCTCGTTGCTGTTCGACGGGACATAGACCGACCAGAATTGCGCGCCGACATGCCCGCGGCGCAGCCGGGTAAGATCGGTGTGCATCGCGATACGGTCCTCGGTCGCTGTATCGGTCGTATCGACGAAATCGAACCCGTTGATGACATTGTCGACGCGCGCACGCAGCGCCCAGGGCACGTCATTATGCCCGTCGAACACCGGCGCCTTCTTGAGCGCGGCCTCGGCGACCGCCTCGGGCGAGGTCTGGGCGACGGCGGGAGTGGAAACAAGGGCGAGAGCGGCTAGGCCGGCGAGCAGGGAGGCTGTGTTCATGGCGCGCGACCCTAACCGCTTGTTTGCGCGACGCAAGCCCTGCTCGCTTCGGACACCACACTTGACGTTTACGTCACCCCCGCGCAGCATCCGTCGCATGACAGCGTTCGACGACTGGCGCGCCCGCTCGCCCTATTATGATGAAACGCACGAGGCACTGGCCGCGAGCGTCCGCCGTTTCGTCGAGCGCGAGGTGGCACCGCATATCGACCGCTGGGAAGCCAAGGGCGAACTGCCACGCGAGCTGCACAAAAAGGCCGCCGAGGCGGGCATCCTCGGCCTTCGCCACCCCGAAGAATATGGCGGGCATTCGGACGGCTTCGACATTTTTCACGGCCTTGTCGTCACCGAAGAGCTTGCCGCGGTCGGCGCGGGCGGGCTGGGCGCATCGCTGATGACGCACGGCATCGGTCTGCCGCCGATCCTTGCGCTCGGCTCCGACGCGATGAAGCAGCGCGTCGCCCCGCCGGTGCTCGCGGGCGAGAAAATCATCGCGCTCGGCATCACCGAAGCGAGCGGCGGCAGCGACGTCGCCAACCTCAGGACGACCGCGGTCAGGGATGGCGATGACTATATCGTCAATGGCGGCAAGATGTTCATCACCAGCGGGATGCGCGCCGACTGGCTGACGTGCGCGGTGCGCACCGGCGGGCCGGGCGCGGGCGGCATCTCGCTGCTGCTGATCGACATGGACTCGCCCGGCGTCGAACGGACAAGGCTCGACAAGATGGGCTGGCGGTGCAGCGACACCGCCGCGATCCACTTCAGCGACGTTCATGTTCCTGCCGCGAACCTGATCGGGCCAGAGAACGGCGGCTTCATCGGCATCATGCGCAATTTCAACAGCGAACGGCTCGGCATGGCCATGGGCTGCTGCGCCTATGCCCGCGTCGCGATGGCCGAAGCGGCCGAGTGGGCGCAGAACCGCGAAACGTTCGGGCGTCCGCTCGTCGGTCACCAGTCGATCCGCATCAAGCTCGCCGATATGGAACGCCAGATCGAAGCGACGCAGGCGTGGGTCGACCTCTGCGCCTGGCAGGTGAAGGAGGCTAAGGACCGCCCCGCCGACTTCGCGATGCTGAAAGTGCAGGCAACGCGGATGCTGGAGGCAGTCGCGCGTGAGGCGGCGCAGATACTCGGCGGCGCATCCTATATCACCGGCAGCAAGGTCGAACGCATCTACCGCGAGGTCCGCGTCAATGCCATTGGGGGAGGCAGCGAGGAAATCATGCTCGACCTCGCGGGACGGCAGTTATTCGGGAAGAAAGATTAGCCACATGGACGTACAAATCATAGAGCTTGCGCGCTCCTATCTCGCCAAATCGCCGAACAGTCGAGCCGCCAAAGCCATTCGATTGATGCTTGAAAGAGGATCAGCCACTACGCATGACCTGAACCTGTTAGGATACAATCACCCGCCGCGTGCTATTGGTGACGTCAAGGATCTCGGGTTCCCGGTGATTAAGGAAATGGTGCGCGGGCCGGACGGCAGAAGGATGGCTTCATATCGCTTCGGTTCGGCCGAGGATATTCGTCAAGGACAGATTGGCCGCACGAACTTTTCAAAATCATTCAAAACGCGACTGATTGCGAAATATGGTTCTCGCGACGAAATCACCATGGCCGAACATCCGGCTAGAGCATTGCAAATTGATCATCGGATTCCTTACCGTGTCGGTGGAGACGCTAGTTTGAGCGTCGATGATGTCGATTCTTACATGCTTCTCGATGCAAAATCTCAACGCGCAAAATCATGGTCTTGCGAACAATGCCCGAATTTCCTGGAAACCAAGAGCCCAGATATTTGCCGCCGTTGTTTTTGGGCCTATCCGACCGACTACGACCATATCGCCATGCGAGACGAACGGCGGGTGGATATCATCTGGCACGGTGATGAAGTTGCCGAATATGATCTTCTAGCCGAACAATCCGTACGTGAGGGCCTACCGATCGAGCAACTGCTGAAACGCTTAGGCCGCAATGAGGTCACGCGCCGAAGCGGGCGCTGAGAAGCTTTCGGCACCCATCCCGATGCCGTGGGACAGATAGAGGCTTTCGAAAGTTTCCGCACGTTTTCCGTTCAATGTTGCTTGCGAAGAGCGACCGGCGTGCAGGAGCAAGCGAGTTAGCCTCAAATCCTCGGGCAACGGCGGACCGTAGGTTCGCTCCCCGCTTTGCCCATCATAGGATAGTCCGAACCGAAGGTTTCTCGAACGAAATTCCCTTAGACCGGCTATCAAACGCTCTTGCGACATCCATTCTGCGTAGCGTTTATCACGCCCCTGGGACGTTCCAAGATAGGGTGGATCCATATAAACATAATCCGCAGGAGCAGCGTCTGCAGTTGTTAACAACCAATCGCCTTCTCGAACCTCAGTTCGGTCACGCAACAGAAAAGATGCACCGTGCAATTCGCGGCGCATTTTGTCAGGTTTCATGCCCATACGCCGCTTATCGACAGATTGCGTGAAAGATCCTCGACGATTAAATCGTATGGCATTTTTTACACACCTACATGTCAGATACAGCAAGTCAACTGGATCATTGTACTGATTAAAACGATCTCGTATTCTGTTAAAATAATCTAGCTCTTGATCAAGCTGCCCCCGCCATATCTTCTCATATTGATCGGCGACAGTGTCGGGATCGGAAATAATCTGTCGCCACAAGCTTGCCATCGGAACCAAAGAGTCGGCGATAACGAATTTCTTCGGTTGACGCACTCGCGCGGCCCACAAAGACATCGCCGCCGAACCCGCGAACGGTTCAAACCAGACATCAATATCGTGGGGAACATAGTTGCCGATTGTCGGAGCGAGACCCCTTTTGCTGCCTTGATATGGTATGGGATGAGGAACCCGAGCAATTGTCATCATGAGACCATAGCAGGAACGTAAAAACCCGCAACATTCTGGAGGAAACTCCAACCAATTCGGAGCAAGTGGTCTCGACACCTGCCGCCTGCTTGCCGGACGGAGCTTTGTCTGCTTTGCTGATCGGAATCTTCATATCGCGAGTATAATCATGAATACCTCCACCTCCTTCCCCGCCGAGGCCGAAAGCCTCCTCGACGATCTCGTCGATCTCCGCCGCGCGATTCATCGCGAGCCCGAATTGGGACTTCACAACCCGAAGACGCTCGCGAAGATCAAGGAGGCGCTCGCCGGCCTGCCGCTCGAATTTCGCGAGGGGCCATCGACGACCGGGCTGGTCGCGATTCTGCGCGGTCCCGCCAACGGGCGCACCGTGCTGCTGCGCGGCGATATGGATGCGCTGCCGCTGGTCGAGGATACCGGGCTCGACTTCACCTCCGAAACCACCGGCGCGATGCACGCCTGCGGACATGACACGCATGTCGCGATGCTCGTCGGCGCGGCGAAGCTGCTGTGCGCCGCGCGGGACCGCCTGCCCGGCACCGTGATGTTCATGTTCCAGCCCGGCGAAGAAGGCCATCATGGCGCGCGCTTCATGCTTGACGACGGGATCATCGATCCGCTGCCCGACGCCGCCTTTGCGCTCCATATCATGCCCAACGCGCCGCACGGCATTTTTGCCGGGCGCGCGGGGCCGCTGCTCGCTTCGTCCGACGTCCTGTCGATCACCGTCAAAGGCGCGGGCGGCCATGCCTCGATGCCGCATGATGCGGTCGACCCCATCCCCGTCGCCTGCGCGATCGTCACCGCGATCCAGACGATGGTAACGCGCCGCATTTCGGTGTTCGACCCCGCGGTAGTCACGATTGCGAAGATCGCCGCGGGCACGACGAACAATATCATCCCCGAGACCGCCGAAATGCTCGGCACGATCCGCACCCTGTCGCCCGAACGCCGCGCAATGGTTGCGCGCGAGCTGAAACGCCTCGCCCCCGCGATCGCCGAAGCGCACGGCTGCACCGCCGAGGTGCATATCGAGGAGGGCTTCCCCGTCACCATCTGCGACAGCCGCGCCGCCGCCTTTGGCCAGCGCGTCGTCGAGGATGTGTTTGGCGAAGAAGCCTGGCTGACGATGGACAATCCGGTGATGGGCGCCGAGGATTTCTCCTACGTCCTCGAAAAAGTCCCCGGCGCGATGTTCTGGCTCGGCGCGAGCGAACAAGGCAGCGACTGGCGCCAATGCTGCGGGCTGCACTCGAACCGCATGGTCCTCGACGAAAAGGTCATGGCGCGCGGCGCGGCGCTGCACGCGGCGCTCGCCGAGCGATTTTTGAACGAGGGGTTCGGCACATGATCAACATCATCGGCGCGATCGTCTCGGGTCTCATCATCGGCGCTCTCGCGCGCTTCTTCTATCCCGGCGCGGTGCAGATGGGCTGGATCGCGACGATCCTGCTCGGCATCGGCGGCTCGCTCCTCGCCGGCCTCGCAACATCGCGCGGCCGCGGCGACTTCAGCCGCGCGGGCTGCCTCGCCTCGGTGATCGGCGCGATCGTGCTGATTTTTATCGGGCGCCTGCTCGGCGTCGGCGGTTAGGGGACCAGCACCGTATCGACCGCCTCCGGCAGCATATCCGGATAATCGAGCGTATAATGCAGCCCGCGGCTTTCCTTGCGGTGGAGCGCGCTCTTCACGATCAGGTCGGCGCATTGCAGCAGGTTCCTGAGCTCGATGAGGTCGGTCGTGACGCGGAAGTGGCCGTAATAATCCTCGACCTCGCCGGTCATCATCTGGATACGGTGCTGCGCGCGCTCGAGGCGCTTGGTGGTGCGTACGATGCCGACATAATTCCACATGAAGCGGCGGATTTCGGTCCAGTTCTGTTTGATGACCACCTCCTCGTCGGAGTCCGTGACGCGGCTTTCGTCCCAGGCGCGGATCGCGGGCGGCGGTTCAAGCTGGTCCCAGCGCGCGATAATGTCCTTCGCTGCTGCCTCGCCGAACACGAAACATTCGAGCAGGCTGTTCGACGCGAGGCGATTGGCGCCGTGCAGTCCGCTTTCGGTACATTCCCCCGCCGCGTACAGCCCCGGCAGGTCGGTACGCCCGGCCAGGTCGATCAGCACCCCGCCGCAGGTATAATGCTGCGCCGGCACCACCGGGATCGGCTGCTTCGTCATGTCGATGCCGAGGCCGAGCAGCTTGTCATAGATGTTCGGGAAATGCCCCGCGACGAAATCGGGGTCCTGATGGCTGATGTCGAGGTGGACATAGTCGAGCCCGTAGCGCTTGATCTGGTCGTCGTTGGCGCGCGCCACCACGTCGCGCGGCGCGAGTTCGGCGCGCGGGTCGTAATCGGGCATATAACGATGCCCGGTTTCGGGATGCTTCAATATCCCCCCCTCGCCGCGCACCGCCTCGGTAATCAGGAAATTCTTGACCTCGAGATTGAACAGGCAGGTCGGGTGGAACTGCATCATTTCCATGTTGCTGACGCGGCATCCCGCGCGCCACGCCATCGCGATGCCGTCGCCGGTCGCGCCGCGCGGCGCGGTCGAGAATTGATAGACGCGCCCCGCGCCGCCGCTCGCGAGAATCGTCGCGCGGCCGACATGCGCGCGGACCTCGCCGCTCGCCTCGTCGAGCGCATAGACGCCCCACACGCGGCCCGACCCCGAATAGCGTTCCTCGTGTCGGCCGGTGATCAGGTCGATGCACGCCTGCCCGGGCAGCAACGTGATGTTCGGATGCGCCTCCGCGGTCTTCAATAGCGCCGCCTGCACCGCCCAGCCGGTTGCGTCGTCGACATGGACGATGCGGCGGTGCGAATGCCCGCCCTCGCGCGTCAGATGGAGCGCTTCGGCATCTTTGTTGAACGGAACGCCCATTTCGACGAGCCGTTCGATCGAGGCGGGCGCATTTTCGACCACAAACTCGACCGTCTCGCGCCGGTTGAGACCTGCACCCGCGACCATCGTGTCCTCGATATGATTTTCGAACGTGTCGCCCGCGTCGAGCACCGCGGCGATCCCGCCCTGCGCCCACGCCGTCGATCCGCCCGTCAGTTCGCCCTTTGCGAGCACGAGCACGCGGCAATGCCCGGCGAGCGCGATCGCCGCGGTCAGACCCGCGGCGCCCGAGCCGATGACGATGACGTCGTGGGGGGTGGACGTCGTGTCGGTCATGCCTCTCCCCTCCCGCAGGCGGGAGGGGCTGGGGGTGGGCCTGAATTCAGCGCCGCCACTATCGTCATCAACACACCTTCCAGATCGGACATCACATCGGCGTTGGAAAAACGTAGCGTCCAATAGCCTTGGGCGCGCAGATAGCCATCCCTTCGGCGGTCTTCCTCTTGCTGGGCGTCGTGTGAAATGCCGTCGAGTTCAATGACAAGTTTCGCCTCGCGGCACAAAAAGTCAGCCACGTAAGGACCGATTGGCATCTGGCGACTGAATTTCCAGCCTTCGAGCTGACGCTTTGAGATGGCGCGCCACAGCGTTCGCTCGGGCGGCGTGGCCTCGCGGCGAAGTCGCTGGGCATTGAGCGTCTCGCGTGGGCGGAACTTGCGGACAGGCCCACCCCCGACCCCTCCCGCTTGCGGGAGGGGAGAAGAAGCGTCGGCGTTTTCTTCACCCATTCGCCGCGCGCGTCAGGTTGAGGAACACATCCTCCAGATCAGCCTCGCGCGTCGAAACGTCAACGATGCCATGCCCCATTGCGTTCACCGCGGCGAGCACCTCGCCCGCATTGGTGCGATCCTTGTTGTAATGAATCGCGAGCCCCCGTTCGCCCTCGCGCTCGACCTTGTCGAAGGCGGGGTGCGCGGGCAGCGTGGAAAGATCGGCGTCTAGCGTCACGACGACGATCTTCTCGCGCGCCATGTCAACCAGTTCGCGCGTCGGCTTGTTCGCGATCAGCCGGCCGTGGTTGATGATCGCAATCCGGTCGCACAGCTCCTCGGCTTCTTCCAGATAATGCGTCGTCAGCACCACGGTTACGCCGCGGTCGTTCAGCGACTGCACATAGTCCCAAAGCTGCTGGCGCAGTTCGATGTCGACCCCCGCGGTGGGTTCGTCGAGGACGATGATCGGCGGCGAATGCACCATCGCCTTCGCCACGAGCAGGCGCCTTTTCATGCCGCCCGACAAGGTGCGGGCATAGGCGTCGCGCTTGTCCGAGAGGTGCACCGCGGCAAGCAGCTCGTCCGAAATGCGCTTCGCCTTGGGCACGCCATAGAGCCCCGCCTGATTCTCCAGCGTCTCGAACGGGGTGAAAAAGGGATCGAAAACGATTTCCTGCGGCACGATGCCGATCGAATATTTGGCGTTCCGGGGATCGGCGTCGATATCGAAGCCCCAGATACTCGCATGACCGCTCGTCTTGTTGACGAGGCCTGCCAGAATGTTGATCAGCGTCGACTTGCCCGCACCATTGGGGCCGAGCAGCCCGAAAATCTCGCCCCGCGGCACGTCGAAACTGACATTGTCGAGCGCCTGCTTGCCGCCGGCATAGAGTTTGGAGACGGCGTCGATGCGGATCGCGGCTTCGGTCATGGCCGCTTCCATAGCCGCGTGTTATCCCATGCGAAAGCCGCGATTTCTGGAGGAGCATTGCATGAGCGCCAAATTGGAAACTCGCCGGCTGGTCAATATCGATCCGGCGCGGTCGCGACCCGGCGCCCCATGCACGCAGCCGATTGCCGAGCCTTCGCACGCTTGCTATGGGCGCGGCCGATGACCCAGCCCGCACCCGCCCCCGAAACCATCCGCACGCCCAAGACGCGTATCGCCTGCGACGGCACCGGCGACGGACTCGCCGATGCGGCGCTCGGCCATCCGCGCGTCTGGCTCGAAATCGATCCCGACGCCGGCTTTGTCGACTGCGGCTATTGCGACCGCCGCTTCATCCTGATCGGCGGGGTTGCCGATAAGGCATAGCCCGAACGAACAGCCTTTGCACCCATGGCGCCGCGCCCCTATATCGGCGCAATGACCAGTCCTACCGACCCCCGCCGCTTCCTCTATCGCGCCGACGCGCTCGACCCCGATCTGGCGCAAAAGCTTGCGCGCGAGGCCTTGGCCAAGGCCGACGATGGCGAGCTTTACCTGCAATATCGCGCGACCGAGAGCTTCGGGTTCGACGACGGACGCCTCAAGACCGCCGATTATTCGACTGACGCGGGTTTCGGCCTGCGCGCCGTGTCGGGCGAGATGACGGGCTTCGCGCACGCCAGTGACATCAGCGCGGGGGCGATCCGCCGCGCCGCCGAGACGCTCGCTTTGCTCGATCCCGCGAGCCAGACCCCCGCGGGCCCGCCGCCGCGCACCAACCGCCATCTTTACGATGAGGCGAACCCGCTCGACCTGATCCCCTTCGCGAAGAAGGTCGATTTGTGCCAGAAGGTCGACGCTGCCGCGCGCGCGCGCGATCCGCGCGTCGTGCAGGTGTCAGTCGCGCTCGCGGGCAGCTGGTCGGTGGTAGAGATCGTCCGCGCCGACGGCTTCCTTGCAACCGATATCCGCCCGCTCGTCCGCCTCAACGTCTCGATCGTGGTCGAGGAGAATGGCCGGCGCGAAAGCGGTTATTTCGGCCTCGGCGGCCGGTACATGTACGATCATCTGTTCGAGGAGGCGCAGTGGAACCGCGCGATCGACGAGGCGCTGAGCCAAGCGCTCGTCAATTTGCGCGCGGTGGACGCGCCCGCTGGCGAGTTCACGGTGCTGCTCGGCCCCGGCTGGCCCGGCGTGCTGCTCCACGAAGCCGTCGGCCACGGCCTCGAAGGCGATTTCAACCGCAAGGGTACCAGCGCCTTTTCGGGCCGTATCGGCGAGCGTGTGGCGGCCCCCGGCGTCACCGTCGTCGATGACGGCGCGATGGAAAGCCCCGTCGGCGGCGGCCGCCGCGGTTCGCTGAGCATCGACGACGAAGGCACCCCGACCGGCGAGACCGTGCTGATCGAGGACGGCATTCTGAAAGGCTATATGCAGGACCGCCTCAACGCGCGGCTGATGGGGGTCGAACCCACCGGCAACGGGCGCCGCGAAAGCTTTGCGCACGCGCCGATGCCGCGAATGACCAACACCTTCATGCGCGGCGGCAATGACGATCCGGCCGAGCTGCTGTCGCGGGTCAAGAACGGCATTTTTGCCAAGAGCTTCGGCGGCGGACAGGTCGACATCGTGTCGGGCAAGTTCGTTTTCAGCTGTACCGAAGCCTACAAGATCGAGAACGGCAGGCTGGGCGACTCGATCAAGGGTGCGACGCTGATCGGCGACGGGCCGAGCGTGCTCACCAAGGTCACCGGCATCGGCAACGACATGGCGATCGACGAGGGCATCGGCGTCTGCGGCAAGGCGGGGCAAAGCGTCCCCGCGGGCGTCGGCCAGCCGACCTTGCTGGTGAGCGGGCTGACCGTGGGCGGGACGGCCTGACAACCGCGTCATTGCGAGGAGCGCAGCGACGAAGCAATCTCCAGCTACCGGACTTGCGGACGGCGATGGCTGGAGATTGCTTCGCTTCGCTCGCAATGACGAGTGTGTGACCGCCCTCACTTGGCGTTCGCCCAATCCGCGCATATAGCAGAGTCAAACAAGAACAGCTTTCGGTCGCATCATCCGCGGGAGCATCCCCGCAACAGGGAGGTCTGCATGCGTTCGAGTTTGCGTTTCGTTTCCGTCGTCACCATCGCCGCGATGCTCGCCGCCGTTCCAGGGTCGGCGCAAAGGACCAGCGGCCCCAAGGAACGCTATGAAATGGACGTCGCGACGATGTCCGGCTTTGCCGCGATGAGCAGCGGCAGGGGCGGCCTGGGCGGCGCGATGAGCATGGCTTTCGGGGGTGACCCCAGCAGCCGCGTTGCGCACCAGCTACTCCTCCGCCTCGGCTCGAACCAGTCGCCGGCCGCGCCGCCGCCCAAGGGCGATCATTTCTTCCTGCCGCAGGCGAAGATGGGCAAATCGGTCCCGCTGACCTTTGAACAGGGCAAGGAAGAGCCCGGCACCACACCGTTCGAACGCCCCAAGGGCCGCCTGCTCCTTTATTGGGGATGCGGCGCCAAGGCCGGACCCGGTCAGCCGGTGGTCATCGATTTCGCCAAGGTCGCCGCCGGGCAGATCCCGCCAAATTTGTTTTCGAGCGCGGTGCCGGTGATCCGCGAAGTCAGCAAAGCGAACAGCAAATCCTATATCGACTGGCCCAATAGCAAGGGCGGCAAGCAGCCGGGGTCGGGCTCGTCCTTGCTCGGCGCGCACCGGGTCGCCAGCAATATCGGACCCGACATCAATTTCACGCTTGCGCAGGATTATATGCAGGGCCTCTCGGCGTCGACCGCGATCCAAGGCGATCAGTCGGTGATGGTCCGCTGGAATTCGGTGCCCGGCGCAACAGGGTATGTCGCCTGGACGATCGGCGGGATGGGCAATGGCAGCGGCAAGAATGATCTTGGCGACATCGTCTGGTGGACGAGCAGCGCGTCGAAGGAGTTCGGCGGCGGCCTGTGGGACTGGCTTCCTCCGTCGGTCGTGGCAAATCTGATCGCCAAGAAGATCGTCATGCCGCCCGCGCAGACAAGCTGCCAGATTCCCGCCGAGGTCAAAAAGGCGTCGGGCGAAACGATGATTGGCAATCTCAACGCTTTCGGTCCCGAGGCAAACTTCTCCTATCCGCCCAAGCCCGCGGGCAATGCGGTGTGGAACATCGACTGGACGGCGAAGGTCCGCTTCCGCTCACACACCATGCTGATGATCGGCGCCGATTTCGGCGGCATGGGCGGGATGAGCGGCGGCGGCGACGCACCTGCCGAAAAGCCGAAGAAAAAGAAGTGCAAGGGGCCGCTCGGCATCCCGCTGCCCGACGGGGCGTGCTGACCGCGCGGTCAGCGCCCGTTCACACCAATTGGGGTAGGCGGGTCGGCGGTAGGGCCATGACTGAAGACAGGAGTCGAACCATGCGTCATCTGTTCCCGGCGCTGATCGCCGCCGCCGCATTCGCGGCAACCCCCGCCGCTGCCGCCGAAAAGCGCGACCCCGAAGCCAAGCTCGCCAAGCTGCTTGAAGGCCGCGTTGCAGGCGAGCCGCAAAATTGCATCATGCTGTCGAGCGTCACCAGCTCGCAAATCGTCGACAAAACCGCGATCGTCTATCGCATCGGCAGCACACTCTGGGTCAACCGCCCCAAAAATGGCGCCGAATCGCTCGACGACGACGATATTCTCGTCACCAAGACGACGGGCAATCAATTGTGCAGTATCGATACGGTCGAACTGCGCGACAGCAGCAGCCGGACATATGCGGGTTTTGTCTCGCTCGGCGATTTCGTTCCCTATAAGCTGGTCAAGGCAGAATAAGCTCAGGCGCGGGTTGCGCCCAAAGCCACCTCAACTAAGCTCGTCATCCCGGCGCAGGCCGGGATCTCGCCGTTGCGGTTTGACGTAATGGTAAGATTCCGGCCTGCGCCGGGATGACGCAAGCAGGAAGCCGCGATCTTGGCCGAAAACATGATTCCCCCTCCCCCCGCCGACTGGGCCCGGCAACTGCTCGCCTTCTGGTTCGACGACCATGGCATGGACGATTGGTACGGCGGCGACCCCGATTTCGACGCCGAAGTGCGTGCGCTGGCGGAAGACTGGCACCGCGCGCTCCGCTCCCAGCCTGCTGAAGCCTTCCTGACCGATCCCAACACCGCGCTCGCCGCGGCGATCCTGTTCGACCAGGTGCCGCGCAACATCTATCGCGGCCATGCCGACGCGTTCGCGACCGATTCGCAGGCGCGTGAGATTGCGCGAGGGATCGTCGCAAGGGGCTGGGACCAGGATTGGCCCGACGCCCGGCGTCAATTCGCCTATCTGCCCTTCGAACATAGCGAGGATATTGCCGACCAGCGCGAATCGCTGCGGCTGATGAGCCAGCTCGCGGATCCGATCTTTCGCGATTACGCCCAAAAGCATTTCGACATCATAGACCGCTTCGGCCGATTCCCGCATCGCAACGACGCGCTCGGCCGCAAGACCCGGCCCGACGAGGAAGCAGCAATAGAAGAGGGCAAGAATTGGTGATAGGGCGGGCGCTCTGACGGAGACGCGCCATGGCCGAATTCACCGATACGCTGACCGACAAGCATATCGCCTTTATCGAAAAGCAACCGATCTTCTTCACCGCGACCGCCGCCGAGGGCGCGCGCATCAACCTGTCGCCCAAGGGTTACGCCGACAGCTTCCGCGTGCTTTCGCAGAGCCAGGTCGCCTATCTCGACCTCGGCGGATCGGGTAACGAAACCCACGCGCATCTTGCCGCCGACGGCCGCATCACGATCATGTTCTGCGCCTTCGACCGCACCGCGCTGATCCTGCGCATCTATGGTCGCGGCCGCCCGGTGCTGCCGCAGGACGCCGAGTGGGACGCGCTCGCTGCACATTTCACATTGCTCGCCGGCACGCGGCAGATTTTCGTGATCGACGTCGAAAGCGTACAGACGAGCTGCGGCTGGGGCGTGCCGATGATGGAGTTGCAGACAGAGCGCGAAACGCTGCAAAAATATCACCGTCAGGCCGACCCCGTGCTGTGGGTCGAAAAATTCAAGAAACGCGACGGCAGCATCGACGGCCTGCCGACGCGCCCGACCGACCGATTCATCTCCGGCGAACCCGCCTGATGCCGCTGGTCGAGCTGGTGCGCCTGCCCAATGGCGCCGAGGCGGAACTGCTGCGCGGCCGCCTCGAAAGCGCCGGCGTCCACGCCGTCTGCTTCGATGCGGGCATGAACATCGCCGAAAGCGTCGGGCTGATGATCCCGGTGCGCATCATGGTGCTCGACGAGGATCTGGACGAAGCGCAGGCGCTGATGGCGGAGTTTGGCGCCAATTAGCAACCCAACCCTATCTCCGTTCGTCCTGAGCTTGTCGAAGGACCGTTTTTCCTTGAAGAAAAGAAGGACAGTGGTTCGACAATCTCAGCACGAACAGAAGATAGGTCAGTTCAAACCTCTCCCATGATCAAGGTCGCGAGTTACAATATGCGCAAGGGCATCGGGCTCGACCGTCGCCGCGATCCCGGCCGCGTGCTTGCAGTGCTGCGCGAACTCGACGCCGACATCGTCGCGCTGCAGGAGGCCGACCGTCGCTTCGGCACGCGCGCGAGCGCGATCCCGCCGCACATGTTCGAGGAGCATAGCGATTATGTGCCCGTCGACCTCTTAAGCGGCCGCCCCTATGCGATCGGCTGGCATGGCAATGCGCTGCTCGTGCGCAGGGGCGCCGAGGTTGAGGAAAGCCACGCGCTCCACCTGCCGACGCTCGAACCCCGCGGCGCAGTCGCCGCAACGGTCCGGATCGGCGAGACGCGGCTTCGCGTCGTCGGCATGCACCTCGACATTTCGGGACTGCGCCGCCGCCAGCAGGCGCGCGCCATCCTGCACCATATAGCCGAAGGCGAGAGATTGCCGACAATCCTGATGGGCGACTGCAACGAATGGCGCCCCACGGGCGGCTGCCTCGCCGACTTCGGCGCCGATCACCGGCTGGTCGATACCGGACACAGCTTTCACAGCCGCCGCCCGGTCGCCAAGCTCGATCGCATCTTCGCGTCGCCCGACCTCGATCCGGTCGATGCCGGAGTCCACCGCAGCGCGCTTGCGGCACGCGCGTCGGATCACCTGCCGATCTGGGCGCGGTTCCGGGCGGCGGGGTAGCAACAAGCGCACCGGACCGCGGCCTTAGGGTGGGGTGCGGACATAACCCACTCTCGTCATTCCCGCGAAAGCGGGAACCCAGTGTGGGGTCAGCCTACGCACGCTGTGGGTCCCCGCTTTCGCGGGGATGACGAAGCGGGGTGCGGGGCGACGACGTGTTTCGGCCGAAACACGTCATTGCTGCGATCGCCGGTGGTCGTCGTGCGCGGCAAGCAGAATGCGCCTAAATTTTAGGCAATGCCCTGCCTCCTCTGCCCATGAAACGCACGATCCAGCGCGCCAGAGCCACAAGATCCGTCACAAAATGTTAACTTTTGCTCACCCGGCGCAATTTGGCACGGCTGTTGCACCGCAACATCGTGCCATTAGCAAAAGGGGGCATCATGAAGCTGATCCTGGCAATCATCAAACCGTTCAAGCTAGACGAGGTGCGCGAAGCCCTCACCGGGCTGGGCATCGCCGGCATGACCGTGACCGAGGTCAAGGGGTTCGGGCGGCAAAAGGGGCAGACCGAAATCTATCGCGGCGCCGAATATGCAACCAACATGGTGCCCAAGGTGAAGATCGAGCTCGTCTGCGACGACGGCCTCGCACCGCGGGTGGTCGAAACGCTGCAGCAAAGCGCCGGCACCGGCTCGATCGGCGATGGCAAGATTTTCGTGCTCGACGTGGGTCAGGCGGTGCGCATTCGCACCGGCGAGACCGGCGAGGCGGCTCTCTAAATGACGAAGGGGGAAACTATGACGTTCGCAAACAAGATTGCGGCGGGCGCCGGGGCCGTGGGCCTTTCGCTGTTCGCGGCTTTGCCAGCCTGGGCGCAGGAGGCGGCCGCCGAGGCAGCGCCCGCCGTCGCCGAAGCCGTACCGACGCCCGATAAGGGCGACACCGCCTGGATGATGACTGCGACCGTGCTTGTCATGGCGATGATCGTGCCGGGCCTCGCGCTCTTTTACGGCGGCCTCGTCCGCGCCAAGAATATGGCGTCGGTGCTGACGCAGATCATCGCCGTCGCCGCGCTCGCGATGATCATGTGGGTGATGTTCGGTTACAGCCTCGCCTTTGGCGGCGACGCCAACCAGTTCATCTCCGCGGGCAAGACCTTCCTCGCCGGCGTGACCGCCGATTCGACCGTCGCGACCTTCACCGACGGCGTCGTGATCCCCGAATTCGTGTTCATCGCCTTCCAGATGACCTTTTCGGCCATCACCGTCGCGCTCGTGCTCGGCGGCTTGGTAGAGCGCATGAAATTTTCGGCGATCATGGTGTTCGCGATCATCTGGCTGACCATCGTCTATTACCCGATCGCGCACATGGTCTGGTATCTGGGCGGCACCGATGAGGCGACCGGGCTGATCTTCGGCTGGGGCGCGCTCGACTTTGCGGGCGGGACCGTTGTCCACATCAACGCGGGTATCGCGGCGCTCGTCGGCTGCCTGATCATCGGCAAGCGTTCGGGGTATCAGAAGGACATCATGGCGCCGCACTCGCTGACCATGACGTTGATCGGCACCGGCCTGCTGTGGGTGGGCTGGTTCGGCTTCAACGCCGGTTCGGCGCTCGAAGCCAATGGTTCGGCGGGCCTTGCCCTCATCAACACCTTCACCGCCACCGCCGCCGGCGTGCTTTTCTGGATGCTCACCGAACGTGCGCTCGGCCACAAGGGGTCGCTGCTCGGCGCCTGTTCGGGTGCGATCGCCGGCCTCGTCGCCGTGACCCCGGCCGCGGGCAATTCGGGTCCGTTCGGCGCGATCCTGCTCGGCGCGGTCGCGGGGATCGTCTGCTGCTGGTTCGTGATGAAGATGAAACCGAAGCTCGGTTTCGACGACTCGCTCGACGTCTTCGGCATCCACGGCCTCGGCGGCATCATCGGCTCGGTCGGCACCGCGGTGACGATGCTCGCCGCGCTCGGCGGCCCGGCGGGCGACGACTATGTTCTTGGCAGCCAGCTCTGGATCCAGGTCAAGTCGGTCCTCGTCGCGATCCTCTGGTCCGGCATCGGCTCGGCGATCGCCTTCTATGTCGCGAAGCTGGTCACCGGCGGGCGCGTTACCGAAGAGGTGGAGCGCGAAGGCCTCGACCTCGGCGAACATGGGGAGCGCGCCTACAATATGTAACGAGACAGGATACCCGTCGCCGCACGTCTCTCTCCTTTCAATCGACGGCGGCGGGATCCTCACCAGGTTCCTCCTGCGAACCACTGGCCGGGGTTTCACCCCGGCCATTTTTTTGAACCTGTGGCCGGAACGGCCATGGGCCGAGGTTTCACCCCGGCCATTTTTTTTGAAATTTGGTCGGAATGGCCATTTTTTCCACCGTGGCGCGGATGCAACAGGCTGCGCGCAATCGGCTGCGAAAGATTCGTGCGCCATTGCGCAATTGTAACAAGAGGCGCACCTTCGCCGCCGGACCGACGTCAGATCGGCCACCAGGAGGAGGATTATCATGAATGCACGGGCATATTTGCTCGCGGGCCTGTCGTCGCTCGCTCTCGTTACCACCCCGGCCATTGCGCAGGACGCGGCCGCCGAGGACGACGGCAACATCATCATCGTCACCGCGACGAAGCGCGACGCCAATCTTCAGGACATTCCCTTTTCGATCAACGCGCAGACCGCAGAGGATATTCAAAAATCGGGTGCGGTGACGCTCGAGGATCTGTCGCGTAATGTCGCTGGCCTGTCGGTGCAGAATCTCGGCCCCGGCCAGAGCCAGGTGTCGGTGCGCGGCGTTTCCGCGGGGCAGGTCGTGCGCGACCAGCCGGGCGTCAAGGAACAGGTCGGGGTCTATCTCGACGAAAGCGTGATCTCGCTCTCGCTCTTTACCCCCGACATCGATCTTTACGATTTGAACCGCGTCGAAACGCTCCGCGGGCCTCAGGGCACACTCTTCGGTTCGGGCTCGGTCGGCGGCACGATCCGCTACATCACCAACCAGCCCAAGATCGGCGTGATGGAGGGCAGCGTCGAGGCGAACCTGAACCTCGTCGACGGCGACGACATCGGCGGCCATCTGAAGGGCGCGGTCAATGTGCCGATGGGCGACAATGCCGCGCTGCGCGCCGTCGGCTATTACACACGCTACGGCGGCTTCATCAATGCGATCGGGCCGGCGGGCAAGGAAGATGTCAACAGCGGCGAACGCTATGGCGGGCGCCTCGCGCTGACCTTCGAACCCAGCGACAATCTGTCGATCACCCCGCGCGTTGTCTATCAAAAGGTCAAGGCCGACGGGTTCAACCGGCAGGACATCTATAACCTCTACGCCAATGAATTCACGACGACGCGGCCCGCGGTGACGTTCGACGAGCGCGAGCAATATCTGCTGCTGCGCGAAGCGTTCGAGGATGAAACGCTGATCGCCGACCTCAAGATCGATGTCGGCTTGGGCGGCGCGACGCTCACCTCGGTGACAAGCTATATCAACCGCGACATCCTCGTCAGCCGCGACGCGAGCGCGCTCACCGGATCTGTTTCGGTCGACCTCGGCTTCCCCGATGCGGGCGTGCTGCTGCCCTCGAACCTGCTCGACACCACCGACCTTGAAACCTGGACGCAGGAAGTCCGCGTGGCGTCGGACAATGACGGGCCGTTCCAGTGGCTCGTCGGCGGCTTCTATTCAAAGATCGACCGCGTCTACACGCAGACGCTGCCGACGCCGGGCTATGATGCGGTCACCGACGCAACTCTGGGCGCGGGCACGTCCGACGCGGTGCGCAACGGCTTCGGTCCCGATTCGCCGTACAACGCCTTCCTGCCCTATGACATCAAGCAGTTCGCGATCTTCGGCGAGGTCAGCTACGACATCTCCGACGCCTTCACCGCGACCGCGGGCGGGCGTTATTATGACTTCAAGGAAACGCGCAGCTTCGTGTCGGGCGGGCTTTTCGCCAACGGCGACAACCGCACCGACAGCACCAAATCGAGCGGCTTCACTCCGCGCTTCCTGCTCTCCTATGATGTTAGCGACAATGTCACAGTCAACGCGCAGGCATCGAAGGGATTCCGCCTCGGCGGGGTCAACGATCCCCTGAACCTGCCACTTTGCTCCCCCGAAGACGAGGCGCTGTTCGGCGCCTTTCAGGATTATGACGACGAAACGCTGTGGAATTACGAACTCGGCGTGAAGACGCAGGGGCGCGGTTTCACCTTCAACGCCGCGGGCTTCTATAACGACATCAAGAATCTTCAGGTCACGCTCGACGCCGGCACCTGTTCGTCGCGTATCGTCTTCAACGTGCCCAAGGCGCATTCGATGGGCGTCGAGTTCGAGCTGGGCCTATCGCCCGCCGACGGGCTCGACCTCAACCTGTCGGGCAGCATTATCGAGGCCGAGTTCGACTCGACGCTGCCGGGCGCACTGACGGCCGCGACGGGCATCCGCGACGGCAACCGTCTGCCCTCGGTGCCCAAGTTCCAGCTGACGGCATCGGGCAGCTATGAATGGCCGATCGGCGACAGCGCGAACATGTACGTCGCGGCGTCGGTCCAGCATGTGGGCACGCGCTATACGCAGCCGGCGGATCAGGAAAATAATCCGCGCACCTTCGTCCACGGCCTTCCGTTCGGCGGCGCGCCGGCGGGGGCATCGACGACGGTCGACCTGCAACTGCCCGACTATCAACTCGTCAACTTGAGCGCCGGGGTCGACTTCGACAACGGCCTGTCGCTGATCGCCTATGTCAACAATGTCTTCGACGAAAATGCCCTGCTGTCGTTCGACCGCGAACGAGGCGGGCGCGCACGCCTCGGCTACACCGTCGGCCAACCGCGCACCTTTGGCATCACCGCGCGCAAGACGTTCTGATTGGGCGCGAAAGGGTCGGAACGGCGCGTCGGTCCGGCCCTTTCGCAGTCACGCTGCACTGCACAACATTTAGGCAGCGCTGCCGCTAATTTAGGCCTTCCCAACATGACATTAATATGGCATTCATTGCGTCAACAGTTTCAGGAGGGGAGAGCCTGAAAGGCTGGGCCGGAACGAAAGTTCCGGCCCTCTTTTTTTGTGCGCAGCAAAGATGCCGCCCGAAACTGACAGTTTTCAGGGCTTGTTGCGGCGATAGTGCAGCATGGCGGAAACGCGCCAGCGAAGGCCTGCCAGCGCCGAATCACTCACCATTCTCCCGACATCATCGCGCCATTTCCGACTGCGAAAACATGAAGCTGTTGCCGTCGGGATCGTAGAAGGTCAGCAGTTTCACCATCCCCGGTGTATGCGGAATCTCGCCGTCCTGCCGCACGCCCTGGGCATCGAGATGCGCTTTCGCCTCCGCAATGTCGGCGACCTCAAACACATTGGTCGCGCCGCCGCCCTGCACGACGTTTTCGACTTGGCTGAGGCCGATATTCACCCCCGCCATCGGCGTCTTGAGTTCGCACCAGCCGATGTCGTCGGCGCGGTAGAGCAGCTCGCAGTGCATCACCCGTTCGTATCAGGCGATCGATGCGGTCATGTCCCTGACCCCCATCGAGCAGGTGAGTTCGGACCCGATCTTCAATGCCATATGATTGTTCCTCCTTCGCCAAAAAAGACCGTCGTCATTGCGAGGAGCGTAGCGACGAAGCAATCCAGGGCGGTTTCCGCCTACTCTGGATTGCCGCGTCGCCTCCGGCTCCTCGCAATGACGATGCGCTTGAATCGGAGCGCGGGGCCCAGTCCTCTTGCCTATAAAGTCCTGTTTGTATAGTTACTTGCAAATGCCGTCAAGCGCGCCCGACCCGCTGCTCGTGCAGCTCGGCAGCCATCGTTGGCTTGTGCCTTTGCTCGCCGATCTGGCGGCGCATCGCGGCGCGCGCTTCGTCGAGCTGGTCCATCGCCTCGGCCTTTCGCGCGATAGCCTGACGCGCACCCTCGACGCCGCCGTCACGATCGGCTGGGTCCGGCGCAATCCCGGCCACGGTCACCCGCTGCGCCCCGAATATATCCTCACCGAAGCGGGCGCCGTCGCCGCCGCGCGCGCCGCGACGATCGCCGAAGCACAAAGTGCGGTCGGCCTCCCTGCTGGCGCCGCAACGCGGTGGAGCCTGCCGATCGTCGCAGGCATCGGCGCTGGGCACGACCGCTTCAACGCGCTGTCGCGCCTGCTCGCGCCCGCCACCCCGCGCGCGCTGTCGCAGGGGCTGACGGCGCTGGGGGAGCATGGGTTGGTGCGGCGCGAAGTACTCGATATGCGCCCGCCGGCGAGCCGATACGATCTGACGCGACGCGGGCGCGTTTTGGCGGAGGCGTGCGCGATCTAAAGCCCATCCCCTTCAGGGGAGGGCGATGCTATCCCAAAGCCATCTTCACAAAATCCGCGGCACGCTCGCCGATCATGATGCTCGGCGCATTGGTGTTGCCGCTGACGAGCCGCGGCATGACGCTCGCGTCGGCGACCCACAGCCCGTCGATGCCATTCAGCTTCAGCGTCGGATCGACCACCGCGTCCGCATCGCTCCCCATCCGGCAGGTGCCGACGGGGTGATAGACGGTGTCGGCGCGGCTGCGGATCATCGTGTCGAGTGCGGCGTCGTCGTCGAGGTTCACCGGATGGCGATCGACCCCCGCATAGTCAGCGAGCGGCGGCGCCGCGACGATGCGGTGCATCATCCGCACTCCCGCGCGCAATACCGCCATGTCGCGCTCGTCGGTCAGGAATCCGGGATCGATTGCCGGTGCAGCGGCGGCATCGCCCGATGCCAGCCGTACCGTCCCGCGGCTTTCGGGGCGCAGCACGCAGGCGTGGCACGAAAAGCCGTGCCCCTTCACCTTGGTCCGCCCATGATCCTCGAGCATCGCGGGGACGAAATGATATTGCACGTCGGGCGCGGGCAGGTCGGGGCGCGACTTCCAGAAGCCCCCCGCCTCGGCGAAACAGGTGGTCATGATGCCGCTGCGCTTGGTGCGATGCTCGAAAATCGCCTTCACCATCCGCCAAGTGCCACTGGCACTGTTGCCGAGCGGATCGGTCGAGCGCGTCTCCCAGCTCGACACATAATCGATATGGTCCTGAAGGTCCGCGCCCACTGCCACGCGGTCGGCGATCACCGAAATGCCCTGTTCGCGCAGATGCGCCCCCGGCCCGATCCCCGACAGCATCAAAATCTGGGGCGACCCGAACGCCCCCGCCGACAGCACGACACCGCCCCGCGCGCGCAGCGTCTCGCGGCGGCGCCCACAGCGGATTGCCACGCCCACCGCGCGCCCGTCTTCGATCACTATCTGCTCGACCAGCGCGCCGGTACGGATGTCGAAATTGGCGCGCCCGCGCAGCGGTTCGACATAGGCGCGCGCCGCCGACCAGCGTTCGCCGTCCTTCTGCGTCACCTGATACAGCCCGAAACCCTCATTATCAGGCCCGTTGAAATCGGCGGTGCGCGGCAATTGCAACGCCCCCGCGCTTTCGATGAAACGGCGGCTCGTCACATTGGGCCAGCGCTGGTCCATCACATTCAGCGGCCCGTCCGCGCCGTGAAACTCGTCGCCGCCGCGCTCATTGCCCTCGCTGCGCTTGAAATAGGGCAGCACATCGGCGTAGCTCCACCCCGTCGCGCCCAGCGCCGCCCATTGATCATAATCGAAGCGGTGCCCGCGGATATAGACCATCGCGTTGATCGCGCTCGACCCGCCCAGCCCGCGCCCGCGCGGCTGGTATCCGGTGCGGCCGTTGAGCCCCTTCTGCGGCAGCGTGTCATATTGATAGTTCGACGATTTGGGGATGAAGGGCATGAACCCCGGCGTCTTCACCCGCATGATATCGTTCGTCCCGCCCGCTTCGATCAGGCAGACGCTGCGCTTGCCGTCCTCGGCGAGCCGCCCCGCCGCCGCGCTTCCCGCGCTGCCCCCGCCGATGACGATGATGTCGAACTGATCCATATCTGCCGCTCCCCTCGCCACCGGTTCAGGTGGTCAATCGCGACTTACATGAATGTCATTAGAGGGTGTGGCAACCCCTCTCCGTTCGTGTCGAGCGAAGTCGAGACACGTCTGCGCCAGCCTTCGCGTGTCTCGACTTCGCTCGACACGAACGGACAGAGGGCCGCGCTACTCCGCCGCTTCCTCACTCGGCCGCCCCGCCGCCCAGCGTTCCTTGATCGTCGCGCTCGTTGCGCGGCTGCCGTCGTGACTCCAGCCGGGTTCGCGCCACATATAGCTAAGCTTGTGCCGCCATGGCGCGGCCCAGACATCCTTCGCAATCCCGACCCATTCGTGGACCGCGGCCCAGAGGATGTTGAAGCTGCCGAGCTGCTTGACGATGCCGTACCGCACCGGCTCGTCGTCGCGTTCGGGAACGAAGCTGCCGAACATCTTGTCCCAAACGATGAACACGCCCGCATAATTGGCGTCGAGGTAGCGCGGGTTCACGCCATGATGCACACGGTGGTGTGACGGCGTATTCATCACCGCCTCGAACCATCGGGGCATCCGCCTGATCGCCTCGGTATGGATCCAGAATTGGTAGATCAGGTTCAGCCCCGCGCAAAAAAAGACCATCGCCGGCGGAAAACCGATCAGGAACAGCGGCAGGCGGAACAGAAAGGCCAGGCTGAAAAAGCCCGTCCACGTCTGCCGCAGCGCCGTCGACAGATTATAATGCTGCGAACTGTGGTGGATGACATGGCTTGCCCAGAACCAGCGCACCCGGTGCGCGCTGCGGTGAAAGGCATAATAAGCGAGGTCATCGAGGACGAAGCAGAGGATCCACGCCCACCACCATGTCTCCAAAGCGATGCCGATGTCGAACAGGCGGAACTGGTGGACCCAGACCGCCATCGCGATCACCGCCGCGCCGACGAGCGCACCCGCAACCTGGCTGCCCGTGCCGAGCAACAAAGACGTCAGCGTATCGCGGGCTTCGTAGCGGCTCCTGTCCTGGCGCCGCGAGACGATCATTTCGACGATCAGCAGCAGGATGAAACCGGGCACCGCATAGACGACGGGATCGGGCAGCTCAGGCACGGACCACCTCGCGCATCCGGCTCGCCCACATTCCCGCATCCTTCCCCAGCTGCAACGTCACCGCGCCGAAAGTCTTTTCGGGCATCGTCAGCGTCAGGAAATCCTTGTCGAGCCGCCCGATCACGCTGGCATCGACCGGCCGCGCGGCAAAGAAATTGCCGTGCGCGCGCACCAGCATCATCCGCCCTTCGGCATTGCGCACGATCGCGGCAAAGCCCGCGCGATCACGCGCAACCTCGACCCCACGAAACCCCGCCTCGGCCTCTTCGGCAAGGCGGATCGCATGGCCCGCATCCTCGATCCGCGGATCGGCGCCCAGCCCCATCCGCCCGACCAGCCAGGCGACGAACAGCACCGCGACAAGCGACGCGCCCGTCTGGACGAGAACTGCCGTCACCGCTCCCCCGCCAGCGCGTCGAGCATCGGCCGCAGGCCGGTGAGGTCATAACCCGCCTTCGCCGCCGCATCGACAATCGCGCCGACATCGTCGCCCGCGCGCGCGCGCGCCAGCGCCCACAAATGCGTCGAGCGCGTTCCCGACCGGCAATAGGCGAGGATCGGCCCCGTCGCATCGCCGAGCAGCTTGTCGAGCGCATCGATCTGCGCGTGGCTGAACCCCGCATGGCCGATGGGGATCGCCGCATAGGCCAGCCCTTCGGCCGCCGCGGCATGGGCGATGTCACCGCCCTGCGGCGCCGCGGGCTCCTCGCCGTCGGGGCGGTTGTTGACGATCATCGCAAAGCCCTGCGCCTTGGCCTCGGCGACATCCTCGATGCCGATTTGCGGGGCGACACTGAATTGGGCGGACAGGGGACGAAAATCGCTCATACCAGCGATCTACTCCCGCCGTGTGGCTGCTGACAAGCGTGAAGGTGCGAAGGCAGCCGGGGGTGGGGGGCTTTGGGGTGGTGAGCTGCCATTGGTAAAGAGCGCGAGCATCCTCTCCCGCAAGCGGGAGGGGCAGCGAGACTTACGAACTTTGTTCGTTAGTCGCAGCGGGGTGGGCCATCGCACCGTCGCTGCCCACCCCCAACCCCTCCCGCCTGCGGGAGGGGAGAAGAATGGCAGCTATAGGTCGAAATCGAACGCTCAAAACTGCCGGATCACATTCAGAAATGCATCGCCCCACGCTTCCAGCTTCTTCGCGCCGACCCCCGGAATCGCGGCAAGGTCGCTGCGCGTCGCCGGGCGCTCGCTCGCCATCGCGCGCAGCACCGCGTCGTGAAAGATGACATAGGGCGGCACTCCCGCCTCGGCGGCCAGCTCGCGCCGAACGCCACGCAACGCGTCGAACAGCGGATCGCCGACGGGGTTGGCGGCAGCGCGGTCGCTTCGGCTGGACCGCTGCGTGCGCTTCACCGGCGGCTCGGCGATCAGCACCGCGGCGTCGCCCTTCATCACCGCGCGGCCCGCGGGACCGAACATCAGCCCGCCATGCTCGGTCGCCTGCAACGCCTCGCGCGCGACGAGCGTGCGCACCAGCGGCTTGATCAGCCGCGCGTCCTCGCCCTCGACGATTCCGAACACCGACAATTTGTCGTGCCCGCGGCTGACGACCCGCTCGTGGCTCCGGCCGGTCAGCACCGCCTCGACATGCCCCGCGCCGAAACTCTGCCCGGTGCGATAGACCGCGCTCATCAATTTCTGCGCGAGCACCGTCGCGTCGACCTGTTTCGGCGGATCGAGGCAAGTGTCGCAATTGCCGCAGCGTTCGGGCGGGTTTTCGCCGAAATGGCGGAGCAGCAGCGCGCGGCGGCACTCGACCGTCTCGACAAGCGCCGCGAGCGCGTTGAGCCGCGCGCGCTCGCCCGCGACGCGCGCCTCGGGCAGCTCGGACAGGCGCGAGCGGGCGCGCGCGAAATCGTCCGCCGCCCACAGCATCAGCGCCTCGGCCGGGTCGCCGTCGCGGCCCGCGCGGCCCGTTTCCTGATAATAGCTCTCGATCGATTTCGGCAGGCCGGCATGCGCGACGAAACGTACATCGGGTTTGTCGATCCCCATGCCGAAGGCGACCGTCGCTGTGACGATCCCGTCCTCCGACGCCACAAAATCATGCTGCACCTGCGCGCGCCATTCGGGGGCGAGCCCGGCGTGATAGGCGGCGACATTGCGCCCAGTCGCTGCGGCGAGCCTTTCGGCCATGCGTTCGGTCCCGTCGCGCGTCGGGCAATAGACGATTCCCGGCCCCGGATTGGCGGCGATGAAATCGGCGAGTTGCTTGGCCGGGCTCACCCGCGGCATCACTCGGTAGCGGATGTTCGGCCGGTCGAAGCCCGCGAGCACCAGCCCCTCGGCGGGGATACCCAGCTGGACCAGAATGTCCTCACGCGTGTGCTTGTCGGCGGTTGCCGTCAAAGCCAGCCGCGGCACCGAGGGAAAGGCATCGAGCAACAGCCTGAGCAGCCGGTAGTCGGGGCGAAAATCATGCCCCCATTCGGACACGCAATGCGCCTCGTCGATGGCGAAGAGCGCGGGCATCCGCGCGTCCATGAGCGCGCGGAACCCCTCGCCCGTCGCGCGCTCGGGCGCGATATAGAGGAGGTCGAGCTGGCCGTCGCGATAGGCCTGGCGCGTATCGGCGAAATCGGCATCGACGCTGGTCAGGCTCGCCGCGCGAATCCCCGCTGCGCGCGCGCCGCGCAGCTGGTCGTGCATCAGCGCGATCAGCGGCGACACCACGACGACGCAGCCGTCGAGCGCCACGGCGGGCAATTGATAGGTCAGCGACTTGCCCGCCCCCGTCGGCATCACCGCCAGCGTGCGCTCGCCCGCCATCACCCGATCGACGACCTCGGCCTGACGGCCCCGAAAATGATCGAAGCCGAAGGTGGATTTGAGCAGCGGGAGGAGCGCGTCGGCGGACATTGTGGGTGGCGATAGGGAAGTTGAAGCGGCGGGGGAAGACCCCGCTCGTCATTGCGAGCGAAGCGAAGCAATCTCCAGCCATAAATCTGACGCACGCTTGATAGCTGGAGATTGCTTCGTCGCTACGCTCCTCGCAATGACGCGCATTACGCCAAGGTCAGCATCGCCCGCTCGGTCATGCGCGTCGCGGTTTCGCGTTCGGCCATCACCACATGGTCGGCGCCGCGGCGCACCAGGTCGGCGACCTCCTCGTCCGAATGCGCGCGCGCGACGATGACCAGTTTGGGATTGATTGCCCGCGCGCGCCGCACGATCGCCCCCGCCTCGACACCCTCGGGAATCGCGATCAGCAGCGTCGACGCGGAATCGAGCCCGGCCTGGCGCAGGACGCTTTCCTTGGTCGCATCGCCGACAATCACCGTCGCGCCCGTTTTGCGCGCCGCCGCCGCCATATCCTTCTGGTCCTCGATCACCGTCAGCCCCTCGCCGCGTCCGCAGATCAGGCTGCCGATATGGCTGCCCACACGCCCATAGCCGACCAGCACCACCCCTGCATTGCACGGCTCGGGAACCGCCTCGGCCGCGTCGCTCGTCGGTTCGGGCGCAGGTTCGTCGGCGCGGATGCGCTTCACCGCCAGCGTGAACAGAATCGGGTTGAGCAGGATCGACAGCATCGACCCGGCCAGGATCAGATCGCGCCCGGTGTCGGGCAGCACTTGCAGCCCGACGCCCAGCCCCGCAAGGATGAAGGAAAATTCGCCGATCTGCGCCAGGCTGACCGAGATGGTCAGCGCGGTCTGCGATTTGTGGCCAAAGGCGCGGACGAGCGCGAAGGCCGCGAGCGACTTGCCCACGACGATGATCGCGACCGTCGCAATCACCGGCCCCGGCTGTTCGACGATCACCTTGGGATCGAACAACATGCCGACCGACACGAAAAACAGCACGGCGAATGCATCGCGCAGCGGCAGCGTTTCCTCCGCCGCGCGCCGCGATAATTGCGTCTCGCCCAGGATCATGCCCGCGAAAAAGGCGCCGAGCGCGAAACTCACGTCGAAGATCACTGCCGCGCCAAACGCGACCCCCAGCGCGATCGCCAGCACCGCCAGCCGGAACAGTTCGCGCGATCCCGAATGCGCGACCCAGTGCAGCACCGCGGGGAGCACGCGCCGCGCGATCAGGAACATGAAGGCGACAAAGCCGACGACTTTGACCAGCACGACGCCCGCCGATTGCAGCAGCCCGGCGCCGTTCGCTTCATCGCCGCGGCTACCGAACATCGCGGGCAGCAGCACCAGCGCGAGCACCATGACCAGATCCTCGACGATCAGCCAGCCGACCGCGATCCGTCCCTTTTCGGTCTCGATCATGTCGCGCGCCTGAAGCGCGCGAAGCAGCACGACGGTCGAGGCGACCGACAGCGCGAGCCCGAACACCGCGCTACCCTCGATTGACCAGCCGAGATACAGCCCCAGCATTATGCCGAGTGCGGTCGCCACGGTGATCTGCGCCAGCGCCCCCGGCACCGCGATCCTGCGCACCGACAGCAGGTCTTTCAGCGAAAAGTGCAGCCCGACCCCGAACATCAGCAGAATGACGCCGATCTCGGCGAGCTGCATCGCAAGTCCGGTGTCGGCGACAAAGCCCGGCGTAAACGGGCCGACCAGAATGCCCGCAAGCAAATATCCGGCAATCGGCGAAATGCGAAGCCGATGCGCGAGCGCACCCATCAGAAAGGCGACACCGAGCCCGGCGACGACGGTCCCGATCAGCGTTGTGTCATGCGGCATGATGTCATGCGTAAAGGCCGCAGGCGCGCGCGGTCAACCCAAGGCAAGTGATTTTGTTATATTTGTTTCACCGCGCGGCGAACAGCCAGCGGCCGCATGCCCATGCCGCCATCGCGCCGCCAAGCTGTGCCGCGACGAAGGCGGGCACGTCGGCGGGCGCGATCCCGGCGAAACTGTCCGACAGGCTGCGCGCCACCGCAATTGCGGGATTGGCAAAACTCGTCGACGAAGTGAACCAATAAGCCGCGGTAATATAGAGCGCGACGCTCGGCGCCACCCAGTCGGGGCGGTGCCGCACGGTGCCGAGGATTGTCAGAATGAGGCCAAAGGTCGCGACGAACTCGCCCGCCCATTGCCCGCCGCCGGTGCGCGCCTTCGCCGAAAATTGCAGCAGCGGCAGATCGAACATCAGATGCGCCGCCCACACGCCAAGGATGCCACCCGCAAGCTGCGCGGCGACGTAAAGCACCGCAGTGCGCGGCGCGATTCCGCGGCCGAGCGCCATCACCAGCGTCACCGCGGGGTTGAAATGCGCGCCCGACACCGGCGCCAGCATCGCGATCAGCACGAACAATATCGCGCCCGTCGCGAGCGCATTTGCGAGCAGCGCGACCCCGACATTGCCGCCCGACAGCGTCTCGGCCATGATTCCCGATCCGACGACGGTCGCGAACAGGAAAAAGCTGCCGATCGCTTCGGCCGCGACCGGCCGGGTCACGCCGCGCCCTCCACCTGCCCGATCGCGTTCAGCGCGACGCGCCGCTCCGCCGGCGTCATGTCTTCGAGCGGCAGCGCGAGCATCGCGGCGACGCGCATTTCGAGCAGCCGGAATGTTTCGGCAAAGGCCGCATCTTCGGCCGCTGCGCCGCCCGTCACCTCGGCAGGGTCGGCAAGCCCCCAATGCGCGCGCGTCGGCGCCCCCGTGAACAGCGGGCACGCCTCGCCGGCCGCATTGCCGCACACGGTGATCGCGATGTCGATGCGCGGCGCGTCGGGGGCAGCGAACGCGTCCCAGCTTTTCGAGCGGAACGCCGAAACGTCAAAGCCCTTGGCGCCGAGCAGGCGGAGCGCCGCGGGGTGCGGCGCGCCCCTGGGCTTGCTCCCCGCGCTATACGCGCGCAGCCGCCCACCGCTCATGCGGGCGATCAGCGCCTCGCCCAAAATGCTGCGCGCCGAATTGCCGGTGCACAGCACCAGCACGCCAAGCCCCTCCCCCGCCGTCATATCAACAGCAGGCTTTGGGTGCCGCTTGCTGCGGGATGGTCGGCGCGCAGCACGCACCCTCAGCGGCATTGTCCGACGCCAGCGTGCTCAAATCGGGATTGTCACCGTACACCGTCGCCTCGCCATTGGTCAGGAACGCTTCCCACACCACTCCGTCAGGATCGGCGATCCAGCTCTTCTCCGATCTGGCGTAGCAACAGGTCGTCGCGCCTTCTTCGAGCACCGGCGCCCCGGCGTCCTTCAGCCGACCATAGACCGCCTTCAGCTCGCCCTCATCCTCTACCTGCAACCCGACATGCTCGATCCCGCGATGTGCGCCGTCGCGCACCGAGATCGCAAAATTGATCCGCGGATCGTCGAGCATCCATTTGGCATAGTCGGGCTTGGTGACGCTCGGCGCGGCGCCGAAGAGTCCGCTGTAAAAGGCGATCGACTTGTCGAGGTCGGCGACCCCCACATGCATATGAAACCGGCTCATGCGCTTTTCCTTTCGGTTTGAATTTCGGTGGCACATCCCGCAGCGGGCGCGCAGGCCGCCCCGCCGCAGCAATTTTCCATGAGGAAGCCGACGAGCGCATTCATCGCGCCATAGTCGGCCGAATAGATGAGCGAGCGCCCGTCGCGCCGCTGCGCGATCAGCCCCGCGTTGGTGAGCTGCGCAAGATGGAAGGACAGCGACGACGCCGGCACCCCCAGCGCCTCGGCAATCGCCCCCGCCGCCAGCCCCTCGGGCCCCGCCTGCACGAGCAGCCGGAACAGCGCCAGCCGATGCTCCTGCGCCAGCGCGCCGAGCGCGCGGATAACAGCTTCGGATTCCATCGCGGCCTCCATGATTCGATAATCGTGGAAATATGGAATCTTACTTCATTCGTCAAACGATATTTTGACAATCATCGAAATCTAAAGCAGATCGAAGGACGCTACCTGCCTGCATCGCGGGTCCAGCCGCGATGCTCGACGAGCCGCTGGCCGTTGTCCACGAAGTCAAATCCGACCCAGACTTCCTCGACATCGTGTACGCATAGGGCCGAACGTATCAGCAAAACGGCGTACTCTAAGAGAGTATTTGGTGAGTTGGTTTGCAGCGTGCCTGAAGGGATGTGGTCGCCGAAAGTTCGCTAACGGCCAATAGCACGGAAGCGTTGCCCGGACATGGGTACCTCAAAGCATCCATTGGCATTGAGACGATGCTGATCACGAATAGCGGGCCAAAGCATCATCAGCCGGGCGGCTTGATGAAAGAGTGGTCGTTTCTGCAGCGATGGACCCAGGAAGAAGCCTACAAGACCTTGTCGTATAAAGAGTTCTCTCGATGGCCGACGCTTGGCTATCCGCATATCAGCTGAAATTACTGCCCAACGCCCTTCCTTACCTAACTCGGGAATCCATTCTTCATCTTTTAGATTGGATCGACCAAACTTCGCGCGAAGCGAAACAATCTCATCCCCATCGGCCTCGAAAACGGTGTGCAATGCCGTCGCGAGCCTAGGCGGAAGATCATTGTCGATCATGACTTTCACGCCGGTGCAAGCCGTCCAATCTGCCGTTCAAAGGCGAGAGCATCACGAACCACCGAAGTTGCCAGTTCGAAAATGCGGGCGACCTTATCTACCGACCGACCCTCTGCTTGGTAAGCTTGGGCCAGCCTAATCGTTGGCACCCCTCCGGCGTCCGTGATCGGCTGACCAAAGGAACGCTCTGGATCGGCGACGACCTGCCTGCTCTTTTCGAAGGGGAACCAACGCGTCGCCTTCTCCTCGTCAAAATCGAGATCGAGAAAGGAGCGCTCGATTATCTTTGGAAAGGCGTGTTGGCGACTTTTAAGATCAATGACATCGTGTGAACCATCGTCATCCAATCGCTCAAGAAATAAGCGCTGACCATCTGTTCGGAAACGAGCGCTTGAGAACGGATGGCTATCTTTGGCTATTTCGGCAGCGGTCGACAAGCATAAGCGGATGGTGGGCAGGCCGAAGCCTATATTGCGCAGCTTTCCAACCATCCGGGCTTCGATCAAGTCTCGAAAACCAAGCAGTGGTTCGTCCTGATCAAGCCCATATTGAGGCGTCCACAGCGGCTGCTGTCGCACCCTTGGACCGTGATGATCATATGAATAACCAAAGAGCCAACGGCGGATGGAAGTCGACGGCACACCGAGAAGTTTACCAGCTTCCGCCAGTGAATATGCTCCAATGCCATATGCCGCGTCACTCATGGCGCTCTCCTTATCACGTCCATATAATTCACAAGAATGAATTTGCGCCTTATCGGTGCCAATGAGCACCGCTCAAACCGTCCCCTCCTCCTTCTCCGCCTGCTGCCGCGCCCACATGTCGGCATAGAGCCCGCGCATCCGCAGCAGTTCATCGTGCGTCCCCGTTTCGGCGACGCGGCCCTTGTCGAGCACTATGATGCGGTCGGCGTTCGTCACCGTCGACAGGCGGTGCGCGATCACGAGCGTCGTGCGGCGCGCCGCGATTCTTTCGAGCGTATCCTGGATCGCGGCTTCGGTGCGGCTGTCGAGCGCGCTCGTCGCTTCGTCGAGGATCAGCACCGGCGGGTTTTTGAGCAAGGTCCGCGCAATCGCGACGCGCTGCTTCTCGCCGCCCGACAGTTTCAGCCCGCGCTCGCCGACCTCGGTGTCATAGCCCTGCGGCAGCAAGGCGATAAAGCCGTCGATCGCCGCGCCCTCGGCCGCCGCCGCAATTTCCTCGGCGCCCGCGCCTTCGCGGCCATAGGCGATATTGTAACCGATCGAATCGTTGAACAGCACCGTGTCCTGCGGGACGATGCCGATGCTCGCGCGCAGGCTTTGCTGCGTCACCTGCGATATGTCCTGCCCGTCGATCAGGATGCGCCCGCCCTGCGGATCGTAAAAGCGGAACAGCAGCCGCGCGATCGTCGACTTGCCCGCGCCCGACGGTCCGACGATCGCCAGCGTCTCGCCCGCGCCGACCGCAAAGCTCACGCCATTCAGGATCGTGCGGTCGGGCTCGTAACCGAAGACCACATTTTCGAACGTCACCGCGCCGCCGTTCACCGCCAGCGGCGCCGCGCCCGGCGCATCCGAAATCTCGGGCGGCGTGTCGATCAGGCGGAACATCGCTTCCATATCGATCAGCCCCTGGCGAATTACGCGATATACCATGCCGAGCATGTCGAGCGGGCGGAACAGCTGCGCGAGCAAGGTGTTCACCAGCACCACGTCGCCGACCTTATATTCGCCGACCGACCAGCCCCACACGGTGTACGCCATCGCCCCCGCGAGCGCGGCGTTGGTGATCAGGCTCTGCCCGATGTTCAGCCACGCCAGGCTGTTCTCGCTCTTCACCGCGGCGCGCGCATATTGGTCGGCGACGTCGCGGTAGCGCGCTTCCTCGCGTCCCTCGGCGCCGAAATATTTGACCGTCTCGTAATTCAGCAGGCTGTCGACGCTGCGCCCGATCGTCAGCGTGTCGAGGTCGTTCATCCGCGTGCGCAGCGCGTTGCGCCAGTCAGTCACCTTGCGCGTGAAGATGATATAGACGACGACCATCAACGCGGTCGCGCTCGCCAGGCCGAAGCTGAACTTCGTCCAGAAGATGATCAGCACCGCGGCGAGCTCGATCACCGTCGGCGCGATGTTGAACAACAGGAAATAGAGCATCGTGTCGATGCTCTTGGTTCCGCGTTCGATCACCTTGGTGACCTCGCCCGTCCGCCGCGCGAGGTGGAAGCGCAGGCTCAGCGCGTGAAGGTGGCTGAAGGTCGCGATCGCCAGCTCGCGCGTCGCATCCTGCCCCACGCGCTCGAACACGACGTTGCGCAAATTGTCGAACAGCACCCCGGCAAAGCGCGCCCCGGCATAGGCGAGCACCAATCCGATCGCGAGCGCCACGCCCGCTTCCATCCCCGGCACCATGCGGTCGATCGCGGCGCCATAGAGGAAACCCATCGACAGCTGCACGCCCTTCGACGCGAGCACGATAAGCCCCGCGAAGATGATCCGCGCCTTCGCCTGCCGCTGCCCTGCGGGCCACAGATACGGCAGGAAGCGCCGCAGCGTGGCGAGGACGGGCGGCTCGCGGCCGGCATCGGCGGAGGTGGCGGTGTCGGGAGGCATGCGCGCCCCATGTAGGGGGGCTGGCGTCGAACGCCAAGCTTCAGCTAGCGAGCTTCGAAGATCGGGCCTTTCTCACCCAAAGGCACACAGAACCCAAAATCCCGTTCGCCCTGAGCTTGTCGAAGGGCCGTTTTTACTTTCGGCGTGGCAAAAGAACGGTGCTTCGACAAGCTCAGCACGAACGGAGTGGGAAGACGCTTTGCGCCTTCGCGCCTTTGCGTGAGAAAATTCTTCTCTACCGCCCCGCGCGTTGCCCCATATGGCGGATGATGCGGTCGATCAGGCGGCGTTCTTCCGATGTCGGCGTCGGCACGATGGCTTCGGGCGGTTGCTGGCGGCGGCCGAAGAGCGGGCGGCGCGGCGGAACGAGGGAGGAGAAGCGCATGGGGGCTTGCCTTCGATCTGGCAGTGTCGCCCCCCGGCACCGCAGGTGAATCTGGTCCGCGCCGAAGGTGAAGGCGCGTGGTTGCAGATCGGTGAAGAAGGCTGGTTACTGCTTTCTTTCCGGTACGGTGAAGGTGCCGGTGACGCGCCCGCCGGTACCGCCCTCGACCGGATTGCCGTCGGGTCCGCGCGTTGCGCCGCGGCCGTCGACCGTCGCGCGGCCGCTGTTCAGATCGATCACCAGCCGCCCGCCGCGCAGATTGTTGCCGCGCTGGCGCAGTTCGACATTGCCCACCATCGTGATCAGCCGCCGGTCGAGGTCATAGATGGCGACATTGCCGCGCGCCGATTCGTCGCCCTTCACCACCGTAACGCCGCCCGTTGCGTCGAGCCGGTTGACGTCGGTGCCGCCCGCGCGCGTATAGGCCACCGTCATCCGCGGCGCGGTTACGACCAGCCCCGCTTGCGTCACCCTGACCCCGCCCGCCAGTACGACGCGGTCGGCGCGGTCCTGCACCTCGATGCTGCCCGCGGCGAAATCGACGGGCGCATTGCTGTTGTGATTGGCGAGCGCCTGCGCCGCCGCGCGGTCGCCGCCGCCCGCCGACAGGATTGCCAGGCTCGTCAGCACAAAGCCCGTGCCCGCAAGCGCCAGGCTCTTTCGCGTCCAAAGCCGGTTCATCTGATCGCTCCCTGGTTGATTCGCAGCCGGGCATTGCCCTCCAGCCGGACGATCCGCTTGTCGAGGTCGGCGGACAGCGCGTTGGCCGAAAATTGCCCGATGTTCAATGCGCCATTCACCCCGCCCGTTCCGGTGAGGGTGCGCGTCTTCAGATCGACCGCGACATTGCTGGCGTCGAGCCGGTATCCGTTCGCGCTGCGCACCTGCACCAATCCGGGCACCGCAACCTTTTCGGTTTCCATATTATAGGCACTGTCGCGCGCGACGATCGTCGCCGGGCCATCGGACAGGCGGATCGCCCCCGATAGGTCGGTCATCCGCACGATCGGTTCGGCCGAGCTTTTCTGCACCGCGCTGCCCGCGAGCAAGGCAAAGGGCTGCCCCTTGCCATCTTGCCCGCGATACTCCGCGCGCGTCACCTTCATCCGCTCGCTCGCCATATCGACCTTGTCCTTGGCAAGCAGGAAGCTGATTTCGGCGCGCTGGGTGAAGGGCGAAAAGACCAGCACCGCCGCGACGACGCCGATCACCAGCGGCAGGCCGTAACGCAGGATGCGTACCAGCCGGTCGTGGCTCGACCCGCTTCGCGCCCACATCTGGCGCATCGTGCGGTCAAGGTCGGCGCGTTCGGACATGCTTGCGAATCGACCCTCAGCTGTGCGCGAAAATATCGACCTCGGGCCACCCGGCAAGGTCGAGCGCCGCGCGCGTCGGCAGGAAATCGAAACAGGCCTGCGCCAGCGCCGTGCGCCCCTCGCGCGCCAGCCGCGCGTCGAGGACTTCCTTCATCGCGTGCAGGAAGCGCACGTCGCTCGCGGCATAGTCGCGCTGCGCCTCGCTGAGTTCGGCGGCGCCCCAGTCGCTCGACTGCTGCTGCTTCGACACTTCCTGCCCCAGAAGCTCGCGCACCAGTTCTTTCAGCCCATGGCGGTCGGTGTAGGTGCGGATCAGCTTCGATGCGATCTTGGTGCAATAAACCGGCGCGGTCACGACGCCCAGCGCCTGCTGCAACGCGGCGATGTCGAAGCGCGCGAAATGGAACAGTTTCAATCGGCCCGGATCGGTCAGAATCGCCTTCAGCACCGGCGCATCATAGGCGCTGCCGGGCTTGAACCGCACCAGATGCTCGTCGCCCATCCCGTCGCTGATCTGGACGAGGCACAGCCGGTCGCGCAGCGGATTGAGCCCCATGGTTTCGGTATCGATCGCGACCGCGCCGGCGCCAAGCACGCCTTCGGGCAAGTCTTCTTCGTGGAAATATACGCTCATCCCGCCGCCTTAGGCCAAGCGGACGCGCCGCTCAATGACTGGTTTTCGCTCGCTTGGCGGGCGCGCGACGGGCTGCGGCAATTCGAATGATATTCGCGACGACGCCACTGCAATTTTCTGTTCGCAGCCTGTGGATAATTAGGCTATATCTTGCGTCCTTAGGTGGCATGGGGCGAGTCTGTGCCCGTGGCGATCTGCGTCCCCGTCCGACGCAAGGAGCCGGTTGAATGGGGTATGGACGACCGAAAGCGACTACTAAGCAATGAGTTTCAACAAGGATCGCCGTGGCCATCGCGGACGCGGCAAGCGCGATGATTTCGGCAATTTCGACAGCTTCGAACCGGCCCCCTACGGCGGCGACTCCTACGGCGGCGGCCGTGGCGGTTTCGGCGATCGTGATCGCGGCGGCTTCGGCGGTGGCGGCGGCGGCGGATTTGGCGACCGCGGCGGCTTCGGCGGCGGCGATCGTGGCGGCGGTGGCGGTTTCGGCGGCGGACGCGGCGGCGGGATGCCGGCGCAGGTCGTCGGCGAGGGCCAGGGCACGGTGAAATTCTTCAATCCGTCCAAGGGTTTCGGCTTCGTCGCGCGCGACGATGGCGGCGAAGATGTCTTCGTCCACATCAGCGCGGTCGAACAGGCGGGGCTTCAGGGCCTGGCGTCGGGCCAGCCGCTCGGCTTCACGCTTGTCGAACGCAACGGCAAGGTGTCGGCGATCGACCTCAAGATCGAGGGCGAACCGATGCCGGTCGAGGAATTCGCCCCGCGTCGCGACGACCGCGCGGGCGGCGACCGTCCCGGCGGCGCGCGCGGACGGCGCCAGCTGACCGGTGAACGCACCTCGGGCACCGTCAAATTCTTCAACACGACCAAGGGCTTCGGCTTCATCGCGCGCGATGACGGACAGGCCGACGCCTTCGTCCACATCAGCGCGGTGCAGCGCGCGGGCATGACCGGCCTCGAAGAAGGCGACCGCGTCGCCTTCGACATCGAAGTCGATGACCGCGGGAAATTCGCCGCGGTGAATATCCAGCCGCATCAGGACTGATCGGCGGCACGACCGGACATGGAAAGGGCGGCCTTGGGGTCGCCCTTTTTATTTGTTTGGTGTGGTAAATGCCCGGTTTCGGCCGATTAGGGGCATAATATCCTCCCTGTGGCCGAAGGCCATGGGGAGGTGGCAGCGCGAAGCGCTGACGGAGGGGCTTTGGCGCAAACGTCGCCGCCCCTCCACCACGCCCTTCGGGCGCGGTCCCCCTCCCCACCGCTTCGCGGCAGGGAGGATTTAGCGGCCGATTACCACTCCAAAGCCGCCCCTCCCGCAGACGGAAGGCACCCTCAGCTCAATACCCCAGCGTCGCTTCCAGAAACCAGATGCGTTGCTGCGTCTCGTCGGCCCAGCCGTCGACCAGCCCGCTTGTCGCAATATCGCCATCGGCTTCGGCAGCCGCCTTGACCTCCTTGAGCTGCGCGAGCAGCAGCTTGTTGTCCTCGGCCAGGTTGCGGATCATCGTATCGGCCTCGACGCCGCCCGCATCATCGTCGCGGATCGACGTGCGGCGGCCGATGTCGCCGATCGACCGCAGCGTCGCGGCGCCGTTCTTGCGCACGCGTTCGGCGATCAGGTCGGTTGTCGCGAAAATCTGCGCCGCCTGTTCGTCGAACAGCAAGTGCAGTTCGCGAAAGCGCGACCCCTGAACGTGCCAATGATAATTCTTGGTCTTGAGATAGAGCGCAAAGCTGTCGGCAAGCAGCGCGTTGAGCGCATCGGCAACCGCGGGCGTATTTTTGTCGGACATAGGCAAATCCTTTCGTTACGCCGCCTATATAACAACGGCGGACGTCCTTTTCCCATCGAAGCTTTGGCTAAGTTTCATCGGCAAAAACGATGAAAGCTGATCGCGTCATTATTTCATCCGATCAGTCCGAACGCCCCAAGCGCGGTGCGGATGCCCCATAGGACAAGGATTGCCGCGGCCACCCAGCGGAGCAGCAGTGCCGCGCGCTGCTCGGCGAGCGCAGGACCGAAAGCAAGGAAAGGCAGCATCGCCAGCGTCCAGCCCACCAGCCCGCCCGCCGCGGCCCATTGCCCTGCGCCGCTCGTCGCCGCGAGCGCGCCGATCAGGAAATGGCTGCGGTCCCCAAACTGGTTAGCCAGCAGCTGCACGCCGAGTTCCGCCGCCGACGCATCGGCCAGCCCCTCGGCCGGCTCGGCCTTCGACCGCCACAGGATCGCGACCGCCGCCGACAGCAGCGCCAGCGCGACGAACAGCGCGGCAATTCCCGGCCCGATCATCCGGTTGGCGACCGACCCTGCGAATGCGGCGACAAGCGCGTTGATGAGGAAAGCGCCGAACATGATACCGACGGTGACGCGCCGGTCGGCGCGCACGGCGATCAGCCGCGCCAGCGCGATCCCGCTGCGCCCGTCGGCATTGGCGAGCAGCACCGCCACCAGCGCGAACATGATTGCGTCCATGACGACAGGCTGTGCGGCGTCAGTCCGCGTGCGTCAATGACCGAGCCGCGTCGCGACCGACGCGAGCCAGGCTTCGTGCATCGCCGCCGGCATTGGCCCGCGCGGCGCCTGCACCGCGTCGCTCATCGCGTCGAGATAGGTCAGGATCGCCGCACGATAACCGCCCCCCGCCACCGCCGACTCAAGCCGGCTCGCCAGCGTCTCGACCGCGGCAAAGCCATGGTCGCGCGCGAGGCAGCGTATGTCGTCGATCCCCTGCACGATGTGGGTAAGCGCACAATGCGGCAAAGCGGCCGCCAGCGCGCCGATCTGGCCCGTGATCCGGTCCTGGATGTCGAGATATGGGTCGGTCTGGGTCTGCATCGTCCATCCCCTGCTTGGGGACTGACGATGCGCGCTTTTGGTTAACGCGGCGTTAGCGGTGCCCGAGGGGGACGCCCTGCTTCTGCTTGCACTTGTACATGTCGCGGTCGGCGGCGGCCAATATATCCGATTCGTTCATGCCCGTTTGCAACATCGCCACGCCGAAACAGGCGGACAAAGCGATGTCGTTGCCGTCATATTGCGCGGGCGCCGCGGTCAGCACGCCGCACAATCGCTCGACCTGCGCACGCGCGCCCTCTTCGCTCGACTGATCGAGGATCAGCCCAAATTCGTCGCCGCCGATGCGTGCGGCGACGTCAGTGGCGCGAATCGACGAAGACAGCCGCTTGGCAACCTCCATCAGCGCGAAATCGCCCGCGGCATGGCCGAAATTATCGTTGATATATTTGAGCTGGTTGACGTCGATGAACACGACCGCGGCGCGCTCGGCATGCCGCTCGAAGCGCGCCATGCGGTGATGAATCGCGGTCAGGAAATAACGGCGATTGAACAGCGGAGTCAGCGTGTCGCGTTCGGACACGCGCTCGAGTTCGGCGACGGCGATCTTCAACACGCGATTTTCGCGGCGCAGCGCGTCGCGTTCGCGGCGTATTTCCCGCAGCTGATCTTCGATGGAGTCAACGGAAACGGCGGCAAACTGGTCTACCGCGATCCGTGCCCCCCCTACGCTATCCATGCCTAGTCCCCGGCGCGTCCTGACATCCACCGGCGGGATGCCGACGGCTATGATGCGCAAGACACTAGCCGCGACTTGATACCAATCGGTAAACGCCGTGGCAGGCGTTGCGAAATTGGCGGCGTTGCCCGCGCGCGGCCTTGCCGCTAGGGGGAGGGCGGCGGCGATTCACCGATGGACCGGCCGCCCGCACAAGGAGGGATCGGGATGGGCGACAGCGCGCCGCAGGCCGAGGTGAGCGTGGGCGTCATCATGGGCAGCCAGTCGGACTGGCCGACCATGGCCCATGCGGTTCAGATCCTCGACGAATTCGGCATCGCGCACGAGGTTCAGATCGTCTCGGCGCACCGCACGCCCGACCGCCTCGTGGCTTATGCCAAAAGCGCCGCCGACCGGGGTTTGAAGGCGATCATCGCCGGCGCCGGCGGCGCCGCGCACCTGCCCGGCATGGTCGCGGCGATGACGCGCGTGCCGGTGCTCGGCGTCCCCGTCCAGTCGGCGGCGCTGAGCGGCGTCGACAGCCTCTATTCGATCGTCCAGATGCCCGGCGGCGTTCCCGTCGCGACCTTTGCGATCGGCAAAGCGGGGGCAACCAACGCCGGCCTGTTCGCCGCGGCACTGCTCGCGAACGAGGATGTAGGCCTCGCCGAAAAACTCACGGCGTGGCGCGAGACGCAGACGAACAGCGTCGCGCCCGCACCCGTTCGCGAAGGCTGACGCGCTTGCTGGCTCCCGGTTCGACGATCGGCATTTTGGGCGGCGGCCAGCTCGGCCGGATGCTGGCGGTTGCCGCGGCGCAGCTCGGCTACCGCACCCACATCTACGCCCCCGACGCCGAAAGCGTCGCTGCCGACGTCGCCGCGCACCACACGCAGGCGGCGTGGGACGACGAACCGCGCCTCGCCGCCTTTGCCGCCGCGTGCGACGTCGTCACCTTCGAATTCGAAAATGTCCCGGTCGACACGGTGCGCTACCTGTCGGGGCATGTCGCGGTGCGTCCCGGCGCGCCCGCGCTGAAGGTTGCGCAGGACCGCCTCACCGAAAAATATTTCGTCGCCGAACTCGGCGGTCGTCCGGCGCCGTTCGCGGCGGTGCCCGATCGCGCCGCACTCGATGCGGCGCTGGCCGAGGTTGGCGCGCCCGCCATCCTCAAGACCGTGCGCATGGGCTATGATGGCAAGGGGCAGGCGCGCATCATGACGCCCGCCGACGCCGACGCCGCATGGGATGCGATCGACCGTCACGCCGCGGTGCTCGAAGGCTTCGTGACCTTCGCGCACGAATTTTCGGTAATCCTCGTGCGCGGAATCGACGGCGAAGTGCGCTTCTGGGACAGCCCCGTCAATGTCCATGCGAACGGCATTCTCGCCAGCTCCAGCCTGCCGCCGCCGCGCGATGTGCTGGGTCAACAGGACGAAGCGCGCGCGCTGATGGCGGCGATCGCCGCCGAGCTCGACTATGTCGGCGTGCTCACCGGCGAGTTCTTCGCCACCGACGACGGTCCGGTGTTCAACGAAATGGCGCCGCGCGTCCACAACAGCGGCCACTGGACGATTGAAGGCGCCGTGACGAGCCAGTTCGAAAACCATATCCGCGCGGTCGCCGGCCTGCCGCTCGGCAGCACGGCTTGCGGGCCGCTTCCCGTTACGATGCGCAACCTGATCGGCGCCGACATCGCCAGCGTGGCGACGCTGCTCGCCGACGACGCCGCGCACGTCCATCATTATGGCAAGGCGGCGGTGCGCGACGGCCGCAAGCTCGGCCATGTCACGTGGGTCGGCGTTGAGGCGGGACATACAACGGCATGAACCATCCCGAAATCACGCTGATCCTCGCGCGCGCCGCCAATGGCGTGATCGGCGCGCACGGCAAAATGCCCTGGCACCTGCCCGCCGACCTCCGCCGCTTCAAACAGCTCACCATGGGCCGCCCGATGATCATGGGGCGCAAGACGTTCGACAGCTTCCCCGCGGTACTCGAAGGCCGCCGCCACATCGTCCTCACCCGCGATGCCGACTGGCAGGACGAGGGCGCCGAACCCGTCTCAAGCGTCGAGGACGCGCTGAAGCTCGCCAATGCGCCGCACGTGATGGTGATCGGCGGCGCCGAAATCTATCGCCTGTTCCTGCCTATGGCCGACCGGATCGAGCTCACCGAAGTCGCGATCGAGCCCACGGGCGATGCGGTGATCGACTATCCCGATCCAGCGCTCTGGCGCCAGATAGCGCGCGAGGATCATCCCGCCGACGACGCAGGGCGCCCCGCCTACAGCTTCGTGACGCTGACAAGGAGATAGCGATGCGCCGCTGGTTGATTGCCCTCTTGATCCTCATCGCGCTCGCCGCGGCCGCCTTTTTCGCGCTCGCGCCGGGGTTCGTCGAACGCGACCTCAACCGCATCGACGGCAAGCCGCTGCCACAGGTTTCGGCGCGCGCCAAGGCGCTGCACCGGACGCTGACGATCGTCGATCTGCACAGCGACACCCTGCTGTGGAAACGCAGCATCCTCGATCGCGCGACCCGCGGCCATATGGACCTGCCGCGGCTCGAAGACGGCAATGTCGCGCTGCAAATCCTCGCGAGCACCACCAAGTCGCCCAAGGACCAGAATTACGACGCGAACGCCAGCGACACCGACAATATCACCAGCCTGGTGATCGCACAGCTTCAGCCGGTACGCACCTGGAACTCGCTGCTCGAACGCTCGCTCTGGCACGCCGAAAAGCTCCACCGCGCCGTCGCGGCATCGAACGGCACGCTGAAACCCGTCGCGACTGCCGCCGACCTCGAGGCCCTGCTCGCCGCGCGGCGCGGCACGCCGCGCGCCACCGGCGCGATGCTCAGCGTCGAAGGACTGCACAATCTCGAAGGCGACATCGCGAACCTCGACAAGCTCTACGCCGCGGGCTTCCGCATGGCCGGGCTCACCCATTTCTTCGACAATGAACTCGCCGGGTCGATGCACGGGCTCAAAAAGGGCGGGCTAACCCCGCTCGGGCGCCAGGTCGTCACGGCGATGGAGGCAAAGGGCATGGTCGTCGACATCGCCCATTGCTCGGCCGCCTGCGTCGCCGACATCCTCAAAATGGCGCGGCGGCCCGTCGTCTCGAGCCACGGCGGCGTGCAGGCGACGTGTCGGGTCAACCGCAACCTCAGCGACGAACAGATCCGTGGGCTGGCTGCGACCGGCGGGCTGATCGGTATCGGCTATTGGGACGCCGCGGTGTGCGACACCTCGCCCGCCAGTATCGCCCGCGCGATGAAGCATGTCCGCGATCTCGTCGGCATCGACCATGTCGCGCTCGGCAGCGATTATGACGGCGCCACCACGGTGCGCTTCGACACGGCGCAGCTGGCGCAGGTGACGCAGGCGCTGATCGACGCCGGGTTCAGCGACGACGAAATCCGCGCCGTGATGGGCGGCAATGCGGTGCGCGTGTTGAAAGCGGGGCTCGTTCCGCTGACCCCGCCGGCGCCATGACCATGTCTCCTATTTCCGTTCGTGCTGAGCTTGTCGAAGCACCATCCTTCTTCTCGCGGCGCCGGAAAGAAAGAACGGCCCCTCGACAAGCTCAGGGCGAACCCGTTGAGGCAGGTCGATGATCCGCCTCGACGGCCACGCCCGCATCGAGGCGCCCCTCCGCGGCGGCGTCATCGCGCTCGGCAATTTCGACGGGTTCCACGCCGGGCATCAGGCGGTCGTCGGCCGCGCGGTTCGCCATGCGAAGGACGAGGGACGCCCGGCGATCGTCGCGACCTTCGATCCGCATCCGGTGCGTTTCTTCAAACCCGACGTCGCCCCCTTCCGCCTGACGACGCTCGACCAGCGGCAGGAACTGTTCGCCGCGGCGGGCGCCGACGCGATGCTCGTCCTGCCGTTCGACGCCGCGCTCGCGGGCACCACCGCCGAGGATTTCATCACCGGGCTTTTGCTCGACCGCTACGGCGCCGCCGGGGTCGTCACCGGCGCCGATTTCGTGTTCGGCAAGGGGCGCGGCGGCAATGTCGTCACCCTCGCCGACCATGCCCGCCGCCTCGGCTTCTTCACCGAAATGGTCGCGCCGGTCGAGGATGACGCGGTGATCTCGTCGAGCCGCATCCGCGAAGCCTTGCAAGCCGGCGACTGCGCCACCGCCGCGCGCCTGCTCACCCGCCCCTTCACCGTTCGCGGAGTGGTCCAGCACGGCGACAAGAACGGCCGCCTCTTGGGCTTTCCGACCGCGAATATCGACATGGGCAATTACCTCCGTCCGCGTTACGGCATCTATGCCGTCACCGGCAAGCTGCCCGACGGCCGCATCCTCAAGGGCGCCGCGAACCTCGGCATCCGCCCGAGCTTCGATCCGCCCAAGGAATTGCTCGAACCGCATTTCTTCGACTTCGCCGAGGATCTCTACGGACAGGAAATCGACGTCGCCTTCCACGCCTTCATCCGGCCCGAGGCCAAATATGACGGCATGGACGCGCTGATGGCGCAAATCGCGGCGGACTGCGACAAAGCGAAGGCGCTGCTCGCCGACTTCTAACCCCTCTCCCATTTAGGGAGAGGGCAGCCAGACTTGCCAGCTTGCTGGCTTAGTCGCAGCGGGTGAAGGGCGGCGCGCTATCGACAGGTCACACCCCCTCACCCAGCTTCGACTAGCGAACAAGTTCGCAAGTCTGCGCAACCCTCTCCCTTGAAGGGAGAGGGACAGAGGTTTGCTCCCGCACAAAACTGCGCTAAGCGCCGCGCACCATGACCGACACGCCCTCCACCGAGCAACGCGACTATCGCGACACCGTCTTCCTGCCCAAGACCGACTTTCCGATGAAGGCCGGCCTGCCGCAGAAGGAGCCGCTGATTCTCGCCAAATGGATCGAGGGCAATCTGGAGGGGCAGATTCGCGCCAGCCGCAGGGGCCGCGACCAGTTCATCCTCCACGACGGCCCGCCCTACGCCAATGGCGACATGCACATCGGGCACGCGCTCAACCATATCCTGAAGGACATGGTCGTCCGCACGCAAACGCTGAAGGGCAAGGATGCGCCCTACGTTCCCGGCTGGGACTGCCACGGTCTGCCGATCGAGTGGAAGGTCGAGGAGCAGTATCGCAAGAAAAAGCTCAACAAGGACGAGGTTCCGGTCGAGGAATTCCGCGCCGAATGCCGCGCCTATGCGCAGCATTGGGTCGACACACAGCGCGAGCAACTCAAGCGCCTCGGCATCGGCGGCGACTGGGACCATCCCTACCTCACGATGGATTATGAGGCCGAGGCCACCATCGTCCGCGAACTGCTCAAATTCGCCGCCAACGACATGCTCTATCGCGGCGCCAAGCCGGTGATGTGGTCGCCGGTCGAAAAGACCGCGCTCGCCGAAGCCGAGATCGAATATGAGGACATCGTCTCGACTCAGATTGATGTGGCGTTTGAGATTACAAAGGCACCGAACGCTCCCGAATTGGTCGGCGCTTATGCAGTAATCTGGACAACGACCCCTTGGACGATCCCTGTCAACCAAGCACTGGCCTTCAACTGGGATGAGGCGTACTCAGTTCTGAACCTAGGCGACCATCGGTACGTGATGGCGACCAAGCTCGTTCCTGCATTCATCCAGCGCGTGGCAAAAACAACCGGCGTGGAACCAGAGCATTCGCTTTCTTGGATCAAAGCAGACGAGCAGTGGTTCTACGGGCTACTACTGGAGGACGCGGAAGCCCGCCACCCGATGCACGCGCTCGGCGGCTTCTTCGCGCGCCCGCGCCCCTTCCTCGCGGGCGATTTCGTCACGACCGACAGCGGCACCGGGCTCGTCCATATGTCGCCCGACCATGGCGAGGATGATTTTGACCTCTGCAAGGCGAACGGGCTCGACCCCGTGTTCGCGGTCGAGGGCGACGGTAAATATCGCGAAGACTGGAGCTGGCTCGGCGGCCAAGGCAGCGTCATCAACCCCAAGTTCAACGCCCCTGACGGCCCGATCTGCACCGGCCTGCGCGAAGCCGGCGGGCTGCTCGCGGCGTCGGCCGACTATAAGCACAGCTATCCGCACAGCTGGCGCTCGAAGGCGAAGGTCATCTATCGCTGCACCCCGCAATGGTTCGTGCCGATGGACAAGGTGATGACGCATATCGAGCCCAAGGCGCCGCGCGAGCAGCGCTGGGAAAGCGAAGGCGGCGCGATCAACCCCGCCGAGGAAGGCCTCTGCGACGCGCCGACCTTGCGGCAGGCCGCGATGCACGCGATCGACCGCACCCGCTTCGTCCCCGAAAAGGGCCGCAACCGCATCGGATCGATGGTCAAGGACCGTCCCGACTGGGTGCTGTCACGCCAGCGCGCGTGGGGCGTGCCGATCACGCTCTTCGTCGACCGCAAGACCGGGCAATATCTCAACGACCCACTCGTCAACGACCGCATCGTCAATGCGGTGCGCGAGGGCGGCGTCGATGCATGGTGCGACGCACGCGCGCAGGAGTATCTTGGCGACGCCTACAACGCCGCCGATTACGAACGCATCACCGACATTCTCGACGTCTGGTTCGATTCGGGCTGCACCCACGCCTTCGTGCTCGAAAGCGGCAAATGGCCCGCGCTCGTCCGCCACGACGGCGGCACCCACAGCGCCGACCTCTATCTGGAGGGCAGCGACCAGCATCGCGGCTGGTTTCAGTCGTCGCTGCTCGAAAGCTGCGGCACGCGCGGGCAGGCGCCGTACAAGGCGGTGCTGACGCACGGCTTCACGATGGACGCCAAGGGCCTCAAAATGTCGAAATCGCTCGGCAACACGATCAGCCCGATCGACCTGATGCGCGACTATGGTGCCGACATCCTGCGGCTGTGGGCGCTGTCGGTCGATTTCACCGAGGATCACCGCATCGGCAAGGAAATCCTCGCCGGGGTCGCCGACCAGTATCGCAAGCTCAGGAACACCTTCCGCTACCTGCTCGGCGCGCTCGACGGGTTTTCGGAGGAGGAGCGCATCACCGACGTCGCGGCGATGCCCGAACTCGAACGCTATATGCTGAGCCTGCTCGCCGATCTCGATGCGAAGCTGGCGCGCGCGGTCGATGATTTCGACTATAACAGCTACACGCGCCTGCTCGCCGATTTCTGCAACGAGGATCTGTCGGCCTTCTATTTCGACATCCGCAAGGACGTCCTCTACTGCGACCTCGGCCCCGCCGCTCCGCTCGGCACCGACACCCGCCGCGCCTATCGCAGCGTGCTCGACACGCTGTTCCACGCGCTCGTCCGCTATGCGGCGCCGGTGCTGGTGTTCACCAGCGAAGAGGTTTGGGGCACGCGCTATCCCGATGCGGGCAGCGTGCATCTGCTGGAATGGCCTGACCTCGACCAGCTGATGCATTCCCGCGAAAGTGGGAATCCAGTGCGCGCGTCGGCTGATCCCACCCTGGGTTCCCGCCTTCGCGGGAACACGGAATTGGTCGAAAAGTGGGCGCTGATCCGCAACACTCGCGCCCTCGTTACCGAACGCATCGAACCGCTGCGCCGCGAAAAAGTCATCCGCTCCAGCCTTGAAGCCGAAGTCTGGCTACCGAACGAAGGTGGCGACGTCGATTTTGAAGAAATCTTCATCACATCGACCATCCACACCGGCGAGTGGGACGTGAAGCGCACCGAAAACCACAAATGCGGCCGCTGCTGGCGCCATCTGCCCGAAGTCACCAACGACGGCGCCTTGTGCAATCGGTGCGAGACGGTATTGGGGGCGGGATGAGCAGCGCCCGTTCCCCCTATCTGCGCTTCGGCCTGATTTTCGCCGCGGTCGCCTTCCTTCTCGACCAGCTGACAAAATGGGTCATCACCGTCCCGCTGTCGCTCGAATCCAAGGGGGTCATCGAACTGACCAGCTTTTTCGACCTGCGCTGGGCCGAAAACTGCGGCATCTCGCTGTCGATGTTCGCGAGCTGCACCGACACGACGCGCTGGACGCTCGTCGCGGTGACGGGGATCGTCGCCGCCGCGGTCGCCTTCTGGATGACGCGCGAACAGGCGAAGGGCGACGTGATCGCGCTTGCGATGATCCTCGGCGGTGCGCTCGGCAATATCGTCGATCGCGTGCGTTTCGGCTATGTCGTCGATTTCGCCGACCTGCACATCGGCGATTTCCGCCCCTTCATGATCTTCAACGTCGCCGATGCGTGCATCACGCTCGGCGTGCTTTTGCTGGTTGCGCGCGCGCTGCTCTTGGGCGAAAAGGCGGGCCACGCGGACGCCAAGCCGTCCACCGAGTAAACGGGGCGCATAGGAGAATATTTTAGTGAACCGGACCACCGCCATCCTGGCTGCCTCGATTATTGCCACCACCCTGTCGGCCTGCGGGTCGAACAGCCTGTTCAGCCGCGACCGTCCCGACGAGATGATGGTGTCGCGTCAGGCGCCGCTCGTCGTGCCGCCCGATTTCGCGCTCACCCCGCCCGCGCCCGGCACCGCGCGCCCCGGCGGCGAATCGACCGCCGAACAGACGCTGCGGGCGCTCTTCGGCGGCCCCTCGGCACGCAGCCCCGGCGAAACGCAGATCATCGGCAGCGCCGACGGCGCGCGCGCCGACCCCGGCATCCGCAGCCAGGTCGGCAGCCCCGCGACACAGGTCGTCGACAAGGGCCTCGTCGTCCGCGACATCCTCGCCGCCCCCGAAGGCGACGGCCGCGACGCGCAGGCATCGATTCCGGGCGCGTAAACGCTCCACCCTGTCGCATCGTGACATGGATTGAACGTCCCGAAGACCACTGACGGTTTCGGGCGGGATGCCGGCCGCAACCTCTTTCCGTTCGTGTCGAGCGAAGTCGAGACACCCATCGACGCTAAGCCTGGGCCGAGGGGCATCTCGACTTCGCTCGATGCGAACGGATTAGGAGGGCGGCAAAGACGGCGTTTGGTCGAAACCGGGCTTCAACCGGTATTTCGCCGCCGCGTATCGCTTCTGCTCCGCGCAGCAGCTCAAGCCCGCGCGCCCGCTTCCTCGACCCCCGCGCTGTTGTGGCGCAGCGCCTTCAGCACGCAATCGACGATCTGCGGCGCGTTGAGCCCCGCTTCGTCATATTGCAGTTCGGGTTTGTCCTGGTCCTGAAACACATCGGGCAGGCGCAGCGTGCGCAGCTTCAGCCCCGCGTCGATCAGCCCCTCGTCGCTTGCCAGCGTCAGCACATGCGCGCCCAGCCCGCCGATGCTGCCTTCCTCGACCGTCACGCACACTTCATGGCTCGCGAGCGTCTTGCGGATCAATTCCTCGTCGAGCGGCTTGGCGAAGCGCAGGTCGATCACGCTCGTCGAAAGGCCGCGTGCTTCCAGCGTGTCGGCGGCCTTCAGCGCCTCGGCGAGGCGCGTGCCGAGCGAAAAGATCGCGACGGTCTTGCCGCTCCGCACGACGCGCCCCTTGCCGATCTCCAGCTTTTCGGGAACCGCGGGCAGCGCGACGCCGGTGCCGTTGCCGCGCGGATAGCGGAAGGCGATCGGGCCATCGTCATATTCGGCGGCGGTGTAGGTCATATGGACCAGCTCGGCCTCGTCGGCGGCGGCCATCACCACCATGTTGGGCAGCGTCGCGAGATAGGTAACGTCGAACGATCCCGCATGCGTCGATCCGTCGGCACCGACCAGCCCCGCGCGATCGATCGCGAAACGCACCGGCAAATTCTGGATCGCGACGTCATGCACGACCTGATCGTAGGCGCGCTGGAGGAAGGTCGAATAGATCGCCGCGAACGGCCGCATCCCCTGCGCCGCCAATCCCGCGGCAAAGGTCACCGCATGTTGCTCGGCGATGCCGACGTCGAAGCTGCGCGTCGGATGCGCCTTGGCGAATTTGTCGACCCCCGTCCCCGACGGCATCGCCGCGGTGATTGCGACGATGCGCGGGTCGGTATCGGCGAGCTTCGCCAGCGTTTCGCCGAACACATTCTGGTACGCGGGCGGCCCCGGCGGCGCCTTCGCCTGCTCGCCGGTGATGACGTCGAATTTCTGGACGCCATGATATTTGTCGGCGGCGGCCTCGGCGGGGGCATAGCCCTTGCCCTTCTTGGTCACCGCATGGATCAGCACCGGGCCATGTTCGCTGTCGCGGACATTTTCGAGGATCGGGATCAGATGGTCGAGATTATGCCCGTCGATCGGCCCGACATAATAAAAGCCGAGCTCTTCGAACAGCGTCCCGCCCATCGCCATGCCGCGCGCATATTCGTCGGTCTTTTTCGCCGCCTTGTGCAGCGGTTCGGGCAATTTGCGCGCAAAGCGCCGCGCGATTTCGCGCAGCTCGATAAACGGCCGCGACGACACCAGCTTCGCCAGATACGCTGACAGCCCGCCGACCGGCGGCGCGATCGACATGTCATTGTCGTTCAGGATGACGATCAGCCGGTTGCCCGCCTGCTTCGCATTGTTCATCGCCTCATAGGCCATGCCCGCCGACATCGACCCGTCGCCGATCACCGCGATCGCGCGGCCCGGCTGATCCTTCAGCTTGTTGGCGATCGCAAACCCCAGCGCCGCGCTGATCGAGGTCGACGAATGCGCCGCGCCGAACGGGTCATATTCGCTCTCGCTGCGCTTGGTGAACCCCGACAGCCCGCCGCCTTGGCGAAGCGTGCGGATGCGGTCGCGGCGCCCGGTGATGATCTTGTGCGGATAACATTGGTGGCCGACGTCCCACACAATCTTGTCGCGCGGGGTGTCGAAGACATAGTGCAGCGCGGTCGTCAGTTCGACGACGCCCAGCCCGCTGCCCAGGTGCCCGCCCGTCGTCCCGACGGCGGAAATCATCTCGGCGCGCAGCTCGTCGGCGAACTGGCGAAGGTCTTCGGGCTTCAGCTTGCGGAGGTCGGCGGGGACATCCACCGTGTCGAGCAGCGGCGTATGCGGACGGTCGGTCATCAGGCGGTCATACTGGTAACCGCCGATACTGTCGAACGAAAAGGATTAAGCATATCGTCGCCCCCGCGCAGGCGGGGGCCGCCATCGGTTTACACAACACGGGCGGGCAAGGCGGTCAGCGGCCCCCGCCTTCGCGGGGGCGACGCGGTATGTCACCCGCTCCATCCTCCTCCTCGCCACGCTCTTTCGCCGCATCGACCTGCGCGTAGAGCCCGCGCACCATCAGGTCGGTGAACACCAGCATCACCCCGATCATCCCGACCAGCAGCGCGATTGCGGCAACAGGAAACGGCCCGACGCTCCCGATCGCCCCGCGCCGCATCGCGAGCGCGAGAAGCGCCGCCGCCGCCATCAGCGCATAGCCGATCAGGCGCGGGACCCGGCTCATGCGCCCATCCTGGGCAGGGAACCAACAGGCCTCGCGGGGAATAGGACAGCGGTCGTGATGGTGCGGTGCATAAAAGACGCATGAAAGCAAAATCGCATCGCCGCAAGACGAAGTCGTTGCAATAGCCCGCGCTTTACCTACACCGTTGGAAAGAGGGGCAAGATCATAGGAATGACCGACGCATGTCCATGCCCCGCCCGCTGCGCCCCGCCCGCATTGCCCGCTGCGCACACCCGCTGATTCTCTGCGCGGCGCTGCTTTTCGCCGCGCCTGCGGCGGCCGAGGATGCACCGCCGCCCCGCGATCCCTCCGCCGAAATCCTCGTTTCGCCTGTCGCGGACCAGCCCGAGGCGCCGCGCTATTATCAGAATAGCGACATCGACGAAGACATATTGCTGCCCGCGGCGCGCGAGGACGACGACAATCCCGAACGCACCTGGTCGCGCGACTATATCGCGGTCGCCGCAGGGGTGCTCAGCACGTCGAAATATAATGGCGACGACGACCGCCGCCTTCTTCCCGCCTTTTACGTGCGCGGGCGGGTCAGCGGCTATTCCTTCTCGACGCGAGGCACCAATTTCCAGGTCGACCTGATCCGCCAGCGGCGCGGGCAGAAAACCGATTTCAAATTCGGCCCGATCATCAGCCTGCGCAGCGACCGGACGGGCAAGATCGACGACCCGCAGGTTGCAGCGCTCGGCAAGCGCAAGCTGGCGGTCGAAACGGGGCTTTTCGTGGGCGTAACGCACACCGGCGTCATCACCAGCGCCTATGACCAGATTTCTTTCCGCTTCTCCGCGCTCAAGGATGTGTCGGGCCGCCACGGCAGCTGGGCCGCCTCGCCGACGATCGATTACGGCACGCCGCTGTCGAAGCGCGCCTATGTCGGCGTGTCGGCGTCGGTCAATTTCTATGGCAAGGGTTTCGGCCGTTATTATTACGACATCGACCCCGCGGGCAGCGCGGCGAGCGGCCTGCCCGTCTATGACGGCGCGGGGCGAAAGGCGACCGCGGGCAAATATACGCTGGGGCTCGCCGGCGCCTATGCGCTGTCGGGCGATCTGCGCAAAGGCCTCGTCCTGCTCGGCGGCGCGCAATATGGCCGCCTTGGCAAAGATTACGCCCGCTCGCCGATCGTCGCCGACCTCGGCGACGCCGATCAGTGGCTGTTCGGCGGCGGGCTGGCGTACCAGTTCTGACGCCTTTCGGCCTGGTATGACCTGCGGCCGCGGCATCAATTTGGCGGGTGACTTTACGGCCGCGGGCGCTAGAGTGCGCGCATCCCCGGGGAGCCTGCCGCGCAAACGCAGGTTGAGAGCGGAATAGACCGCGACCCGTTGAACCTGATCCGGGTAATACCGGCGGAGGGAGGGTCGGCGTTCCGCCCAAGCCAAATGGGGGAAATCCGTTCTCGCTCCGAACCTATGGAGCGAACAGACATGGCCGACATCGACAGCCGCCTCGACAAAGCGCTAGCCCAGCCCATCGGCGTCACCACCGGACCCATTCGTGGCAGCCGCAAGATCCACGTCGCGGCGCAGACCGGCAGCGGCATCCGCGTCGCGATGCGCGAGATTCTGCTCGAACCCTCGTCGGGCGAGCCGCCGGTGCGCGTTTACGACACCAGCGGGCCGTACACCGACCCCGACGCGGTCATTGACATCGCCAAGGGCCTCCCCGAACTCCGCCGCGACTGGATCCGCGGCCGCGGCGACGTCGAGGAAGTCACCCAGCGCGAGGTCCGCCCCGAAGATAACGGCCAGCTCGGCCCGGATCGCTCGGGCGGCGTCCCCGCCTTCCCCAATGTCCGCCGCCAGGTGCTCCGCGCCAAGCCCGGCGCGAACGTCAGCCAGATGCACTATGCCCGCCGCGGCATCATCACGCCCGAGATGGAATATGTCGCCGAGCGCGAAAATCTCGGCCGCGCGCGCCTCGCCGAATACCGCCGCGACGGCGAAAGCTGGGGCGCCAGCATCCCCGACTATGTCACCCCCGAATTTGTTCGTGATGAAGTGGCAAGAGGCCGCGCGATCATCCCCAGCAACATCAACCACCCCGAAAGCGAGCCGATGGCGATCGGCCGCAACTTCCTCGTCAAGATCAACGCCAATATCGGCAACAGCGCGGTCGCATCCGACGTCGCATCCGAAGTCGACAAGATGGTCTGGTCGATCCGCTGGGGCGCCGACACCGTCATGGACCTGTCGACCGGCCGCAACATCCACGACACGCGCGAATGGATCATTCGCAACTCGCCCGTCCCGATCGGCACCGTCCCCATCTATCAGGCGCTGGAGAAAGTCGGCGGCATCGCCGAGGATCTGACTTGGGAAATCTTCGCCGACACGCTGATCGAACAGGCCGAACAGGGCGTCGACTATTTCACCATCCACGCCGGGGTCCGCCTGCCCTACGTCCCCCTCGCGGCGAAGCGCATGACCGGCATCGTCTCGCGCGGCGGCAGCATCATGGCGAAATGGTGCCTCGCGCATCACAAGGAAAGCTTCCTCTACGAACGCTTCGACGAGATTACCGAGATTATGAAGGCCTATGACGTCGCCTACAGCCTCGGCGACGGCCTGCGCCCCGGCAGCATCTATGACGCGAACGACGAGGCGCAGTTCGCCGAGCTCTACACGCTGGGCGAGCTCACCAAGCGCGCGTGGGACCAGGATGTGCAGGTGATGATCGAGGGGCCGGGCCACGTCCCGATGCACAAGATCAAGGAGAATATGGACAAGCAGCTCGAAGCGTGCGGCGAGGCGCCCTTCTATACCTTGGGGCCGCTCACCACCGACATCGCGCCGGGGTACGACCATATCACCAGCGGCATCGGCGCCGCGCAGATCGGCTGGTACGGCACCGCGATGCTTTGCTACGTCACGCCCAAGGAGCATCTGGGCCTGCCCGACCGCGACGATGTGAAGGTCGGCGTCGTCACCTATAAACTGGCCGCCCACGCCGCCGACCTCGCCAAGGGCCACCCCGCCGCACAGGTCCGCGACGACGCGCTATCGAAAGCGCGCTTCGAATTCCGCTGGCGCGACCAGTTCAACCTGTCGCTCGACCCCGACACGGCGGAGCAATATCACGACCAGACGCTCCCCGCCGAGGGCGCCAAGTCGGCGCATTTCTGCAGCATGTGCGGCCCCAAATTCTGCTCGATGAAGATCAGCCAGGAAGTCCGCGATTTTGCGAAGCTGCAAAATCAGGACAGCGCCGGCTTCATCGCCGCCGAAGAGGCCGAAATGGGCATGGCGAAAATGAGCGAGGTTTATGAGGAAACCGGGCGCGAGCTGTATATGGGCGCGAGTGACCGGGAGCAGGATTGAGTCGATTGGAGCTCACCATTTTACCGGTTTTAGGCAAAGCAATGAGCTCTTGACTTACAGAAAATTTACGGGTTCTCTGTTCGCAGAGGCGTAGTAGCCGAGGAGAGGGGCCACCGTAACAGAAACTGATGGTTTTTCGAGACTCGCGGGTTGAACAGTTCTTACTGGGTGCACTCTGCGGGAACGCCACTCTAAAATGGAGTGCGTGGAAACCCTTTACTTCTTGGCCCCCTCCGATTCATGCAGAATGCAATTCGCTCCGAAATAAAGCGCGTTTCTGATCGTGTTTTTGCTCGGAAGAAATCTAGGCTAAATACAGAAGAAGACTATAGAGAACGCTTTGAAAAGCGCACCGGCATTGAGGCTGGCCTGCCTCCAGACAGCGGCCTTGGACCTGTCAATCGGCATTTTGACCCAAAATACTGCAAGAGAAATGCAAATTTCTTAGCAAAGACGATATGGCATAAGGTAATTTCGGGGCAATACGCACCACAGCCCGCCCTAAATTTTTTCATCGACAAGGAAGATGGAACGAAAAGAAGCCTGATGGCATTTTCGATTCCGGATACGGCACTAGCCAACATACTTATGAGAAGACTAAGAGAGAGGAATATTAAAAGATTCTCTCCCCACTCATTCGCATACCATCCTGATAAGAATATATTTGATGCAATACTAGATCTTAGATCATTTATCATGGATACAGATAAGATATATTCTGTCCAGATAGATTTTAAGAATTATTTTGATTCCATTCCCAGCACATATCTATTGAGACTTTTGGATAATCCAGAATTATTCTCGCTTACCCCTTCAGAGAAGAAAGTTCTCAGGGAGTTTATTTTTCATAAGTATGCTCAGCGAGGCGCCTACGAGAAAGGCGAATTTCTCTCGCGATGGAGGGGGACGCCTCAAGGCTCATCCATCTCTCTCATTTTAGCAAATCTTGCAAATCACTCACTCGACACAGCGCTCGAAAAGCTTCCGGGAAAGTTCGTGCGATTTGCAGATGATGTCACCGCTTTGTGCGAGTCATATGAAGACGCGATAAAAATCGAACGATGCTTCTTTGAACATTGCCATCGCACTGGCATTGAAATGAACAGAAAAAAATCTCCCGGGATAGCTGTTCTAGCTAACAAAGAAGCAGAGATTAGGACTGTAGATCATATAGACTATCTCGGATACAGATTCACTGAAAATGGCCTCATTCTTTCTGACAAAACCGTATTAAGAATAAAAGCAAAGATATCGAAAATGGTATCCGTGTATTTAACGCACTACATTTCCAATGCCGGATTTAATCACTATCGCGTTGGGGTCGCTGGTCGTTACGATTGGGATCTACTCGGACTGATATCAGAAATTAGAAACTACTTATACGGCGGGCTATATGAAGGCGAAATCGGCGCCATGATGAAAAGCGGCAAAAAACTTAGAAAAATGAAAGGCTTGATGAGCTTTTACGCTCTTCTTGACGATAAAGAGCGACTGAAGCATCTCGATGGATGGCTTGCGGGAGTCATCGAGAGGGCCATGCGAAAGCGCAACGCGATTCTAAATGATAAATATAATTTGGCTGGTCTCACACCGAGCTCAGAAAGCCTGATACGAGGGGATTGGCTCAATCTTGATGCTTGGAAAGGCGATCAAAAGCCCGAGGTGAGGTTGCCGAGCTTTGTGCGAGGCTGGCGCGCAGCTCGGAAATACTATTTGACCTTTGGCCTTAAAGACGTTGAGCCACCGAAGTATGGATACCAATACAAAGGTTGAGTTTGAACTTAGGCAACACATACCAACACGACGCTACACTCCCACCCATGCGCGCCCGGAACCCCCTCTACGTCATGGCCAAGCCGCCGCCGGAGGTACAGGCGGCGATCGTCGCGCTGCCGCGCAACGATCCCGGGCGCGGCCCGGACCTTCTCCACGTCACGCTCATCTCGCTCTACGACCTGCACTATGCGCCGCCCGAGTGGCTGCCCGCGACCATCGCCGCGCTGGACAGCTTCGCCGCGGCGCCCTTTCCGCTCCGCTTCGACCGGATCGAGAACCGCAAGGCGGTGACGCTGCGCACGCGCGATCCGCTGGCCGAGGCGCGGGCGTTCCAGAAGGCGCTGGTGAACCACCTGCTGCGCGAGAAAGCGCCGATCATGGACGGCACCACCCCCGAACCGCACATCACGATCAACTATCGCGGCGACCGGCTGGGTTCCCAGAAAATCCCGCCGATCGGCTGGACGGTCGATGAAATCATCCTGACCGAAAGCATCGTCGGCAAGACCACCCATGTCGAGCACGGCCGCTGGCCGCTGCGCGGGGTTGCAGGCTGATCGATGGCGGACGCGGAAGGGCTCTTCCTTCTTTCGTCACCCCGGATTTGATCCGGGGTCCAGCTTTTCACCGTCGCTGAGCGGGACCCCGGATCAAGTCCGGGGTGACGATGAGGAATGGGGTCGCCCCACCAGCTTGCGCACCATCGCCCGCACCTCGGCGGGCGTGTCGCCGCTGACCACCTCGACATAGCCGATGCCCGCACGGCGCAGCGCCTCGCGTTTCACCGCATCGCGCGCGGCGCTATTGTCGCTCAAATGATGACCCTTGCCCTGCATCTCGACCGCGTGGAGCGGGCGGCAATCGGCGTCGACGATCAGCAAATCGACGCGCTTCGAATTGACTGCAAAGAAGGCCGCCTCGTCCGGGCTCGCCAAAATCTCGCCCAGCGACACTTGTCCCATCGCGCGCCAGCCGGGGCTTTCGTCGGCCAGTGCCTTGTCGAGCACCGAGAGCAAGCGCCGCTCGCCCGCGTTGAGCAAGGGCCGCGCGGTAAACGGCGCTGCCATCACGACACGAAGCTGCTCGGCGGCGGTCGCGATCGGGTCGAGCGGTTTCGATGGCTGCACCGCCTTCGCCTTGCCGTCCCACGCGCGCTTTCCGCCGCGCCTTTGCCACCGCTCGCGTCGCTCGGCGCGTTTCCACCCCTCGACGATCCGCTCGACGCCCATGCCGATCACCGCGCCGACCGCAAGGACGAGCGCCAGCAACAGCGGTTTGTCGATCAGGGCCACGATCTCACTCGGCATGGCGCGCGGCATAGCGTGACGCTGGTTACCAAGGGGTAAGCCCTCCCCCCACCGTCCACCCCCGCAAAAACCCCTTTCCTACATCGCATCGCCATGCTTCATCCTGTTCGATGACCCAGCCCAAACCCCATGCTCGCCCCGCGCGGCCGCGTGGTCCGGCATTGCAAGGCCCGGCGCCGCAAAGCCTGACCGCCGCGCTGTCCTCCTTCACCCCCGCGCAGCTTCAGCGCCAGCGCAGCAGCGGCTGGACCCCCGACCGCCAGCGCAAATTCATCGAGGCGCTCGCCGCATCGGCCTGCGTGACCGAGGCGGCGGCGAGCGTCGGGCTGTCGGCGACATCGGCCTATAACCTCCGCCGCCGCCCCGATGCCCATGTGTTCCGCCATGCGTGGGATACCGCGATCGATTGCGGGATGCGGCGGCTGGTCGATGCCGCGCTGGCGCGCGCGGTCCACGGCGTGCCCGTCCCCATATTCTACAAGGGCGAACAGGTGGGCGAGCGGCGCGAATATCCCGAACGGCTCGCGATGTTCCTGATGCGCGCGCACGACCCCCATCGCTTTTGCGCCGCAGGTGCGGGCGACGCGGGCCGCAGCGCCGCGCCCGCCCATGGCGACCCCGCCGAAGCCCGGCTGGCCGATGCGCTCGCACGGATCGGCGCGCCCGCCGACGACCCGCCGACCCCCGCCCCGCTGCGCCTGCCCGGCCCGACTGCCGATGACGGCGATGGCGATGGCGATGGCGACGGCGCGCGGCCAAGTGACTGATTTCATGGGTTCGGGGGTGACAAGTTTGACAAGTTAAGGCACAGCAAGACGGAAATGACTGACACCGCCCCCACCGGCCCCGATGCGGGCGCAACCTTTTATCACGGCACGCGCGCCGACCTCGCCGTCGGCGACCTGCTCGCCGCGGGCTGGACCAGCAATTACGACACCGAAAAGCCGCTGTCGTGGATCTATTTCTCCGCCGCGCTCGAGTCGGCGATCTGGGGCTGCGAACTCGCCGCGGGTGACGGGCGCGAACGCATCTATATCGTCGAGCCCACCGGCGACTGGTTCGACGACCCCAACCTCACCGACAAGAAATTCCCCGGCAACCCGACGCGCAGCTATCGCAGCCGATCGCCGCTGCGCATCGTCGGCGAAGTCGAAAGCTGGACCTCGCACCCGCCCGAGGTGCTGCAGGCGACGAAGGACGCACTTGCGAAGTTGAAGGCGGAGGGAAGGGACGTCATCATCGACTAAACCAATCCTCCCTGTCGCGAAGCGATGGGGAGGGGGACCGCCGCCGCAGGCGGTGGTGGAGGGGCAGCGACGGTAGCGCCAAGGCCCCTCCGTCAGCGCTTCGCGCTGCCACCTCCCCATGGCTTCGCCACAGGGAGGATCGCGTTAAACCCACGAAGGAGAACCCCCATGCCATCCCCCATCCGCACCCTCACCCTCGCCGCGCTGGTCGCGCTCGCGCCCACGGCCGCCGCTACCGCCGCCGCCGCGGAGACCGCGCCGACCACCCAGCCCGCACCCCTCCAGCAACTGCGCATCTATGAAATCCCGCGCGCCAACGAAGGCGTGTTCCACGACCGTTTTCGCGATCATACGCTGCGCATCATGGCGCGCCATGGCTTTGCCGTCCGCTCGATCTGGCGGAGCGAGCATGAGGGCAAGGTCGAGTTCGTCTATCTGCTCGACTGGCCCGACGCCGCGACGATGAAGGCCGCCTGGGCCGCCTTCATGGCCGACGCCGAGTGGACGGCGATCAAGCGCGAAACCGGCGCGCGCCACGGCCGCTTCGTCGATTCCATTTCGGAACGCACGCTCGACCCCCTGCCCTGGTCGCCCGACCGCGCGGCGGCGGGGAGCTGAAGCGGTGAGGCGCGTCGGCGCGGCGGACCATAGAAGGGACGGCGGAACCCTTGCGCTCTCTCGGGGGTCTATTCCGGCAGAGGGGCAATAAAGCCTGCCTTGCCCACCTGGCCCGGCACGCGACCTTATGGAGTGATGCCGATGAACAAGTTGATGACCCTGCCCCTTGCCGCCGCGACCGCGATGCTCGGCGCCTGCGCCTCGACGGGCGGTTATGGCTATGACGATGGCGGCTATGGCTATTACGACCGCAATTATTACGACCAATATGGCCGGTATGATTATGATCGCCCCGATCCGCGCTACGGCGGCTATTATGCCGATCAATATTATCGCGAGGATCGCCGCTATCGCGAACGCCGCCTGTCGAACAATGACCGCATCTATCGCGGCCGCGACGGCCAATATTATTGCCGCCGCAACGACGGATCGACCGGGCTGATCGTCGGCGGCGTCGTCGGCGGCATTGCGGGCAACGTCATCGCGCCGGGCGATTCGAAAACGCTCGGCACCGTGCTCGGCGCGGTCGGCGGCGCGGTCGCCGGACGCGCGATCGAACGCAGCGGCAACGACGACGTGCGCTGCCGCTAAAAGGGCATTTAGCGCCGCGGAGAGGCTGGTGGGCCGTGCCCTATCCGGCGATCTCCGCGGTCGCGGCGCGCTCGATCGCCGGGCGCCAGTGGCGCGCGACGGGCAGAAGGAAAATCTCCGCCAGCACGCGCTCGATCTCGTCCGCCGTCAGGTATCGCCGGTCGATGCGCCCGTCGGCGAGCCGCGTCGTCAGCCGGTTGTCGCGCAGGCCGTAGCGCGCCTCGGCGGTCGTGCGCGCAGCGATCAGCTGGTGGCGGAAATGCGAATCGGGATGCGCCGACGTGTACCAGTTGCCGACCTCATAATCGATCGCCGGCGGCGGCGCGTCCTCGATGCGGTAGAGCGTCCGCCATTCGCTTTCGATCAGCGCCGCGACCTGCCATTCGGCGCCGTGCCGGACGATGCGATAGCTTTCGTGGCGCGTCGGCTGCGGCGCCTCGTCGTCCATCGCCAGCGGCTGCGGCGGCACCGCGGCGCCAAAGCCGACGTCGGTCAGCCAGGCGCGGCCGTCGATCCTGACGCGCACCACCATATGCGAGCGCGGCGTCGGTGGCGCATCGTCGGGCAGCATCCAGCGCACCCGGCCGATCAGCCCCTCGGCATCGAAACCGATCGCACGCAGCGCGCGCAGGAACAGGCCGTTCTGCTCGAAACAATAACCGCCGCGCCGCTGGCCGATCAGCTTGGCCTCGACCGCCGCCGCGCCGATGTCGATCCCGGCGCCGGTCAGCGCATCGATCGCCTCGAATGGAATCGCCGCGATATGCGCCGCCTGCAAGCCCGCGAGCACATCGAGCGTCGGCGCGAGCGCACCGCGATAGCCGATCCGCGCAAGATAGCGCGGCAGGAAGGTGGCGGGCGCCGCTTCATTCTCGGTTTGGCCGGAATCGGACACGGCGGCGGCGGGGGGTTGGTGCAGCATGTCGGGGGCTCCATTGCGAATCGATGCCCCGGTTTATGAAAGCTCAACGGCGGTTGAGGTCAAATAAAAAGCGACCGACATTGGTCCTCGGATGGTTTTCGACCTTAGGCCAATGGCTTGGCAACATCAGCGCCCAATGTTAAAAGGAAAGCAAAGGGTGGAGTGAATGATGGCGGTATCACTACTCATCGCGGCGCTCTTGGCGGCTCAACCGGCAACGACTGCTGAAGAAAAAACCGACATAATCGTCACTGGCGAACGTACCCGCGAACAGCGGAGCAAGAGCTTTGTCGATGCTATCGCGCGGGCTTCAGCCAAAAGGCAAATTGCCCGGTTCGAAGATCCACTCTGTCCGACGAGTATCGGCCTGACCGAAGCCGACGCCGCAACGGTCGAACGCCGCCTGCGCCGGGTGGCAGAGGCTGCGGGTGCGCGCACCGCCAAACGCGGCTGCCGCACCAATCTCGTGATCCTGATCGTCGATGACCGGGAAAAGGCGATTGCCCACTGGCAAAAAAACCGGCCCGACTTTTTCGAGGGTCTGACGAAAGCCGAGATCGACGCGCTCCAAAACGGGATCGAGCCTGTCGCGGCATGGCAGATTGTCGCGCTGAAAGGCGCCGACCGGCGTCCGGTGGGCCGAACGCAGGAAGGGGTGATCGATTATACGGTCCATAATCAGGTCGTTCCGACCCGCATCGGCACCACGATCCAGTTCGAATTCTACGGCGCTTTCCTACTCGTCGAAGCGTCGGCTCTCAAAGACATGACTTTGATGCAGCTCGCCGATTATGCCGCCATGCGGACCCTCGCCAGAACCGATGCCGCATCGGCGAGCGGCCAGTCGGCTCCGACCATCCTGTCGCTTTTCGATGCCGGCGGCCCGGCCGCCGCACCGCCGAGCGTGACCCACTGGGATCTTGGCTTCCTGACCGCGCTCTACCGGATCGATCCGGCGTTCGACGAGCGCGCGCAGCGCAAGGCGATAGCGCATATCGTAAGCCAGCAGGTAGCCAAAGCGTCCGAGGAAACGACCGACGACTGACCCGATTCGACTCTTCCCCTAAATCGGAACATAATGAGAACATTGATCCGATTCGGAGGAGCTATCATGGATCCGATGTTCCGCTATTTTCTGGGCTTTCAGGTGCCCGCCGACCGCGCGGGCTGGCTGGCGCGCCGCTTGCCGCCCGTGGCGGGCGACCTGTTCGCCGGGCTGAAGCCGCAAAATTACCACCTCACGCTCTGCACGATCGACGAAACGCGCGCCGCGCATCCCTTTCTGCGGCAAAGGGTCGCGGCGGCGCTGGAAGCAGGGCTACCGGCGGCAACGACGATCGGCTTCGGCCGCATTGTCGGCCGCGGCGTCGGCGCCGAACTGGTGACCACGGGCAGCATCGCGGGCATCCGCGCGCTTTACGCGGAACTCGTTGCAAGGCTCGCCCCGCATGGGATTGCGCCGCTCTACCGCGAATCGGGACTGCGCCCACACATCACGCTCGGTTATGGCGAGCACCCGTTCGAGCCTGTCGCCGTCACATGGAACTGGACGCCGCGCGAGCTGGTGCTGATCGAAAGCCATGTCGGCCACAGCCGCCACCGCGTGCTGCAACGCTGGATGCTCGAACCGCCGGCGCAGGCCGCGTTCGATTTCATGGACGATGCCCTGCCCCCACCGCTGCGCCGCGCCGCTTAAACCTGCAAATTATGCTCGAGCGATCTCGCAGTTGAGCAGCTTCGACACCGGGCAATTCTTCTCCGCCTCGGCGGCGAGCGCCGCGAATTCGTCGGGCGAGATGCCGGGGACGTTGCCCGTCAGCACCAGCGCCGACTTGGTGATCGTAAAGCCGCCGTCCTGCTGCTCGAGCGTCACCGCCGCGCTCGTCTCCAGCGTGTCGCCCGAATAGCCCGCGCGCGCGAGGCCGAAGGACAGCGCCATGGTAAAGCAAGCCGCATGCGCCGCGGCGATCAGCTCCTCGGGGTTCGTCCCGGGCAGCCCTTCGAAGCGCGTTCCAAAGCCATAGGGCTGCTCGTCGAGCACACCCGATTTGGTCGTGATCGATCCCTTGCCCTCTTTGCCGAAGCCTTCGTAACGGGCGGATGCGCGGTTGACGGTCATGGCATGTCTCCTTGGTTAGCGCCGACGCCTTTAGCTCACTCTGATCGATTTTGCCGCGCCACCCCCGCGCGGTCGAGCTCGCCGCCCAGCCGCCCGGTCAGCCACAACGCCCACATCCGGAAATCGGCGGCAAGGCTCCACAGCGGATAGGTGAAGGTCGCGGGCCGGTTCTTTTCGACCGCGAAATGCGCGACCCACGCAAAGGCATAACCCGCGAGCGGCAGCGCAATCAGCCACCCCCACCGCCCGCTCAGCACCGCACCGACGGCGATCGCCACGACCAGGCTGGTCCCGGCATAATGGAGCGCGCGCGTCGATGCCTTGCTGTGCTCGCGCAGGTAAAAGGGCCAGAAATCGGCAAAGCTCGTATAGCGCCGCGCCATGGCGCCAAACATGTCGCGCCCGCGCCGCGCGGTCAAGCCGTCTGCCGCTTGATCCGCACCAGCGCCGCGTCCAGCGCCTGCAAAAATTGCGAGCGATCGGCTTTCGAAAAGGGCGGCGGCCCGCCCAGTCCCGCACCCATCCCGGCGCGCAGATCGGCCATGATCGCGCGTGTCGCGATCGCCGGGCCGATCGACGCCGGCGTGAAGGGCTTGCCATTGTGCGCCAGCACGCTTGCCCCGGCCTTCAGCGCGCGGTCGGCGAGCAATATGTCGGCCGTGACGACGACGCTACGCGCATTTGCCGCCTCGGCGATCCAGTCGTCGGCGGCGTCGAAGCCGTCCGACACGACCACCCGCTCGATCAGCGGGTGCTCGGGCACGCGCAGCCGGCTGTTGCTGACGACCTTCACCTCAGCTTCGTGCCGCCACGCGACGCGATAGATTTCCTCCTTCACCGGGCAGGCGTCGGCATCGACGAGGATGACGGGCACGCTCATCCGCCCATCCCGTCCCACAGCAGCTTCGCGCCGAGCAGCACCATCAGCAGATAGATGAGCACATAGAACCGCTCGGGCTGCATCGCCTTCATCCAGCGCACGGTGAGCAGCGTCGAGACGATCGCAAGCGGCATCAGCAGCAGCGCCGCGACGACCACCTCGTGCGGAAAGGCGCCGAGCGCCAGATAGGCGGGCACCTTCATCCAGTTGACGATGGCGAACAGGATCGCGCTCGTCCCGATGAAGGTCAGGTGCGGCAGCTTGCGCGGCGTCACCCACATCTGGAACGGCGGCCCGCCTGCGTGGGCGATCTGGCTCGTCAGCCCCATGATGGCGCCAAAAATCGTTCCGACCCACCCCGGCGAGCGCGATGCGGCAACGATCCGCCCGCCGCGCTCGACCCACAGGCGATAGAGGCCGAAAGCAAGCGTGATCGCGCCCAGCGCCGCCATCAGCTGCGCCTCGTCCACGCGCTCGGCATACACATAGCCCGCGACAATCCCCACCGCCGCACCCGGCAGCATCCAGCCGATGATCCACCCGTCCCACGTCTTGCGGAACGACCAGACGCTGATGACATCCTGCACGATCAGGATTGGCAGCAGCAACGCGGCCGCGGTCGCGGGCGGCAGTACCAGCGCGGCAAGCGGCGTCGCGAGCGCGCCGACCCCCGCCAGCCCGCCCTTCGCCATGCCGAGCAGGATCACCGCGGCGACCAGCACCGCCAGCGTCACCGGATCGGCGAGCAGGCTCATCGCGCCCCGTTCATGCGCCGGGATCGTCGGGCAACCGCCAGTCGATCGCGCCGCGCCCCTGCGCCTCGAGAAAGGCATTGGCCTGGCTGAACGGCCGCGACCCGAAAAAGCCGTTATGTGCCGACAGCGGCGAGGGATGCGGCGCGCGCAGGATCAGGTGCGGGCTGCCCGCCCCCAGCCCCGGCACATTCGCCGCCTTCTTCTGCGCATGGCTGCCCCACAGGATGAACACCTTGGGCGCCGGATCGGCGGCGACCGCGGCGACCGCGGCGTCGGTGAACTTCTCCCACCCCTTGCCCTGATGCGACGCCGCCTGCCCCGCCTCGACCGTCAGGCAATTGTTGAGCAGCAGCACGCCCTGCCGCGCCCAATGCGCCAGATGGCCGTGCGGCGCGGGGGCGATGCCCAGGTCGCTGCGCAATTCCTTATAGATATTGACGAGGCTCGGCGGCACCCGCACGCCCGGCTGCACCGAGAAGCAAAGCCCATGCGCCTGCCCCGGTCCGTGATAGGGGTCCTGCCCCAATATCACGACGCGAACATCTTGCGGCGGCGTCGCGTCCATCGCAGCGAACCAGTCACGCGGACGCGGATAAATCGTCTTGCCGTTCGCGCGCTCGCCTTCCAGAAATTGCTTGAGCGCCGCCATATAAGGCTGCGCAAACTCGCCGCCGATGCGCGCGAGCCAGTCGGGATGCAGTTTGACCTCGGCCATGACCGCGCTTCACCAGAGCGGCGCAGGCTTGTCCAGTCCCGCCTCCAGGCGAATGCCAGCAAGCGGCCGATCAGGGGCATAAATCCTCCCTGTGGCGAAGCCATGGGGAGGTGGCAGCGCGAAGCGCTGACGGAGGGGCAATGGCGCCAACGTCGCAGAGCCCCTCCACCACTCGCTGCGCGAGCGGTCCCCCTCCCCATCGCTACGCGACAGGGAGGATATTATCATCATCGTCATCCCGGACTTGCTCCGGGTTCCGTAACGACGGCGCGGCTATGGATCTCGGATCAAGGGATGACAAATGTCTGGCAACGACCGGAAGCAGCCGTCGCCCCCGCGAAGGCGGGGGCCGCTGTCGGTTTACGCAGCGGCGTAGGCAAAGGCCGACTGCGGCCCCCGCCTTCGCGGGGGCGACGGTCAATTGGAACGTCCGCTCCCCACCCCAAAACCGCCAAAAACCCCCCCCTTAAATCCTCCCCCGCACGCTCAAAAACATCCGCCGCCCCAGATAGTCATATTGCGTCCCGAACGCCGGCGCCTGTCCGATCACCGGCGGCGACGCGGTTACTCCGGTCGAGACCTGCGGCGGCGGCGTGTCGAACAGATTGGCGATGCCCAGCGTGATGCGGAACCGCTCGGCAACATCGCGGCTGACCGACAGCGAGTGATAGAAGGTCGCGGGCACGCTCACATCGGGACAGAAACGCCCGCCGGGGCGGTAGCTCGACGTGCGGCACGGATCGCCGCCTTGCGCGCGCAGCAGCTCGTCCATGTTCGACGCCGCGCCGGTGACGTCGAGGCCATAGAAAAGCGTCCATTGGTCCTTCGTCCAGCCGAGCGTGAAGTCGCCGACCCATTTCGGATTGCCGATCGTGCCATTGTCGTCGATCACCGTGCCGGGGAACAGCGCGACCTTGTCCTCGACCTGCCACGTCATCTGCGCGCGGAACGCCAGCGACCCCAGTCTGCCCAGATCCTGATCGAGCGCGAGCGACAGGTCGACGCCGCGGTTCCGCTGGCGGCTGATGTTGACATAACGGTCGGTGACGCTCGCGACGCTCCCGCTATCGGGCCCGGCGGTCGCGCGCGTGAACAGACCGCACAGCGGCTCGTCGGGGAAGAATTCGGAATCATAACAGCCCGACAGGATATTGCCCGCGCCGAGCAGAGTGATTTCTTGCCTAACCTTGATGTCGAAATAATCGACCGCCAGCCGCGTGCGCAGCCCGCCCCACAGCGCCCCCGACAAATCGGGGGTCAGGATCAGCGACACGGTTTTCGCGGTCGAGGTTTCGGGCTCCAATCGGCCGATGCCGCCGCCCGACACGATCGTCGCGGGGCCGATCCCCCCGGCATAGTCGGGCGCGATGCCGTCGGCGGCGCAATTGTCGAAGACGCGCTGGCTGATCGCCCCCACCGCGAGCCGCGCCGCGGTCTGGATGCACGGGTCGATCATCTGCTGGTCGAGGAAACCCGTCTGGTCCTCCAGGAACAGTTCGAACAGCGCGGGCGCGCGGAACGAGGTGCCCCAGGTGCCGCGCAGGCGCAGCCAGTCGGTCACCGCCCAGTCGGCGCCGACCTTCCACGTCGTATCGCTGAAGCGGTCGGACACGCCGTCGCGGCGCGTCGCCGCGACATGCGTATAGCGCGCCGCACCCGACAGCGTCAGCCGCTCGATCATCGGCACGCCCTCAAGCAGCGGCAGTTCGACCTCGCCGAAAACCTCCTTCGACACGGTGCGTCCCGCGGTGATGCCCGAGGTGGTGAAGTTGGCGACATTGCCCGCGAGCGTCACGTCGCCCGGCGTGTCGTCGATTTCGTCGCGGCGGATCGTCGCGCCGAACGCGGCACCGACAGGCCCGGCGGGCAGGTCGAACAGCTTGCCGGTCAGCAGCGCCTCGGCCGAGCTTTGCTTGAACAGCGTCCGCCCCGTCTCACGCCCCATCAGGAAGGCGCGTTCCTCCGCCGTGAAGTCGCCGCGAAGCACGCGCGGATCGGTGAAGTCGATGTCGATGCAGTCCGCGCCGCGGATCGCCGTCACCGTGCCGACGCACGACCGGGTGCGCAAAGTCTGCGACGCGATCGCGTCCTGATAGATGACGTCCTGCGTATAACTCGCGTCCGACCGGCTGTGCTGGCCGTGGACGTCCCATTTCCACCCCGCCCCGATTTCGCCGCGCAGCCCCAGCACGCCGCGATAATAATCGACGTCGGCCTCGCTTTCGGACTTCACCAGTACGCGCGGGCGCAGGATGATGTTGCCGCCGAACTCGGCGTTGAACGGATCGCCCATGTCGAACGGGTCGCAATTGTTCGCCGCCGGGTTGCAAAGGAAAAAGGGCAGCATCGACGCGCCGGTGAATTGTTCGAGCGTCAGAACCTGAAAGCCGTTGTTCTTTGACTTGCGATTGCTGAACAGCGCCTCGCCATAGAGAGTAACGCCGTCGGTGATCTCATAGGCGGCATCGGCAAAGGCGCTGATCCGGCTGACGCCCGAGAAAACATCCGAATCCTGTTCGACCGGCTCGAACTGGTTGAGCGCGCCGGTCGACGGCCCGTCGAAATTGACCCCGAAGAAATCGGCGGGACCGAACACGCCGATCGGATTATAGGCATTGATCGGGATGCCGACGCCCGCAAACTCGGCGCCATATTGGCCGGCAAAGATCGGCTGGCCGTTCGGCGCAATCAGTCCGGGGCCGAATGTCGGAAAACCGTCCTGATCGACCCCCGAAAAATCGGCAAAGACGATCGCATTGCCCAGCGTGCTGCTGCACGCGGGCTGGCCGGTGCGGAAATCGATAATGTCGGCGCGGCTGCCGTCGGCTTCGCGCTTCAGATATTCTTCCGAACAGAAAAGGAAATCGCGGTCGCGGCGTGTCAGATTCTGCTGGCGGAACACATCGACGGTCGCGAACACATGGCCGCGGTCGAATTTTTTGCCAAAGCTCGCGTCGGCGCCATAGCTTTCACCGCCGCCATGTTCGGTGATCGACGAAAAACCGCCGCCTTCAAAACCGTTCAGGTCGTCGCGGGTCAATATATTGACCACACCGGCAACGGCATCCGAGCCATAGATCGACGACGCGCCGGTTTTCAGCACCTGCGCCTCGCGCACCACCGACAGCGGCAGCACATTGAGGTCGAAGGGCGCGACCGAACCGCGAATGCCCGCGGGGCCCGCACGGCGGCCATTGATCAGCACGAGCGTGCGCTCGGCGCCCAGCCCGCGCAGCGACAGCGACTGCACGTCATTGCCGCCGTTCGCGATAAAGCGGTTCGAAATCGCCGACGTGACCTGGATCGACCCCTGCGCCGCGGGCGCCGAGCGCAACACGCCGACGAGGTCGAGCTGCCCCTGCAATTTCGCGGCTTCGGGATCGATGATCTGGATCGGATCGGCGCTGGTAAATTCGCTCTTCGCGATGCGCGATCCGGTGACGACGATGTCCTCGCCCTCGGCCTGCGCCATCGCGGGGCTGGCCGTCAGTGCGATCGCCGAGGCCGTGGCGGCCAGAAGCGCCTGGGCCGAAAACACCTGGGAACGGGTGCCCATGTTCATCATCCTTGTCCGAACAATATTGATACGCCCCCCGGCGCGGCCGACATCTAGCGCCGAGGCGTTTCGATATGGTTGACGCGGCGGTAAGTTTTTCGGCGGAGCTTGCCCGCGCGGCGCCGCGGCGGTAGGCACGGCGCCGAAAGGATCGGCGCGATGAGCAAGGCAATGGGCGACACGCTGGGACGGCTCGAAGCGGTCATCCACGACCGGCTCGCCGCGGGCGCGGCCGATGCATCCTATGTCGCGAGCCTTGCCGCCAGGGGCCGCGGCAAGATCGCGCAAAAGCTCGGCGAAGAAGCCGTCGAGGCGGTGATCGCCGCGGTCAGCGAAGACGATCCGGCGCTGATCGGCGAGGCGAGCGACCTCGTCTTCCACCTCTCGATCCTGCTTGCGACACGCGGCCTCAGCTGGGACGCGATCGCCGCCGAGCTCGACCGCCGCCACGGCACCTCGGGCCACGCCGAAAAAGCCAGCCGCCAGCCATAGGAGACCCCATGCCGATCGACGCTACCCTCCCCTATGACGACAGCAACATTTTCGCGCGCATCCTGCGCGGCGAGCTGCCGGCCAAGACCGTCTACGAAGACGAGTTTGCCCTCGCCTTCCACGACATCAACCCGCAGGCGCCGCTGCATATCCTCGTCATCCCCAAGGGCGCCTATGTCAGCTGGGACGATTTTTCCGAGCGCGGCAGCGACGCCGAGATCGCGGGCTTCGTCCGCGCGGTGGGCAAGGTTGCGCGCGATCAGGGCCTTGTCGCCCCCGGCTACCGCCTGCTCGCCAACGCCGGGCTCGACAGCCATCAGGAGGTGCCGCACCTCCACGTCCACATCTTCGCCGGCCGCCCGCTCGGCCCGATGCTCGCGCGCTAGCGTCGTCGCGGCAACGGCTGGACTCGCCCCCCGCTTTCCAGCAGGATAGGCGCGCAGGCCGGCGAGGGGAGACGGGGCGATGACGAGGGGTTGGCAGGGACTCGGTAAATGGCTGGCCGGCCGCGCGAAACTCGCGCTGATCGTGCCGCTCGGCCTCGCGATGGCCGCGACCGCCGCCGACACCGTGCCGCAGGTCATCCTCGCGACTCCGGGCAGCAGCGGCACCGGCGAGGGCACGATCACCCGCTTCACGCTGCGCTTTTCCGAAGACATGGTCGCGCTCGGCGATCCGCGCGCGCAGGCCCCCGCGACCAACGACTGCAAGCGCCCGTCGTCCGCCCGCTGGGTCGACACGCGCACCTGGGTGCTCGAATTCGACGCGCCGCTCCCCGGCGGGCTCGCCTGTCATGTCGAGCTGCGGAGCGGCCTCGTCACCGCGCGCGGCGTCGCGGTCACCGGTAATGACCGCTTCGCGATCGACACCGGCGGCCCCTCGGCGCGCGCCGTGCTCGCGGGCGGGATCGACGGCGGGATCGAGGAGGAGCAGGTCTTCCTCGTCGCGACCAACGTCGCCGCCGACCGCGCCTCGGTCGCCCGCTACGGCTATTGCGCGGTCGACGGCATCGGCGAGAAGATCCCGCTCGACGTGCTGCCGCGCGCGACCGCGACCGAGATCCTCACCGACCTCGGCGACGGCAACTGGTCGCGCCAGTCCTTCACCTACGACGCCGGGCTGCCGCAGCGCCTGCCCGCCGCCGGCGCCGAGCGCGACGCTGCGCTGGGCCGCATCGTCGCGGTCAAATGCCGGCGCCCGCTGCCGCCGGGGCGCGACATGGCGCTCGTCTGGGACGCGCGCATCGCGCAGGCAGGCATCCCCGGCCGCACCGCGGGGCGCGACCAGCGCTTCGACCATAGCGTCCGCCCAGCCTTCACGGCCAAAATGTCGTGCAGCCGCGTCAATCCGCAGGCGGGGTGCAACCCGATCAAGGACGTCGTGCTGCGCTTCACCGCGCCCGTCACGCGCGACACCGCGCTTGCCGCAAAGCTCACCACCGCCGATGGCAAAACGATCGCCGCCAGGGTCGACGACGACGACCGCAATGACACGCATCTGACGCAGGTCCGCTTCGCCGGCCCGCTGCCGCAGAATGTCGACGCAACGCTGATCCTGCCCGCCGACGTCACCGACCAGAGCGGCCGCGCGCTGCTCAATGCCACGAACTTCCCGCTCAAATTCCACATCGACCACACCCCGCCGCTCGTCAAATTTGCGGCCGAATTCGGCATATTGGAAGCGCGCGAAGGCGGCGTCCTGCCCGTCACCGTGCGCGGCGTCGAAGCGTCGCTCGTCCGCAAAGACCTAAAGATGCCCGCCGCCACGCTGCGCATCGGCGACGACGACGCCGCGGTCGCGCGCTGGCTCCGCCGCGTCGAGGATGCCGACGACAGCGACTATCGCGAGGAAAAGGACGCAGCGGGCAAGGAGATCACCGTCAACTACACCGGCACGAAATCACTATTCGCCGAGGCACCGTCCGGCGGCGAGCGCCGCGATATGCAGCTCACCCCGCCCGCGGGCGGCAAGCCATTCGAAGTCGTCGGCATCCCCCTGTCGGAAAAGGGGTTCCACATCGTCGAGATCGCGAGCCCCGAACTCGGCGCCGCGCTGCTCGGCCGCCGGGCGACGCGCTATGTCGCCACCGCCGCGCTCGTCACCGACATGGCGGTGCATTTCAAATGGGGCCGCGACGGCTCGCTCGCCTGGGTCACCTCGCTCGCCAGCGGCAAGCCCGTCGCAGGCGCCGAGATCCGCGTGTCCGACAGCTGCACCGGCCGCCTGCTCGCGCGCGGCACCGCCGACAAGGCCGGGCGCCTCGCCTTCCCCTCGGGCCTGCCGCAGCCCGAAACCTATTCGAATTGCGAAGACGGCGCCGATCCCGCCAACAGCGAAGGCCATGCGCTGATGGTCAGCGCGCGCAGCGGCGACGATTTCAGCTTCACCCTCACCGACTGGGGCGACGGCATCCGCCCCTATGACTTCGACCTCCCCTATGGTTGGTCGGAGCGCGACGACATCCTCCACACCATCTTCGACCGCGCGCTCGTGAAAGCGGGCGAGACGGTGCATATGAAGCATGTGCTGCGCCGCCCCGTCGGCCTCGGCTTTCGCACCCCCGAACCGCTCGCGGGCAAGCTCCGCCTCGTCCACCGCGGTTCGGACACCGAGTTCGAAATGCCCTTCGCGATTGCCGCGGGCGGAAGCGGCGAAAGCGTGTGGAACGTGCCCGCCTCGGCACCGATGGGCGATTATGAACTCGTCTTTGTCACCAAGGATAAGGATGGCGAGGACAAGAGCATCTGGACGGGCCAGAGCGTCCGCGTCGACGAATATCGCCTGCCGACGATGAAGGCCGCGATCACCGGACCCAAGGGCGCGCTCGTGCGCCCCGCCGCGGTGCCGCTCAGCCTGTTCGTCGGCTATCTGTCGGGCGGCCCCGCGCCGGGCATCCCCGTTGAACTGCGCACCAATTTCCGCGCTACCTGGTCGCCGCCCGAAGATTACCGCGACTGGGATTTCGATGGCCGTCCGGTCAAGGAAGGCGTCGTCCAGCTCGACGACAGCGGCGAGGAACCCGGCGGCGACCTGCCGCTTGCGCGTTCGGTGCCGCTGACGCTCGGGGCCGACGGCACCGCGACGACCAGCGTCGTCGTCGATCAGCCGATCGGCGAGCCGACAATGATGGCCGCCGAAATGGATTATGAAGATGCCAATGGCGAGACGCTGACGGCGAGCCGCCGCATCACCCTCTATCCCGCTGCCGTGCGGCTCGGGCTCAAGACCGACGGCTGGATGATGCGCGACGATGACCTCCGCCTCAATTTCGTCGCACTCGACCTCGATGGCAAGCCGATCCGCGGCCAGCGCGTCGATGTCGCGCTCTACAGCCGCCAGATCATCACCGCGCGCCGCCGCCTGATCGGCGGCTTCTACGCCTATGACAATCAGATGCGCACCGAGCGCCTCGATGCCAACTGCACCGCGACGACCGACCGGCTCGGCCGCGCGAGCTGTGCGATGGCGCCCGGCGTGTCGGGCGAAGTCACCGTCGTGGCGACGACGCGCGACGCCGACGGCAACGAGGCGCGCGCCGTCCGTTCGGTCTGGCTTGCGGGCGACGACGAATGGTGGTTCGGCGGCGACAATGGCGACCGCATGGATGTGATCGCCGAACAGCCGCGCTACGCCGCAGGCGACACCGCGCGCTTTCAGGTGCGGATGCCCTTCCGCGAAGCGACCGCGCTCGTCACCGTCGAACGCGAAGGCGTGCTCTCCAGCTTCGTGGTGCCGCTCAAAGGCACCAACCCCGTCGTGCAGGTCAAGCTGCCCGCCACCTACGCGCCCGACGTCTATGTCTCGGTGATGGCGGTGCGCGGGCGCGTGACGGGTCAGGAAAGCTGGTTCCGCAAGATGAAGCGCGCGGTGGGTTTCAGGATCGAGACCAGCGAAGGCGCGCCGCCGACCGCCTTGGTCGATCTCGCCAAGCCCGCCTATCGCATGGGCATCGCGCGCATCAAGGTCGGCTGGGAAGGGCACAAGCTCGGCGTCAAGGTGAAGGCCGACAAGGAAAAATATGCCGTCCGCGAAACCGCGAAAGTCGGCATCGAGGTCAAGGCTCCGGGCGGCAAGGCGCCGAAAAACGCCGACGTCGCCTTCGCCGCGGTCGACGAAGCGTTGCTCCAGCTCGCGCCCAACGAAAGCTGGGACATCCTCGCCGCGATGATGGGCGAGCGCACGCTCGACGTGCTCACCTCGACCGCGCAGATGCAGGTGGTTGGTAAAAGACATTATGGCCGCAAGGCACTCGAACCCGGCGGCGGGGGGGGCGGCGACCTGTCGGGGCTGACGCGCGAGGATTTCCGCCCGGTGCTGCTCTGGAAAGGCAATGTCCCGCTCGATGCGAAGGGCCGCGCGAGCATCGACGTGCCGCTCAGCGACAATCTCTCGGGCTTCCGCCTCGTCGCGATCGCGACCGACGGATCGCAGCTGTTCGGCACCGGCGAAACGAGCGTGCGCACCGTACAGGATCTCGGCGTCTTTGCCGGGCTGCCCGAACTGGTCCGCACCGGCGACGCCTATGACGCGCGCTTCACGCTCCGCAACGGCACCGACAAGGCGATGGAGGTCACCGCGACCGCGACGCTCGCGCCCGCGATCGCGACCGCGCCGCCGCTGACGGTGACGATCCCCGCGGGCGGCGCCGTGCCGGTGAGCTGGGCGATCACCGCCCCCGATCAGGCGGGGCCGCTGAGCTGGACGGTCGAGGCAGCGACGAAGGACGGCAAGGCGCGCGACCGCCTCGTCTTCGAACAGATCGTCGAACCCGCGGTGCCGATCGAAACCTGGGCCGCCAGCCTCTTCCGCGTCGGCCCGAACACCACGCTGCCCATCGCGATCCCCGCAGGCGCGCTGCCCGGCGGATATGTCGACGTCGCGCTCGCGGGCACGCTCGCGCCGCCGCTCGCCGGGGTGCGCGACTATATGGCCGCCTATCCCTACACCTGCTTCGAACAACAAACGTCGCGCGCGGTGGCCTTGGGCGACCTCGGGCGGTGGCAGGCGCTGGCGGGCGCCATGCCGACCTATCTCGATGACGACGGGCTGCTCCGCTATTGGCCCAACGAGCGGATGGAGGGCTCGATCGAGCTCACCGCCTATGTCCTCGGCATCACCGCGGCGAACGGCTTTGCGATCCCTGAAGCGTCGCGCGCGAAAATGGTCGCTGCGCTGCAAGCGGTTGTCGAGGGGCGGCTGACGCGCCGCGGCTATGGTCCGTGGGATATTCGTCCCGTCCGTATCGCCGCCCTCGCGGCGCTTGCGCGCGCCAATGCCTCCAACGCGCGCCTCGTCGCCGCGATCGACATGCGCCCCGTCGATATGGCGACGGGCACGCTCGCCGACTGGCTCGTCGCAATCGAGCGGACACCGGGGGTACGGAACGCCGCCGCGCTGCGCACCGCGGCCGAGGCCGAACTTCGCAAGCGCCTCGTCTACGAAGGCACGCGCCTCGACCTCGTCGACGATGCGCGCGCGCCATGGTGGATGATGGTCAGCGGCGACGAAATGGCGATCAAGGCGCTGGGTGCCGTTCTCGGCCGCAAGGGCTGGGAGGATGACGCGGGCAAGCTGATGGTCGGCGTCGCGCAGCGCCAGCGCAAGGGCCATTGGGACACCACCCCGGCGAATGCGTGGGGCGCGGTCACCGTCCGCCGCTTCGCCGAGATCTATCCGGCGAGCGCGATCACCGGCGTCACCAAAGTCGGCCTTGCGGGCAATACCGCTTCGCAAAGCTGGCCGCTTCCCGCCGAAGCCCCTTCGCCGCTGCGCGTGGCGCTCAATGCTGCGACGATGAGCCTCAATCATCAGGGCACGGGATCGCCATGGGCCACCGTCAGCGTCAAGGCCGCCGTGCCCTTGAAGGAACCGCTCAATGCGGGCTACCGGATCAAGCGGTCGGTCAGCATCGTCAAGGCGGCGAACAAGGACCGGCTGACCCGCGGCGACGTCATCAAGATACGGATCGAGGTCGTCGCGGCCGCGGGGCGGACGTGGGTCGTGATCAACGATCCCGTTGCCCCCGGCGCGACGATCGTCGGCAATCTCGGCGGCCAGTCCGAAATGCTGGCCGATCAGGCAGGCGGATCGGGCGCGCAGCCGAGCTATGTCGAGCGCGGCAAGGACAGCTGGCGCGGCTATTTCGGCTGGATGCCCGCGGGCACCCACACGGTCGAATATGTGGTCCGCCTCAATGGCTCGGGCCGCTTCACCCTGCCTCCGACGCGCGTCGATGCAATGTACTCCCCCGCGATCCGCGGCCAATGGCCCAACGCGCCGGTCACGGTGGCGAATGTGGGGTCGTGATGATCTTTGACCTGTGGGCCCAAAACCAAACCCCTCCCCTTCAGGGGAGGGGCAACGAAGACTTGGCAGCTTGCTGCCTAGTCGTAGTGGGGTGGGGGCCAGCGGCCTTGCGCGAGGCGTCGGGCCCCCACCCCAAACCCCTCCCCTGAAGGGGAGGGGCTTATGCCTGCCGCCAACACGGTACAGCCGCTCGTTCGCCGGTTTTCCCGACCTCCTTCCCGCCGCTGGCCCCACGCGCTCGCATGGGCCGCGCTCGCCGCGCTCATCCTCACCACCATCGCGCACCTCGCCACCAAACCGCCACCCATGCCCGCCTACGCCGCCGTCCGCGCCGACTGGCAGCCCAGCGAAGCCTGGCTCTACGACCGCGACGGCCGCCTCCTCGACAGCGAACGCGTCGATTTTCAGCGCCGCCGCCTCGCCTGGGTGCCGCTCAAAGACATCAGCCCCGCCGTCCGCACCGCCGTCGTTCGCGCCGAAGATCGCCGCTTCTGGTCGCACGGCGGCGTCGACTGGCTCGCGGCCGCGAGCGCGATCCGCGCGCGGCTGACCAGCGACGCGACCGGAAATCGCTCGCGCGGCGCCTCGACGCTCGCGATGCAGCTCGCCGCCTATCTCGACCCCACCCTTGCACAGCCGGGGCAGCGCGGCTGGCGCGCCAAGCTCCGTCAGATGCGCGCGGCGCGGCACCTCGCCGATGCGTGGACGCACGAGCAGATGCTCGAGGCCTATCTGAACCTCGTCCCCCTGCGCGGTGAAGCACAAGGCATCGGCGCGGGCGCGGCGAGCCTGTTCGGCAAGGCGCCCGCCGAGCTGAACCGCACCGATGCCGCGCTCTTCGCGGGTCTCCTCCCCAGCCCCGGCGCGGGCGCCGACGCGCTCGCCCGCCGCGCGTGCCGCATCGCGGCGGCCAGCGACTGCACCGCGATCCGCGCCGCCGCCGCGACTTTGGTATCGGGCGAGCACGCCGCGCGCGCCGACCCCGGCCTCGCGCCGCACCTTGCCGTCCGCCTGCTCGACAAACCCGGCAAGCGCGTCGCCACCACGATCGACCGCCGCATCCAGGCCGCGGCGATCGTCGCGCTGCGGCGCCAGCTCGCCGGGCTCGGTTCGGACCGCGTCCGCGACGGCGCGGTCGTCGTGCTCGACAATGAAAGCGGCGAGGTGCTCGCCTATGTCGGCGGCGTCGGACTCCAATCGACCGCGTCACAAGTCGACGGCGCCAATGCGCGGCGGCAGGCCGGATCGACCCTGAAGCCGCACCTCTATGCGCAGGTGATCGAACATGGCTGGCTCACCGCCGCGTCGATCCTCGACGACAGCCCGGTTCAGCTCGACACCGCCTCGGGCCTCTACGTCCCCAAAAATTACGACCGCAGCTTCAAGGGGCCGGTCAGCGTCCGCCACGCGCTAGCCGCCTCGCTCAACGTCCCCGCGGTCCGCGCGCTCGTCATCGACGACGTCCAGCAGTTCCGCGACCGCCTCTGGGCCTTGGGCTATCACGGCCTTGTCGAGGATGGCGAATATTATGGATACTCTCTGGCGCTCGGATCGGCCGAAGTTTCCTTGGTCGAACAAGCTAACGCCTTCAGAACATTCGCCAATATGGGAAAGTGGTCGCCGGTGACCTTCGACGCTGCGCGGCACCTTCGCCAACATCCGCCGCGCCGGATCGTCAGCCCCGCCGCCGCCTTCATCGTCGGCGACATCCTCGCCGACGCGTCCGCGCGCACCGACGCGTTCGGCGCCGACAGCGCCCTCCGCCTCCCCTTCTGGGCCGCCGCCAAGACGGGCACCTCGAAAGGCATGCGCGACAATTGGTGCATCGGCTGGTCCGACCGCTTCACCGTTGCGGTATGGGTCGGAAATCTGGAGGGCGATTCGATGCGCGCAGTCTCCGGCACCTCGGGCGCCGCGCCCGTCTGGCGCGACGTGATGCTCGCGCTTCATGCGGATAATCCGGGCAAAGCTCCGACCATGCCCGATGGCGTCGAAGCCCGCCGCATCGCCCTCCCCGGCACTCGCGAACCGCCGCGCCGCGAATATTTCCTTGCTGGCACCGCACAGAATGAAATGGCCACCGCGCCCGCCGTCGCGCGCCGACCGCGCATCACCAGCCCCGTCAGCGGCAGCGTCTATGCACTCGACCCCGACATTCCGATCGACCGCCAGCGGCTCGCGGTGGCGGTGAGCGGATCGGTCGCGGGACACCGGCTGATTCTTGATAAAAAACCGCTCGGCGACGCCGATTCAGGACAGCAGATCGTGCCGCGGCCGGGCACGCATATGCTCGCGCTTGTTGATCCGGGCGGCCGAATGATTGACCGAGTGCGCTTTACGGTACGGTAAGCGGCGGCGGTCCCTGAAATTAAGTTGCGCTGACGCGAAGAGCGGCTAGTCTGCCCCGCCAAGAGACGGGCGGCACCTCAGCCGCTCCAAAGGGGAAGAACATGCTATTTGACCGCGTAAAGCCGTTGGATGCCATTTTGGCGACGGCGGAAAAAAAGTCGCTTACGCGCACGCTCGGCGCATTCCAGTTGACGATGCTGGGCATAGGTGCCGTGATCGGAACCGGGATTTTCGTCCTGACGGCAGAGGCGGCGCAAAAAGCTGGCCCGGGCATGATGATCAGCTTCATTATCGCCGGTTTCGTCTGCGCTTTCGCCGCGCTCTGCTATGCCGAAATGGCGTCGATGGTTCCCGTTTCGGGTTCGGCCTATACCTATAGCTATGCCGTAATGGGCGAATTGATCGCCTGGATGGTCGGCTGGGCGCTGATCCTCGAATATGCGGTTGCGGCCGGGGCAGTTTCGGTCGGATGGTCGGGCTATGTCGTCGGCCTGATCGAGCATAGTTTCGGTCTGGACATACCGGCCAAATATGTTCTCGGCCCGTTCGACGGCGGCATGATCAACCTGCCCGCAATGTTCATCGCCGGCCTCGTGACGTTTCTGTTGGTCATCGGCACGCGCGAATCGGCGACGGTCAACGCGATCCTCGTGGTGATCAAGGTCGCCGCGCTGACGCTGTTCATCATCCTTGCTCTTCCCGTGATGCAGATGGAGAATTTCGAACCCTTCGCACCGTTGGGTATCGGGGGTATCGGCGCCGCCGCCGCATCGATTTTCTTCGCTTATGTGGGCTTCGACGCAGTCTCGACCGCGGCCGAGGAAACCAAAAATCCGCAGCGCAACATGCCGATCGGCCTGATCGGCAGCCTTGCCATCTGCACCATCTTCTACCTGCTCGTCGCTGCGGGCGTCATCGGCACCGTCGGCGCCCAGCCGGTCGGGATCGACGCCGCTGCGGGCCACGCGCTCGAACCCGGCAGCCGCGAACTTGCCGCCGCCTGCGGCGCGATCGGCGATCAGGCCGTCGTCTGTTCAAAGGAGGCGCTGGCGTGGACGCTGCGCGAAATCGGCTGGCCGCAGATCGGTAATCTGATCGGTCTCGCCGCTGGCTTGGCACTGCCTTCGGTCATCCTGATGATGATGTTCGGCCAGACGCGCATCTTTTTCGTGATGAGCCGCGACGGCCTGCTCCCGCAGGCTTTCTCGAAGATCCACCCGAAGTTCAACACGCCGCACGTCATCACGATCATCACCGGCATCGCGGTGGCGCTGTTCGCCGCCTTCTTCCCCGTGGGGCAGCTGGCGAACATCTCGAACTCGGGTACGCTCTTCGCTTTCGCCGCCGTTTCGATCGCGGTGATGGTGATCCGTCGTACGGATCCGGGCCGCCATCGTCCGTTCCGCACGCCGATGATCTATATCACGGCCCCGATTGCGATCATTGGCTGCCTTTATCTCTTCTTCAACCTCGACCAGAAGAGCATCAATCTCTTCCTGATCTGGGCCGCGATCGGTCTGGTCGTCTATTTTGTCTACAGCCGCAAACGCAGCCATGTGGGGCAAGGACGCGTCGAAGTGCACGAAGACGACGCCGATGCGCCGCCGCCGCCGGTGCCGCCGGCACCCTCGTTCCACTGAGGGTTCGACTGACGATTGGAAAGGGGGCTTCGGCCCCCTTTCTTTTGCGCAGCGATCGGGGGCATTGCGGCTATCGACGCACACTCTCGCGCAGAAAAGCGGCTTGCAGCGCGCGTCCATGACAACTCGCGACCGAAGCCGAGGACGGTCGCCGCGGCGAATTGCCGGTCAGAAAGGGTTTTTGGGCGCCGTTCTCGGCCGGGTAAACAGCTTTCCGCGCTCGGCCCACAAGACGAGGGCGAGGCCAACGATCGCGCAGATCAGAAAGGCATAGGCAATCGGCAGCGTCGTGCCATCATATTGCTGGCCGATGATCGCCCCGACGGTCGCTGCGAGCAGGGTCTTGGCAAAGCTTTGGTAGGAGGATGCGACGCCAGCCATATGGCCGAAATCTTCCATCGCGATCGATCCGAAATTGCTGCCGATAAAACCGACTAGGCCGACGTTGACCATCATCAGCAGCGTGAACATCCACAAGGTCTCGGCGCCGCTCAGCGCGGCGACGATCTGAAGAATCGAGGTCGCCATGAAGGCGAAGACCGCCGACTGCGACACGCGCCGCGCGCCGAAACGCTCAACAATTGCGGCGTTCGAAAAATTCGCAATCGCAATGCCGACCGCGACGCAGGCAAAGATCAGCGGGAACAGGCTGCGCGCATTGAATACCTCACCGATGATCTGTTCGCTGCTGTTCAGATAGCCATAGAGCGCGCCCTGCATCGTGCCCGATGCGATCATATAGCCCGCCGCGCGGCGATGCCGCGTTACCGTTGCCCAGCCGGCCGCCATCGTCTTCAGATCGAGCGGGCGCACGTCGGCGGGGTCGAGCGTTTCGGGCAGGCGGCGGAGCCAGACCAGCATCACGATCGACATCGCCGCAAGCACGATGAAAATCGCGCGCCAGCCCGCTACCGCGGCGACACCGGCGCCGAGCGTCGGCGCGATGATCGGCACGATCATGAAAACGAGGAAGATCAGCGACAGCCGTTTGGCCATCGCATCGCCCGCGAACAGGTCGCGGATCACTGCGACGACGATTACGCCAAGCGCCGCGCTGACCAATCCGTGAATGAAGCGCAGCGCGAGCAATATTTCAAAACTTGTTGCAAGGCCGCAACCGATCGACAGCGCGAGATAGGCGAACAGCGCAGGCACCAGAACGCCCTTGCGCCCGAAACGGTCGGACAGCGGACCATAAATCAGCGACCCGAAGCCGATGCCGAACAGATAGACCGAAATGACATATTGCCGGTCGTTGGCGACGCCGACGCCCAGCCCCTCGCCGATCGCCGGAAGCGCGGGCAACATCGAGTCGATGGCGAGCGCGTTGAGCGCCATCACCATCGCCATCATCACAACCATTTCACGGTCGCCGGGAAGGCTCCGCTGCGAAGAGTCGGTCGGTTTGTGCATGGGAGCAGCCTATGCGCCCGCCGCGCCGCTTTGGATAGCCCCCAGGGCAGGAAAAGCTATGCAATTGAAGGGGTGATAAGTGTCGGCGCCGCTGGTGACGTCCGCTAACGACCGGAAGCGGACATAAGGAAAGCCAGCCCCTCCCCTGAAGGGGAGGGGCTTCCGTCGCGTCAAACGGCAGCTCACCACCCCAAGCGAAAATCTCTCAACCAAGCCCCAAAAAGAAAAGGGCCGCCCCGCGGGACGGCCCTAGTCTTTACTCGGACGGACCGATCAACCCTGGCGCGTGCCGGTCATCGCCATCGAACCAAAGGCACCGGCCTTGATCGTGCCGGTCAGCGCGTCGCCGTCGATCGTCGCTTCGCATTCGAGCGTCATCGGCATCGGCACTTTCATGTTCATGGTCCAGGTCAGCTTATTGCCGTCGACCTTGCCATTTTCGACGTCGAGCGACCCCATGGCACCGGCATTCTGGCCGGTGAAGCTGTCGCCGTCGCTTTTGACGGTGAAAACCGATTTCTGGTCGCCCATCGGCGATTTGGTGACGCAGTCATAGCTGCCATCGACTTGGGACATTGCGCTCTCCTTACTGAAACTGATGTTAGTTAGCGGGAGACACCGTTTCCACCGGCAGCCCCAATCCGTCAAGCTGCGGTTTCACCACTGCGGCGTCACCGACGACGACATAGACGAGATTGTCGGTGCTGAGCGCCTTCCGCGCCGCTGCATCGACAGCTTCGGGCGTCATCGCCTCATAGCTCGCGGGCAGCTTCTCATAATAATCGTCCGGCCGATCGAATTTGGCGATCGCGCGGAGCCCGCCGAGCACGTCGCTTGACGTTTCGAAACTGCCCGGCAGTTCGCGGACGCTGCCGTTCACCGTGCGCTGCAATTCGTCCTTGGTCACGCCCTTGTCGCCAAGGAAGGCCTTGAGGTCGCTTTGCAGCTCCTTGATCGAATCGCCGGTGCGGTCGGCCTGCACCGGCGCCGACGCAATCCAGCTCACCCGGTCCTTTTCGCCAGTCACGCTCGTGCGCACGCCATAGGACCAGCCCTTCGTCTCGCGCAGATTCATGTTGAACCGCGACAGGAAATTGCCGCCGAAAATATCATTGGCGGCGCGCAGCACCTCCAATTCGTCGCCGCCTTTGACGTCGAGCACCTTGCCCGCAAGGATCACCGACTGCGGCGATTTGGGCCGGTCGACGAGCAGGATTCGGGGCTGCGGCGTGGGCACGGCAATTTCGAAATGCTTGGTCGGCTTCGGCGTCGCCGGCGCCTTCCAGTTGCCGAATGTCGCGTCGAGTTCCTTCTTCACCTCGGCCAGCGTCGTGTCGCCGACGACGAAGATTCGCGCATTGTCCGGGCGAATCCATGCGGAATGGAAGGCTGCAAGCTGGTCGCGCGTTGCCGCGGTCACGGCTGGGGCGTTGCCAAGGCCTGAGGGCGGGATGCCATAGGGGTGCTCGGTGCCATAAAGCGCCGGCATCAGCACGCGCTGCGCGATCGAGCGCGGTTCGTTGAGTTCGGCCTTCAGCCGGTTGAGCTGCTGCGCGCGCACGCGCTCCAGTTCCTTGGCATCGAACGCGGGGTTGCGCACATAATCGGCGAGCAGCGCCAGCGACGCGCGGAGGTTCGGCTTGAGCGCGAACAGGCCGAGCGCGGTTTCATCGGCGTCGGCATAGCCATAGGTCTGCGCACCCAGCCGCTCCTTCGCTTCGGCAAAGGCAATCGAATCGAGGCTCTTCGTGCCTTCGTCCATCAGGCTGAGCATCAGCGACTGCGTGCCGAGCGCACTGCGCGGGTCAGCGGCATAGCCGGCGTCGAAGCTCACCTGAACATTGACCGTCGGCACGGCGTCGCGCCGCGCAAAGACGACTTCGATGCCATTTTTGAGCTTCGTGCGCTCAATGTCGGGAAATTCGAGCGCCTTGAGCCCCGAAACGTCGGGGAATTGCGAGCGATCGGCGATCGACGTCGCGGCCCCCATGCCGCTGTCGGGGCCAACGTCGCCCAGCGCGGGGTTCCAGTAACGGTCGGGCTGGACCGGGGCGGCATCCTTCGCAGCAACGATGGCACCGCCGCGGTTCTCGCCGCCCTCGGTGCGCTCGCCGGGGGTGTAGGTCAGCGCAAAGGCCGGGCGCGACAGCCATTTGCGCGCGGCATCGCGCACCTGTTCGGGCGTCGCCTTGGCCAGCCGGTCGAGCTCAACCTTGTAATAAGCGGGATTGTTCGAATAGAGCGCGCCCTCGGCCAGCGTCACCGCCTTGCCGCCGAACCCGCCGACCGATTCGAGCTGCGAGATCGCGCCGCCAAGATAGCTCGCGGTCGCACGCTGCAATTCGTCGGCGGTTGGGCCGCTCGCAAGGAACGCGGCGATTTCTTCGTCGAGGCGTTTTGCGACATGCGCGGGGTCGACGCCCGCCTTGACGTCGGCTTGGACCAAGACGATGCCCGCATCTTCGAACGGCGAGGCGCCGGCCGAGACGCTGACCGCGATCGGATCCTTGCGCACCAGCGCATTGTCGAGCCGCGACGACGACAGTCCGCCGAGAACCGTCATCGCCATCTGGAGCGGAACGGATTCGGCATCGTTCAGCCCCGGCATCGTCCACATGCGATAGATGCGCGTGGTCGGGATCATGTCCTTGACCTCTTTGGCGAGCGGCGCGGGCAGCGTCGGCACCGATACCGGGGGCGCCTTGATCTCGGGACCGCGCGGAATGTCGCCGAACCACTGGCCCACCTTGGCCCTGGCGGTCGCCACGTCGATGTCGCCCGCCAGCACCAGCACGGCATTGTTCGGACCATAATTGTCGGTGAACCACGTCTTCACATCACCAAGGCTCGCCGAATTGAGGTCGTCCATCGAACCGATGGTGCTGTGATGATAAGGATGTCCCTTGGGGAAGAGATTTTCGAAGATCTCGTAGCGCAGCAGGCCATAGGGATTGTTGTCGCCCTGACGCTTTTCATTCTGGACGACGCCGCGCTGGTTATCGAGCTTTTCCTGCGTCACCGCGCCGAGCAAATGCCCCATGCGGTCGCTTTCGAGGAAGAGCGCGAGGTCGAGCGCGCCCGTCGGCACCGTTTCAAAATAATTGGTGCGGTCGAGGAAGGTCGTACCGTTGAAATCGGTCGCACCGACCTGCCGCAGCGGCTCGAAGAAATCGTCGGGAGCGTTTTCCGACCCGTTGAACATCAGATGTTCGAACAGATGCGCAAAGCCCGTCTTGCCCTTGGGTTCATGCTTCGACCCGACGCGGTACCACACCGACACCGCGACGACGGGCGCCTTGCGATCCTCGTGCACGATGACGCGCAGCCCGTTGTCGAGCGTGAAGGCCTCATACGGAATATCGACCGCCTTGACGAGCGCGGCGGTCGGCGCGGGCGCGGCGGCCTTGGCGAGCGCCGGCGCGGCAGCGACGAGCGAGGTCGACAAAGCGAGGGCGACAGCGAAATGGTGAAAGCGAGCCATGAAAATCCCCTGGGTCAAGGCGGACAGGTTCAGACCTGCCGGAATCCGGGCGCCGGACGGCACTGTATCAATGGTCTAGGACAGCGCGCGGCCGCTTTCAAGGCCGATAGAAGCGCGCGCCGCTGGCTCTCAGCGCCGCCGGGTCGAACAGTACGGGCTTCAGCTGGTGACGCACGAACAGCGGTGCCTGGTCGTTGTAGTGCGGGCTGTCAGGTCGCGTCGTCGCCGAACCGAACGGCTGGATCGATTCGGAGCGCACGCGGCCATCGCGGTCCCATGTCACGAACATGATGAAGCTGTCGCCGTGGCGGACCTTCAGCCGCCCGTCGGGCTCCTCGTCCCACAAGGTCGAGGCGCGCACCGTATCGTTGCCGCCGTCAAGCGGCAGGTCGATGCGGCTCGCCCCTTCGCCGTGGCGGAGGCGGAGCACCGTGCCGAGCCTGGGGTCGAGACCACCGAAATGTTTCTGCAAATGCGCGGCGACCTGGCTCAAAACCTCGCGCGGGTCGGGCGCGGCGCGGCGCTGGTAGTGGCGACCGTTCGCCGGGCGCAGCACCATCAGCGCGAGCGCGTCGCCGCGGCCCTTGCCATCGAGATTCCAGTCCCATTGGCGGAGCAGCGCCTGCGCCTTGCCAAGCGCCAGATCGCCCTTCGTATCGAGCGCGAGCAGCCTATCGATCCACGCTTTTGCATAGCCCGTGCGCGCATAGGCCGTGTCATATTTGATCGCCTTCAGCCGCGCCTCGTCGATCTGGCCCGACGCCTCGAACAGTTCGATCAGCCGCACGGCGCGGTTGGTCATATCGTCCTCAATGCCGAGCAAGGGCGAAAAGGCGGCCGCGTCGAGCTCGTCACCCGGCCCCGCCGCGACCCACGGCGTGTTGTTCGCATTCATCACATAGCCCGAGCGCGGATTGACGAGCGCGGGCACACGGTCGAACGGCAGAGTTTTCGTCCACAGCGCCGCGGACGTGTCGCCGGGCAGCACGCCGCGCCAGTTGAAGCCCGCGGGCCGGTCGGGGAACATCGCGTTATAGAACAGGCCGATGTTGCCCTTGGCATCAGCATAGACAAAATTGGTCGCGGGCACGCCCTGCCCCGCCATCGCCGCGCGCCATTCAGCAAAATCCTTTGCCTTGTTGAGCCGGTAATATTGGGTGACCATCGCCGCCTGATCCTGCCCCGCATAGCGGATCGCAAAGGCGCCCTCGTCATTCTTCACGACCGGCCCATGCACCGAGCGATAGACGGTCCGCGGCACGGGCAGGACGAAGGGGCCGACCTTGACCTTGAGCCAGATGCGCTTTTCCTCGAGCGGGCGCCAGCCGCCGTCGAAGCGGTATTTCTCGCCGCTCTCGTCGAGCACAAGCTTGTAGACGTCGATCAGGTCAGGCCGATTCACCGTGTTGGTCCAGCCAAGATATTTGTTGTGACCGAGGAAGGGATAGGGCGATCCGGGAAAGTTCGCCCCTGCGAAATCCCAGCCTTCTTCGCTGTGGACGACCAGCTCGTACCAGGCGACGCCGCCGGTCCACGGCTGGTGCGAATTGGACACGAGCCGCGTTGCGCCGTCGGCCGCGCGCGCGGGCGCGACCGCCATGCCGTTCGATCCATTGTCGGCCGGGTCGCGGCCGACCGGCGTCAGCTCGCGCGGGACGAGCTTGCCCGTGGCGTCGAGCGCGGGACCGCCCTCGCGTCCGATCGGCTTGCCTTCCACGAGCGACCCCAGCACCGAATCGAGCCCGAAGAAAAAGGGCGAGCGCAGCACGAAACCCCCAACGACATCTTCGCCCGTCACCGGGAACAGCCCCGACAGCCGCACCTCGTCCGGGTGTTCCTCCGCATAATGGTTGAGCCCCGCGGCATAGGCGGTGAACAGCGCGCGCACATCCGCGGGCAGGCGCGGCCAGTCGCGCTTCGCGGTCGCGCGCACGCCGAGCAGCGCCTCGGCATAATCGACCATTGCGCCATCTTCGCCCAGCATCGCCCCCGCGCGGCCGCGCGTCATCGCCAGCACTTCCTGCAAGGTCGAAAAATCATCCTCGGCATGCGCATAAGCCACGCCATAGGCGACGTCGGCATCGGTTTTGCCAAAGATGTGCGGCACGCCGAATTTATCGCGCGCAATGCGCACGTCGGTGGGCTTGAAGGCGGGCGCCGCAGGCGCTTCCGCGGTCAACGGTTCCCAGAACGCGAGCGAGGCGGCGGTTACTGCCAGCAGCAACAGAAATCCCAGAAAAATCCGTCGCAGCATTACTGGTCCTCTTCGCTTCGGCTTCGGCGGCATCTGTGACCGCCATGTCATTAGATGGCAAGCCGCTGTCGTTCGTCGAGCCGGATTTGCGGACGGGGCGAAGCGCGCTATGCAAAGCGCAGGTCATTGAACAACGGGGACAATCGAACCATGCGCATGAAAACACTTCTTCTTTCCGCCTGCCTGTCGCTTGCCTTGGTGCCCGGCGCTTTGGCGCAGGGCGTCATGGGATCGGGCGTCGTCCCGGCGAGCGCCGCGAACAGCGCCGAACGCGCGATCGGCTTCGCGTCCCGCGCACCGGCGGGCGCCGCGCTCGTCATTGTAATGACCGACGCTACGCTGCCGCCGCTCGACGGCATCGCGCTGACTGCCGCCGAGCGGCAGGCGGTGGAGGCCGCAATCACCGCCGCGAGCTTCGACGGCAAGGCGGAATCGACGCTGTCGCTGCGCGGCATCGGCGCGCACCCGCGCATCCTGCTCGTTGGTACAGGGCCGGTTCCCTCGTCGCTCGCGCTCGCCGAGGCGGGCGGCAAGGCGGCGCAGGAAATGAAGAGCGAGGCGCATCCCGTCGCGATCGCCGGTGCATTTGGCGACACCTCCACCGCCGAAGTCGCTTATGGGTTTGCGCTCGGCCAATATCGCTTCGACCGTTACAAGACCGTCGATCGCAAGCTGCCGCCGACCGCACCGGTCACGCTCGTCGGCGCCAATCCCTCGGCCGCCGAGGCGGCTTTTGCGGCGCGCTGGCAGCCACTCGTCGATGGCGTGCGCCTGTCGCGCGACCTGGCCAACGAACCCGCGAACGTCATCTACCCCGAAAGCTTTGTCGCGCGCGTACGCGAAGCCTTCGCGGGCGTGCCGGGTGTCAGCATCGAGGTGCTCGACGAAGCGGCAATGCGGCGGCTCGGCATGGGCACGCTCGTCGGTGTCGGACAGGGCAGCCCGCGCGGGTCGCGGCTGCTCGCGGTGCGCTACCGCGGCGCGGGCGCGCCCGCCGCGCCGATGGCCTTCGTCGGCAAGGGGATCACCTTCGATTCGGGGGGCATTTCGCTGAAGCCGGGGTCGGGCATGTGGGACATGAAGGGCGACATGTCGGGGGCCGCGTCGGCCGTCGGCGCGGCGCTGTCGCTCGCGAAATCGCGCGCGCCGGTGCATGTTGTCGCGGTCGCGGCACTCGCCGAAAACATGCCCGACGGTAACGCTCAACGCCCCGGCGACGTCACCCGCACGCTGTCGGGCAAGACGATCGAGATGCTGAACAGCGACGCTGAGGGGCGCCTCGTTCTTGCCGACGCCAATGAATATGTCGCACGCGAATATAAACCGCGCGCGATCGTCAATATCGCAACGCTCACGGGTTCGATCGTTTTGGCGCTCGACGATCAATATGCCGGCCTCTTCGCGCGCGACGAAAAACTCGCCGCCGCACTTCTCGCGGCGGGAACGGCGAGCGGCGAGGAACTGTGGCGGATGCCGCTGCACAAGAATTATGCGGAAAGGCTCAAATCCGACATCGCCGACATCCGCAACATCGCGCCGGGCCAGCAACCGGGCGCGAGCCTTGGCGCCCATGCCATCGGCTTTTTCGTCGATGAGGCGATGCCTTGGGCCCATCTCGACATAGCGGGGGTGAACCAGGCCGAAAAAGCAACGCCCCTCGTGCCTAAGGGGATGACAGGCTTTGGCGTGCGCCTGCTCGACCAGCTGGCGCGCGGCGGAGATTGACAGCAGTTGCATCCGCTGATCATCGTCACCCCGGCGAAGGCCGGGGTCTCGTCGGTGCACGCTACACCTGGGCGAGATCCCGGCCTTCGCCGGGATGACAACCGTCGTGATCAACCGTCGAGCGCGCCCCCTTGTGTTGCCAAAAAGCAACACTATCTTCGCGGGTGAGAAAGGGGCTTATCCACCATGAACCTCGAAAAATTCACCGACCGCGCCAAGGGCTTTTTGCAGGCGGCACAGACGATCGCCATCCGCATGAACCATCAGCGGATCAGCCCGGAACATATTGCCAAGGCGCTGCTCGAGGACAGTCAGGGCATGGCGGCGGGGCTGATCACCAACAGCGGCGGCGATACCGCGCGCGCAGTAGCCGGCATCGACGCACTGCTCGCCAAGGTGCCCGCGGTGTCAGGGTCGGGTGCGCAGGCGACGCCGGGCCTCGACAATGACGCCGTGCGCCTGCTCGACCAGGCCGAACAGGTCGCGGCGAAAGCAGGCGGCGAGTTTGTTGCCGTCCAGAATATCCTGCTCGCGATGGTGCTGGCGCCGAGCACGCCGGTGGGCAAGGCCTTTGCCGACGCGGGAGTAACCCCGGAGGCCTTGAACGCCGCGATCGCCAAGCTGACCGGCGGCCGCACCGCCGACACGGCATCGGCCGAAGACCGCTATGACGCGCTCAATAAATTCGCGCGCGACCTCACCGAAGTCGCGCGCGAGGGCAAGCTCGACCCCGTCATCGGCCGCGACGAGGAAATCCGCCGTACGGTTCAGATCCTCGCGCGCCGGACCAAGAACAACCCGGTGCTGATCGGCGAACCCGGCGTCGGCAAGACCGCGATTGCCGAGGGCCTCGCGCTGCGTATCGTCAACGGCGACGTTCCCGACAGCCTGAAGGACCGCCGCCTGCTCGCGCTCGACATGGGCGCGCTGATCGCGGGCGCCAAATATCGCGGCGAGTTCGAAGAGCGCCTGAAGGGCGTGCTCGACGATGTGAAATCGGCCGAGGGCGAGATCATCCTCTTCATCGACGAGATGCATACGCTCGTCGGCGCGGGCAAGGGCGAGGGCGCGATGGACGCCTCGAACCTGCTCAAGCCTGCTTTGGCGCGCGGCGAACTCCACTGCATCGGTGCAACGACGCTCGACGAGTATCGCAAGCATGTCGAAAAAGACCCCGCGCTCCAGCGGCGCTTTCAGCCGGTGTTCGTCGGCGAACCGACGGTCGAGGATTCGATCTCGATCCTGCGCGGGATCAAGGAGAAATACGAGCTGCATCATGGCGTGCGCATCACCGATGCGGCGATCGTCGCCGCGGCGACGCTGTCGCACCGTTATATCTCCGACCGCTTCCTGCCCGACAAGGCGATCGACCTGATGGACGAGGCGGCGAGCCGCATCCGCATGGAGGTCGAATCGAAGCCCGAAGAAATCGAGACTCTCGACCGCCGCATCATTCAGATGAAGATCGAGGAATCGGCGCTCGGCAAGGAGAGCGACGCCGCGTCGAGGGACCGCCTCGCCGCGCTCCAGGCCGAGCTCGCGAATCTCGAACAGCAATCGGCCGAACTCACCCAGCGCTGGCAGGCGGAGAAAGACAAGATTCACGCCGAGGCAAAGATCAAGGAGGCGCTCGACGCCGCGCGCGGACAGCTCGAACAAGCGCAGCGCGCGGGCGACCTCGCAAAGGCCGGTGAGCTAAGCTACGGCACCATCCCCGCGCTCGAAAAGCAACTGGCCGATGCGGAGGCCGCAGCGGACAACGCGATGCTGCGCGAGGAAGTCACCGCCGACGACATCGCCGCAGTGGTCAGCAAATGGACGGGGATCCCCGTCGACCGGATGATGGAGGGCGAGCGCGAAAAGCTGCTCAAAATGGAAGAGACGCTGACCCAGCGCGTCATCGGCCAGGATGAGGCCGTCCGCGCCGTCTCCACCGCCGTGCGCCGCGCGCGCGCAGGCCTTCAGGACCCGAACCGTCCGCTCGGCAGCTTCCTGTTCCTCGGCCCCACAGGCGTCGGCAAGACCGAGCTTACCAAGGCGCTCGCGCGCTTCCTGTTCGACGACGACAATGCGATGGTCCGCATCGACATGTCCGAATTCATGGAAAAGCACAGCGTCGCGCGGCTCGTCGGCGCGCCTCCGGGCTATGTCGGCTATGAAGAGGGCGGCACGCTCACCGAAGCGGTGCGGCGCCGCCCCTATCAGGTCGTGCTGTTCGACGAGGTCGAAAAGGCGCACGCCGATGTGTTCAACATCCTCTTGCAGGTGCTCGACGACGGGCGGCTCACCGATGGGCAGGGGCGCACGGTCGATTTCACCAACACGCTCATCATCCTGACGTCGAACCTCGGCAGCCAGGCGATCGCCGCGCTCCCCGACGACGCGCCGGTCGAACAGGCCGAACCCGCGGTGATGGAGGTCGTGCGCGCGCATTTCCGGCCGGAATTCCTGAACCGGCTCGACGAAATCGTGCTGTTCCACCGCCTCGGCCAGCAGCATATGGGCGGCATCGTCGACATCCAGGTTGCGCGCGTGCAAAAGCTGCTCGCCGACCGCAAGGTGACGCTCGACCTCACCGACCCCGCCCGCGCGTGGCTCGGCCGTGTCGGTTACGATCCCGTCTATGGCGCGCGGCCGCTGAAGCGCGCAGTGCAGAAATATCTGCAAGACCCGCTCGCCGACCTGATCCTGAAGGGTGAGGTCAAGGACGGCGCGACGGTGCGCGTCGACGAGGGCGACGGGGGGTTGGTGTTGATGCCGTCGTAAGCGGCAATGGCGGCGTCGGGCGGCCCTTGCTTATCCGTCAGGCAGGCTGCTGTGCAGCGAGCGTCGCGAGCCATTCGGGCTCGGGCTGGTCCGCGTCATAATATTCGAAGATCAGGTGAATGCGCGGCGTGTCGCCGCCATTCACCACCGCATGCACGCCCATATTGTTGACCTCGGCCGCCTCGCCCTCGACAATGTGATAGCTCTGGCCCTCGATACGGAACTCGACCTGGTCATTCGTCTGGATCGGCACGTGAATCTTGTGCGGCCATTTCGCCGCAGGATTGGCATCGCGATGCGGCTGAATTACCCCGCCGGCGGGCATGCGGGCAAGCATGACCCTAGGGAAGACACCGTTGCTATAGCCATAGTCGGCGGTCGCCGCGGTGAGCACAGGGGCGAGCAACGGCTCCCATTCGTCCCACAGCGGGCGTGAATAGCTGCTGCGCCAGTCGCGCATGTTTGAAATGAAACGAAAGACAATATGCGCGGTCGCATCGAGTGCCTCAAAGCGATTGGGCTTGTCGGCATTTTCCGCATGCCACATTTCTTCAGGGATCCCCATTACCGCGGCCTTTACCGCGGCGATGTCGACCGCACCCAGCCGGCGGATGCTTGTCGTCTTTCGGGGGTTGGGATACATCGCGTTCAGCCCTTCCGATCAATAGTCATAACCGAAAAGCTCAAGATCGCGGGCATAAATCTTCGCAACCCCGTCAATCAGCTCCTGATCATAATAATCGCGATAGTTGCCGCGTCGCGATCGATTGGCGTGATCCAACGGGGTGGATGGGATACCGATCCTCGCGCAAACTACGTCATAGGATGATTGCATCTCTTCCACCTTTCCCAGCATATCTGCCAGCAAGCTGCCATCGCGATCGGTCAGAAACAGATGCTGAGGACGGAATATGATGTGCTGATGCGGCGGGGCGATGAAAAGGAAATGACGCATCACCCGCTGCGGGTCGCGTTCGAAACTTCCTTCGCGACTAGTGGCAAAGGCGCAGTAGGAAATGAAACGGTCGAACGGATTGCGCACAAAGGCAAATTTGAAATAGTTTGTGAATTGATCTTCGCCCAGAAAGGGCCGGATTTCGGCGAAGCTTATATGGCCATGGCCCATTCGAGCGATCTCGGGGATCGGAAAGCTCTTTTCCACGAACAGGCGTGCCTGCTCCATATCTCCATCGCCCATATGCGCGCGCAAGGCTTGGCGAACCGAATGCGTCCCCGTCTTCGGAATAGCCACAAAGATAAAGCGATGTTGATGCGAAACGATCATGGGTTTCAGGCGGCCGCGGGGAACGAATCGGGCGCAGCCACCATGAAGATCAGTTCGGCGAGTGCCCGGTCGAGCGGCACCTGATTATTGGCGAGCAGGATGCGTTGCGTCCCTATGGCTTGCAAGTCGCGCTGAGCGGCATCGATAAGTTGCCGATAAGCGGCAATGCCCGACGACCGAGTGCCATATTGGGCCCACAGCGCGCCCCAAGCATTGGCAAATTGTTCCAGTCGCGCTGCAGCGGCATCGCGCTCTGGACCGGCGGCACATTGATCGAGCAGGAAGTCGATGTGGCAGCGCACCTCCCAGACCGACATGATCGCCGGCAGATTGACCTGTTCGAAGGCGAGTGGCGCGGCAGGAACCGATCCGGGCGCAATATGCTGTGTCGGCTGGCCATCGCGCCCCGCCCGTTTGGCATCGGCGATCATCGCCCACAGCTTTTCGCCGCCGACCGTATCGAGAACTAGATGCACGCGCTTCTGGTCGCCGCCGTTGCGAACATCATGAAGGCAGAAGCTGTCGAATAACCAGCATTCGCCTGGCGCCATATGGACCGTTTCCTTGTCGCAGCTGAACGCGACCTGCGGGTTGGTGACGACGGGAATGTGGATGCGGATATGCGTGCGCCAATAATAGCCGACATCGACATGCTCGGGCACGATTGCGCCCGGCGCCAGTCCCATCAGGCGGCTGCGTCCCCAGACCGCGCCGAGGTCGACGAGTATTTCCTTGATATAGGGGCACTGTTCAAGGGCTTCGGTGGGCGCCATCGGTCCCGCAAAGCCGTTTGTTATCTGCCCGGCAGGCGTAATCAGCGGTACCGCGTCATTGCCGGGAATCCGCCCCGGATGGGGCAGCCACGCCGATTTGGGCAGTGCGGCGACCTCCCTCGCGAGCGTGTCGGCGCAATATTGCCTTGGCAGCTTGACCAGCGGCATTCCAAGTTTCATGGGGTCAGTTATCCCGCCGGATTTCGATCTGGGGCCGGTCTATCATTTCACTGGCATTTCGCCGATGCTGTTCGGCAATCGCCTCCCACTGGCCGGCCGTCTTGCAAATCTTGTCGTAAAACCGCGTACCGGTCCGCTGGGTGCGTTTGCAAACCATGCGGCCTTTGGGATCGGCGGTGGTTTCCGCCTCGTCACGCGCAGCAACCTCAACTGACCCAACAGGAAGGAATGCGGCAACTGCGGCCAACGCCAGCGAATGAAATACGCGCATGGCTAATCTGCTCCAAAGCATCATATCTTGGTGTCAGATATATCCGGTAGTCCCATGGACTGTCAAACCAGCCGGGACCGTGGACACGCCACTTACAAGAGAAGTGCGCGACCAAATATTTCAGCTTTGGCCCGCTGCAGATGTGCTGCGCGGCGTTGCATGGCGCAGGAAAACAAGATTTATCATTCGGCTCGCGGGCCAATTCAAGGTGTGATGCAGGGCAGCATAGCAACCGCCGTTTGGCTGAAGGTCTCCCCTTAAGGATCGTGCAACGTCACAGCGCTTTACTCGTCAAAACTATTACGACGCGTTTCAATTATCGGTCGATTGGCCAATTCGCTCACATTCCGTCGATGCTCCTCCGCAATTGCATCCCACTGGCCCGCGGTCTTGCATATCTTCGTGTCAAACCGCGTTCCCGTGCGCTGAGTTCGTTTGCAAACCATGCGGTCCTTGGGGTTAACAACGGCGGTGTCGCTATTTTTCTCTGCCAGTGCAGGGGCGGACTGAAGCAGGGCGCCCAGCACAACGGCGGTGCATAAAATCGTGCGCATTGGGGAATGTCTCGCTAATATATAATCGATCCTGAGATGATACTTTAACCCGTTGGACCGTCAACAAAATTGCATAGCCTAGCGTAAATTAATGTAACGCTGTCCAAGCATAGCTTCTGGGAACTGAGCAGAAAAATGGCCTTCGAATTTCGGTTGGCAGATCGTATCGATTGGGATGCCGCGAGGGAGCGTTTTCGTCATCGGCGTCGTTTGGAAATCCCGGACATACTTGTCGAGGGCCAAGCAGAAATTCTCCGCGCCCATCTTTGCAAACGCACGGATTGGAAGCTGGTCCTGAACGCCGGCGACAAAGTTTATGAGTTGTCGCGCGAAGCGGTCGCAAACCTCAGCGCCGCCCAACGACGCGAACTCGACCGGCATGTCGTCAATGCAGGCCGCGCAGGCTTTCAGTATCGCTATGAATCGATCCGCGCGCCCGACGGAGGTGTCACAGGCGGCGAGGATCTCGTAGCCCGTTTTGTCGCCTTTCTCTCATCGGCGCCGGTAATCGAGCGGCTCAATCATGTGCTTGGCGGTTCCGCAACCTTTGCGGACGGGCAGGCGACCAGTTACGGGGAAGGACATTTTCTGACCTGCCACGACGATGATGTTGCCGGAAAGAATCGGCAGGCGGCCTATGTATTCTCGCTGACCCCGGCGTGGCGCCCCGAATGGGGGGGGCTGTTGATGTTCCACGACGACACGGGCAATATCGAGCAAGGTTTCGCGCCACAAATGGGCGCGCTGCGGCTCTTTTCGGTGCCGCAGCGCCACAGCGTCAGCTACGTCACACCTTTCGCGCCAGAACCGCGGTTGTCGATCACCGGCTGGCTGCGCAGTGCTACGTCACACCTTTCGCGCCAGAACCGCGGTTGTCGATCACCGGCTGGCTGCGCAGTGCTGTCGCTTGATCAATCAAGGCTGTATCCATAGCGCTCAACCCACGGCTGCAGAATCGGCAAGATCTCGCGCATTTGGGGTTCGTATCGCTTCCAACGACCGCTGGCGGATGAATAGATGGGTTCCGTCACCTGAGCGTAACTTGGCGTTCGGATATAGCCGCGCTCGACAGCCGTCTTCTGGTGATCGAGCGCGCTTTCCTCCCAATCGAGCCCGAGAAAATCGAACAGCGGCCGTGTTGCCGCGCCGACATCGGCGATCATCTCTTCGTAGCGAAGCATGTGGACGTCGAGCGGAAACACCTCCCGACATTTTTCCCAATATCGGAAAATCCGGTCATAGGTGCGGCTGCCGTTCGGCAGATCCAGAAAGCTGGCCATCGATTCGGTCGGTTTGAAATTCTGGATATAGCAGCTCAATACCACGTCGCACGGATGGCGCATCGCAAGGATGATCTTGGCATCAGGAAACAGGCGGTGGATCAGGGGTATGCGGATCATCGACAGCGGATTCTTGTCGATCACGAGCTTGCCCGGCGGGGGCGGCGAGAGCTTGTCGAGTTCCGCGAAATAGCGATCGCGCAGATGAGCGACCCCCGCGGTGTCAAGCGTGCGAATTGCGTCGAGATCGCCTAACGACTGCGACAGCCGCTCGATAATAGGCAGTTCTTCGAGGACGTGAGTCCCGCTATGGCCCATCAAAATGGTGTCGAGCAATGTCGTTCCCGATCGCGGGAAGCCGACGAGAAACGCGGGCGCGGCTCGCGCCGCCGGCGCTGGCGCCACAGACCAGTCGGCGAACCAGACCGCGGACGTTTGCTCTTCAAGCCGGGCAATCGCCCGCTGGTAGGCGCTGCGATCGACGCCAACCCCCATCGGGCTTTGCGCCTGGGCTCGATTCATTTCTTCGTAGAAATATAGGGCTTCGTCAATCCGGCCGAGCCGGTCGGCGAGTTGCCCGGCGAACTGTGCTTTGATCGAGGCACTGATTGCGGGCGATCGAATATCCCGGATCAGTTCCAGAGCCCCTGCACGGTCGCCGTCGCGCGCCAATAAGAGCGCGTGCAAATAGTCCAGTTCGTCGCCCGCGATACCAGCTGATTCCGCCGACTTATGCAGCGCCCGCAGATCTTCGACACGGTTCGCCTTTTCCAAAATGATGCCGAGATTCAGGTAAGCGGCAGCAAAGGATCGATCCGCCTTGATCGCAAAGCGCAATGCTTTCTCCGCCTGCTCATTGTTGGATGCATCCATGAACGCAACGGCGATGGCGAGAAAGATCTTGGGGTCTGAAGAGTTTAGTCGTGCCGCTGCGCCCAGCGCGCGAAGTGCACTTTCGCTATGGCCTATGCTCGTAAGAGCTCGCCCCAGCTCGAGCAACGGTTCAGCCTTGCCCGGTGCGAGCAGCGCCGCCTTTTCCAGCATCAAACATGCATCCTCGTACCGATCCATCGAGGTTAGGACGCGTCCGAGGTTTGTATGTATCAGCGATGATTTGGGGTCGATCTGCCGGGCATGCTGAAAGGCGTTCAATGCGCCTTCCAAGTCTCCACGCTCGTGTCGGGCGTTGCCCAGATTGTTCCACGCACCGAAATCTTCGGGATTCTCCGTAACCAGCTTTTCGTAGGTCCAGCTGGCTTCCGTGGTGCGGCCTTGCGCTTTCAAAATCTGCGCTTGCATCGCTTGCAGCTCAGACGATTCGGCGACGTCTCCCTCCGCGCATATTCGCGCTGCCTCATCAAGCTCGCCGAGATCGAACAGTGCGCGCGCTAGGTTGATACGATTGTCGCTGGTATCGCCGCCACTGGCGATTGCGCGGCGCAGATAATCTGCGCCCTGTTTCAGAGCGCCCGTCTGGCATGAAACCACCCCGAGCAGTTGAAGGACGGTCGGGTTGGCTGGCTGCGCGATAAGCGCGGCTTCACCCTGCGCTCTGGCGGCAGCAAAATCACCCTTGGCATAGGCCGCGTACGCGGCGCGCAATCTGTCGGATACAGTCATCGGCGCTATCTATAAAAAAAGAGGGCGGGACACCAGTCCCGCCCTCCCCGTTGTTCGAGAATGCTCCGATCAGAAGCGCAAACGTGCAGAAACGAATGCACGGCGCCCGATAACATCGTAGGTCGACGGATCGGTGCCCGACTGCACGTTCGGCGAGTAGGTCGGCGGCTGCTTGTCGAACGCGTTGTTCACGCCAAGACGGAAGGTCAGCGCGTCAACCTCGGCTTGCAGGGCAAAGTCGAAGTAGAAGACGCTGCCCGGGCCCGTGAACGTTTCACCGACATACTGGCGCGAAGCGCGGTTTTCCATCGAGTCGATGAAGCGAACGCGAGTGTCGAAGCTGAGTTCACGCGTAATGTTCAGCTTCGAATTCAGCGTCGCCTTCCAGCGCGGGAAGCTGGTGCCAAGACCCGCACCGAAATAGGACGCCGTGCCCGCATAGTCGGTCACGAGACCCCCAAACCCTTCGTTTTTGAAATCGATGAGGTAGTTGACCATCAGGTTGAAGTTCAGCGCACTGTCCTCGTTAATGAACGGCGTCGGCAGACGATAGCCAAGCTGAACGTCGATACCCGAGGTCTTTACCGAACCTTGGTTCACCGACTGGAAGTAACCGTCGGCATCGCCGCCCAGCGACGCCGGCAGATAAAGTCCTGTAATGTTGTTCCCCGAGCGACCGATTGCTGCACAATATGGGCTATTCTCATCGAGATCGGAATTGATATCGTTGTAGCCATAGCAGGAGGCGATGAGCTCATTCACATCAGGAGCGAAGATCGTGTCCGTGATCTTGATGTTGTAGTAATCGATCGAGCCCGTGAAGCCGCCGGCCTGGAACACCGCGCCAACGGTGAACGCATCAGACTTTTCAGGCTTCAGGTTCGGATTGCCGCGAATCCCCAGATAGGCTTGAGCGCCCGGCGTTGCAACGAACGTATCGGCCGTGCTCGCTCCAAGTCCCGTCGCTATACAGAGATTGCGCGCGTCGGTGCCGCCATTCTGACGGAACTGCGAATTGACCGAACAAGGGTCGAAGATCTGCGGGAAGGAACCGCCGCCGGAGAACAATTCGCCGAAGTTGGGTGCGCGAACCGAATGCTGATAGCTCGCACGCAGCCGAACCTGATCGATCGGGCTCCACGTCACCGTACCGCCATAGGACCAATCCTTCGAGGGCGCTCCGTCGATACCATTTTGGATATCGTTGAAATCGCTCTTCGAATGACGCGCCGTCAACGACAGTTCGAGCGTGTCCATGATCGGAGCGCGAAGTTCGCCGAAAAAGTCAAGGAAGGAGTTCGTGCCGAGGTCCGGGGTGCTGGTGTTGAAGCCGGCGATCGGACCGAACAGGGCGCCCGGATCGAACTCGTAGCGGAACTTGCGCTGTTCTACACCGAAGACAACGCCGAGCGGACCGCCCGGCAAGTCTGCGAGTTCACCCGAAACATAAGCCTGAGCGACCTTTTGAGAGAAAGTGGTCTTGGTCACGCCCACTTCATCCACATAGGCAACGCAGTCTGCCGAAAGCGGCTGAATACCGAACGGATTGAAGCCGCCGTCGCAAAGGCTGACGCCGCCGTCCGGTGCTTCGAGAAGTTCCTGAACGCGTTGAACATTGACGTTGCCCGTTGCACGCTGGTCAATGGTCGTCTGACCCCAGCTGTAATAGGCTTCGTAGCGCCAGCCCGGAGCAAATTCGCCGCGCAGACCCACGAGTCCCTGCAAAACTTCGTTTTCAAGCTGCTGTTCGCGAAGGCCCGTGCCCAAGAAACGATAACCAATGCGAAATGCTTCGGTCGCGCCGGAGCCGGTCAGGGCCGGATCATCCAAGGTCCGGGTCGCCAAGAGTCCCGCAAGATCGTCTGATATCCAAGGGTTGGTGACCGGAATCACGAAACCGGTGATGCGGCACGGCGCCGGGGGGTTGGAGCCAGCCGGCGGGCACAATCCCGACTGTACGAGCGGCGATCGGGCATTGGTCACTGCCGAGGTGTTGTTCAGCGAGTTCACGATGCCTGTGCTGACCGGGGTCGGAGCCAGTGCGGTGGCAGAATTATAATTGGTGTAGCCACCCTGTGTAAAGAATTCGAACGCCGGCGAAATTTCATATTTCGCGGTCAGGAAAGCCGATTTGCGCTCCAGCGGCAGAACCAGAATATTCACAATATCGAAGTTATAGCTGTAGAAATCGGGGTAGAAGTTCAGGTTCGGATTCGCCGGGGAATCGAGATCGTAACGGAAGTTCGCCACATCGACCGGGCTGTTGAACGTGCCGACGCCGAACAGCGAACCGTCGGAGTTGAATGCAAGCTGGTTGATGCGCGGGGTCTGCGCGGCACTGACACCATAGCTGGCAAACAGCGCGTCGACCGCCGTCTGACTGATCGGGTTGCTGCCGCTGACAGTGAACGAGCCCGTCGGGAACGAGCCAGTGGTCGAAGTCGCCTGCGACGCGAATTCGCGCTGCGCTTTGATCAGGCCCTGACGCTTCGAATATTCAGCAGAGAAGGCAATATTACCGCGACCGTCGGCGAAATTGCCGCCGATGATGCCGCTGATCGCATATTCGCGCGCGTCAGTTTCGGGAATCGAGTTCGAATAATTTACGCGAAGGTCGAGGCCCTCGAAATCGTCCTTCAGGATCATGTTAACGACGCCGGCGATCGCGTCGGCACCATAGGCCGCGCCGGCGCCGCCGGTCACGATTTCGATGCGTTCGATCAGACCCTGCGGAATCGTGTTAAGGTCGACCGTCTGAGTCGGTGCCGAGACCATCGGGCGGCGGCCGTTGATCAGGACCAGGTTACGGTTTGCGCCGAGGCCGCGAAGGTTGATGTTCGACTGGCCGCCGTTGCCGGGGTTGTTCGAGGTGGTGGTGCCCGCCGGATTGACCTGCGGCAGCGTGTTCAGGAAAGTGTCGAGCGTGATGTCGGCGTTTTCGACCGTCGCTTCACCCGTCACGACGGCGACCGGGCTGTTCGAATCGAGGTTCGGACGCGCAATACGCGATCCGGTGACGACGATCAGCGCGTCGCCATCATCGCTGGGAGCGTCTTGCGCCTGAGCAGGAGCCGAAACCATTGCAACGCTAAGCACCAGCGGTGCCGCGCTCAGTTTCAGCATGGAAAATTGGGTTTTCTTCACAGTGCAGTCCCTTGCTACTGAGTGATAAAAGATACCCGGGCCCCTGTTGCGGCAATGCAAAGCGATCACGCGCAGATGCCCCGATAGCGTGGGGGGATGACCCCTCGTTCCGTTTGAGTAAAGGGAATTTCCCCGGCTTGCCGCGGTTTCGCCGAGCATTGTGACGTATTTGCAACAAACTCGGAAAGTCGCGACACACATGATGCTGCAATGCCGCATTTCGCGACATTTTGTTTCATCGGTTACGATTTCATCGCGGCAGTGCCGCCATCCGGATCAACCGCCGATCGGTCCAGCAAGCTTGCCGGGGTCGATCCGGGCGCCGCGCCACGTCAGCCCCCAGTGCATATGCGGCCCCGTCGCACGGCCGGTGCGGCCAACCGTGCCCAGCCGCTGCCCCCGAACGACGCGGTCGCCGACCTTTACGTCGAGTCGCTGGCAATGGAGGAAGGCGCTCGACAGCCCCATGCCATGATCGACGATCAGCAAATGCCCCTCGAGCGTGAAGGGCGCTTCGACGGCGAGCGTCACCACCCCGTCGGCGGGTGCGACGAACGGCGTTCCCGCCGGAACTGCAATGTCGGTGCCACTGTGATAGGCACCCGGCTTGCCCTGATAGATGCGCTGCGACCCGAAAAAGCCGGACAGGCGCCCAGTGACCGGCCAGCGAAACGCCTGCCGCCAGCCGTCCGATTCGGCCTCCTTCGCGCGCGCCGCCCCAATCGCCGCCACCTCGGCGGGGCGGCGGCGGGCAAAGTCGGCATCGCTCGACGCGCTGCCACGGTAAGGCGCGTTAATATGCTCGAGTCGCCAACGGCCCGCCGCAACTGCAATCGTACGCACGATGCGCTGCCCGTCGGCAAAGGTCGCGACAAGCTCGGCCCCCACCCCCGCATCGCGGTCGAAACCGATGAGAAAGGCGCCATCGGGCGCCACCGGAACCGGCTTGCCGTCCAGCATCAGGCTGCGCACGCCCGCCGAAACGCGGCCGGTAACGACCGCGCCCTGTTCGGCGATGCCCGACAGCGCGAGATCATGGCGCACCGGCGCAGGCGTCGGCGCGGGCGGCGGAGCTGCAAGGGAGGGCGCAGGCCGGACTTCGGTTTCGGCGACTGGAACGCATCCCGTCGCGAGCATCAGCAGCGAAAGCGCCGCGGCGCGCCGCCCGTTCGCGGCGACCATCATGTGGTGCGCGCGGTGTCCAGTTCGGCCTGCACCGACAGCGCGGCGCTGGAATAGGCTTCTTGCCGCGCCACCGACCAGTAGCGCAGCTCGTCGAGCCCGATCGGTGCGCCGGTCACTGCGCACAGCACATGATCGCCGGGCGATATGACGCGAAAGCCGTTCGGCCCATAGTGCAGACGGGCGAGGCGGTTGCGGCTGGCGATCAACATGGTTCGTATATCCGTTCGGCGGGAGAGTGCGGCGCGATTATAGCAGCATCGCCCGCGCGGGCCACCCCCGCGCGATCAGAACAGCTCGCCCTGCCCCGGTTTCGGCGCGGACGGCGGAGCTTTGCGCGCCGGGCGCAGCGCGGGCAGGGGCGCGGGATCGCCGCCCTCTCCGACCGTCACCGGCAGCTCGCCGTCGGCGAACTGGAGTCGCAGATGCCCCGCGTCGTGCGCCTTCGCCGCGCTCGTCACGATCGCGCCGCCAGCATCGCGCACCATCGCATAGCCGCGCGACAGCAGCGCGCGCGGATCGAGCGAGGCGAGCAGGCGCACCAGCCCGTCGAGCTTTGCGCGGTCGCGGTCCCACGCCCGCGCCAGCAACGCCGGCCGCAGCGCCGCGCCGCGCGCGCCAAGCCGCTCGCCCAGCATCGTCAGCCGCTGCCTTTGTCCACGATCGAGCCGCTCGCCCGCGTCGTCGAGCCGCTGGCGCTGCGGCGCATAGAGGGCGTCGCGTTTGGGCAAGTGCCGCGCCAGCGCCGCCAGCCGTTCGCCGCACAGCGCCTGCTGCCGACCCGCGGCGCCGATCATCCGCCCGCCCCACGTCGCCAGCTGCGCGAGCAGCTCGGCGCGCACCGGCACCGCCATCTCGGCCGCAGCGGTCGGCGTCGGCGCGCGCCTGTCGGCGGCATAATCGGCCAGCGTCACGTCGGTTTCATGCCCGACCGCGCTGATCGTCGGGATGCGGCAGTCGGCGATCGCGCGCACGACGACCTCTTCGTTGAACGCCCACAGATCCTCGATCGACCCGCCGCCGCGCGCAACGATCACCAGGTCGGGGCGGGCTACCTTCCCGCCCGGCGCGAGCGCGTCGAAACCGCGAATCGCGCCTGCGACCTGCGCCGCCGCCCCCTCGCCCTGCACCAGCACCGGCCAGACAATCACATGGCTGGGGCAGCGATCGGCAAGGCGGTGGAGAATGTCGCGGATCACCGCACCGGTCGGCGACGTCACGACGCCGATCGTGCGCGGCAGATAGGGAAGCGGCTGCTTGCGCCCCTGATCGAACAGCCCCTCGCCGCCCAGCCGCGCCTTCAATTTCTCGAAAAGCAGCATCAGCGCGCCTTCGCCCGCGACCTCCAGGCTTTCGACGACGAGCTGATATTTGGAGCGTCCCGGATAGGTGGTGAGCTTGCCGGTCGCGATCACCTCGATCCCGTCCTCGGGCCGGAACGCGAGACGCGCCGCCTGCCCCTTCCACATCACCATGTCGATGAGGGCGTTGTCGTCCTTCAGCGCCGCATAAAAATGCCCCGACGCCGCGCGCTTCGCTCCCGATAATTCGCCGCGCACCCGCACCCGCGCAAAACCGTCCTCGACCGTCCGCTTGATCGCCGCCGACAATTGGCTGACCGACAGGGCTGGGGCGTTGTCGCCGGGCGCCTCCTCGGCTAACAGCCGCGCGTCGGTGCCGTTGCCGGGCGCTTCATCGGGAAAAGGAACTGCCATGAATATCCTGCTCATCGGTTCGGGGGGCCGCGAACACGCGCTGAGCTGGCAACTGGCACAATCGCCAAGCTGCGCCAAGCTCTATGCCGCGCCGGGCAACCCGGGAATCGAACTCCACGCCGAATGCGTACCGATCGCCGCCGACGATCTCGACGGCCTGATAGCCTTCGTGCGCGCACACGCCATCGATTTCGTCGTCGTCGGCCCCGAAGCGCCGCTCGTCGCAGGCCTCGCCGACCGGCTGCGCGCGATCGGCGTGCCGGTCTTCGGCCCGTCGGCCGCCGCCGCGCGGCTCGAAGGGTCGAAGGGCTTTACAAAAGATCTGTGCGCGCGCGCATCGATCCCCACCGCCGCCTATGCCCGCTGCACGAGCGCCGACGAAGCGCTCGCGGTGCTCGACGGCTTTGCCATTCCCGTGGTCATCAAAGCCGACGGCCTCGCCGCGGGAAAGGGCGTCATCATCGCCGAAACGCGCGCCGATGCCGAGGCGGCGGTTGCCGACATGTTCGCCGGCGCCTTCGGCGGTGCGGGTGCCGAGGTGGTGATCGAGGAATTTATGACCGGCGAGGAGGCGAGCTTCTTCGCGCTCTCCGATGGCCAGAATGTCGTCGCCTTCGGCAGCGCGCAGGACCACAAGCGCGTCGGTGACGGCGACACGGGTCCGAACACCGGCGGCATGGGTGCTTACAGCCCCGCGCCCGTACTCACCCCCGACCTTGAGGCCGCGGTGATGGATCGCATCATCTGCCCGACGGTCACAACGCTCGCCGCCGAGGGCACGCCCTATGTCGGCGTTCTCTTCGCCGGGCTGATGCTCACCGCCGAAGGGCCGAAGCTGATCGAATATAATTGCCGGTTCGGCGATCCCGAATGTCAGGTGCTGATGATGCGCTTCCGCGGCGACCTCGCCGCGCTGCTCTATGCGGCCGCGACGGGCCAGCTGGCCCACGCCGAACCGCCGACCTTTGCACATGATTATGCGCTTACCGTCGTCATGGCGGCGAACGGTTATCCGGGCACGCCCGAAAAAGGCGGCGCGATCCGCCGCATCGCCGATGCCGAGGCAGGCGGCGTGCGCGTGTTCCACGCCGGCACCGCGCGCCAGGACCGCACGCTTGTCGCCGCGGGCGGCCGCGTGCTCAATGTCACCGCGACGGGCAAAAGCGTCACCGAGGCGCAGGCGCGCACCTATGCCGCGCTCGACCGGATCGATTTCGCCAGCGGCTTCTGCCGCCGCGACATCGGTTGGCGCGAGGTCGCGCGCGAGGCCGAATAGGGCATCCGCTTCGGCGTCCGCGCGAAAGTTCAAAACACGCGCATGGGAACGGCCGCCCTTGAGATGGGTTTCAAGCCCGCATAGGCTGGGTGGAAATCGCTGTTGGAGAAGAACATGATCTGGCTTCAGGAAAACTGGATTATCGCGGTCGTCGGCCTCGTCGTGGCCGTGGTGCTGCTCTGGTGGCTGTTCGGCCGCGCCAGGCCTGCCGAGATCGCGCCGCCGACGGTAACGCCCGCCAAACCCGCCAAGCCGCTCGAACCGGCGAAGCCGGAGATCATCGCCGCCGAACCGGCGCGCTTCAAACCGATCGAGCCCAAACCGCAGCCGGCCGCTCCCGTTCCGTCGCCTGTCGCCGCGGCCAAGGCACCACCTTCAGCGCCCGAACCCGCTGCCGCCCCGCCCCCAGCCCCTGTCGCAGAGCCGGTGGTCAAGGCGCCGCCCAAGCCCACTGCCAAGCCCAAACCGGCTGCAAAAAAGACGGCAACCAAAGCCCCGGCCGCGAAAACCACGGTTAAAAAGGCCGCGGCCAAACCCCCGACCGACGCCGCGGCCATTCCCGCCGAGCCGACTGTCCCTCCGCCGCCTGCACCTGCGCCTGCGCCTGCGCCAACGGTTGCCAAGGCAGACAATCTGCAACTGCTAAAGGGTGTCGGCCCCAAGCTCGTCGTCCTGCTGAACGGCCTCGGCGTTACCCGTTTCCAGCAGATCGCCGACTGGAGCGACGCCGACATCGCGCGCATCGACCCGCAGCTCGGCGCCTTCCAGGGCCGCATCGCGCGCGACAACCTGATCGACCAGGCCAGCTATCTCGCGCGCGGCGACAAGGCCGGGTTCGAGGCGAAATATGGCGCGCTGGGGGGCGAGCTTTAGGGGCTGCTAGCGACCGAAACTAACCGTCGCCCCCGCGAAGGCGGGGGCCGCCGTCGGTTTACGCAGCGACTCGGGGAAAGGCCTACTGCGCCCCCGCCTTCGCGGGGGCGACGTTCTGAGGCAACGTCTGCTTCCCCCAAGCCCAACCTCCGCGAAAAAGAAAACGCTGTCCTACATGACCCGGCTGTGCCAGCCTTCACCCGGCTCTTTCAATATGTAGACAAATTGGCCGCAGCGAGGCTTGGGAAAACGGACTCGATCCGGGCCCAATATTTCCACCGGAGGAGGCGAACGGGGAGGCACGCAAGACTGACTTTTACTGACCTTTGGGAGGATTTCGTGGTCTCCGATACCCATGAGATCGGAGACGCGTTGGGCTGACCTTTACTGACTTTTGGAAGGCGTCTGCGGCCTTAAGCCCGCCTATTCGGCCTCTTCCCCCTTCGGCTTGCGGATTTCGCTCACGAGCAGCTTGTCGATCTTGCGCCCGTCCATGTCGACAATCTCGAACTTCCAGCCCCTGTCAATGAAGCTTTCGCCCTCTTCGGGCAGATGCTTCAGCACGGCGAGCGCGTGGCCCGCCGCGGTCGCATAGTCGCGGTCGTCGCCCAGCTCGATCCCCAGCCGCTCGGCCATCTGGTCGGCGGGCATCGCCCCCGCGATCAGCAGGCTGCCATCGTCGCGTTCGACGACAAAAGGTTCGCTGCCGATGTCCTGGTCCGACGCAAATTCGCCCGCGATCGCCGAAAGCAGATCGGCCGGCGTCACCAGCCCGTCGAAATGGCCATATTCGTCATGGACGAGCAGCATCGGCACCTCGGCGACGCGCAAGGCTTCGAGCGCGTCCATCGCATCGATCTGGTCGTGGATGACCTTCGCCGGGCGCATCAATTGTTCAAGGTCGAGCGTTTGTCCGGCGAACAGCGCCGCGGCGATGTCGCGCGCCTGGACCACGCCGACGATATCATCGACCGACCCGCGCGCCACGGGCAGGCGGCTGTGCGGCGTTTCGAGGAGCCGGTCGCGCAGCCCCCGCGCGTCGAGCGAAATGTCGATCCAGTCGACATCCTTGCGCGGGGTCATCACCTCGCGCACCGGCCGGTCGGCAAGGCGCACGACGCCCGAAATGATCGCGCGTTCGCTTTCCTCGATCACCCCCGATTTCGACGCTTCGGCGACGATCAGGTGCAGCTCCTCGGCGGTCACCCGCTCCTCCGATTCGCGGCTGAGGCCGAGCAAGCGGAACACCAGCGCCGAACTGCGGTCGAGCAGCCACACCAACGGCGCGCCGATTTTCGACAGCCACAGCATAGGCAATGCAATGAAAATGGCGATGGGTTCGGGCGCGCGCAGCGCGAATTGCTTGGGCACCAGCTCGCCGGCGATCAGCGACGCGTAGGTAGTGAGCGCGATGACGACGGCAAAGCCCGCGGTCAGCGCCGTTTCATCGTCGAGTCCGATCCACGCCTGCAAACGCTCGGCGACCGGCGCGCCGAGGCTGGCGCCCGAATAGGCGCCCGCGAGAATGCCGATCAGGGTGATCCCGACCTGAACCGTCGAAAGGAAGCGGCCGGGATCGGCCGCGAGCTGGCGGGCGATCTTCGCGCCGCGGCTGCCGCGCTTTTCGGCCGCCTGAAGACGAGGATCGCGCGCCGAAACGATCGCCAGTTCGGACATGGCGAAAACACCGTTGAGAAGGACGAGGATCGCGATGATCGCGACGTCGGACCAGGGAAAAGGGGTCATCGGGCGGTGGTGCGGCGCGTCGGCGCCCGGCCCCTGTCGGCTTCGGTCATGGCTCCCTATAGGCGAAAAGCGCAGCGTTGCACAATGGCGCGCCGCTCGATGGTTCGCTCAGCCGCCGTTCAGTCATATTCTGGAACCAGAACGGCGCCTGTCGGTTATCGGCAAGTATCGGCGCGTGCAAAGGGTCGCACGCATCCGTCATATAAGGGAGCGACATGATGAAAAGCAGAACAACCAGGCTCGCCATTCTGACCAGCCTCGGCGCGATCGCGCTGACCGGCTGCGTCACCGATCCGGTCACCGGCGAACGCAAAATCTCCAAAGCAGCGATCGGCGGCGTCGGCGGCGCGCTCGGGGGCTATCTGCTCGGCGACCTGATCGGCGGCAAGAACAGCCGCACCGAGGAAATCGTCGGCGCGGGCATCGGCGCGGTCGCCGGCGCGGGTGTCGGCTATTATATGGATCAGCAGGAAAAGAAACTGCGCGAACGCACCGCGGGCACCGGCATCGATGTCGAGCGGCAGGGCGACCAGCTCGTCCTCAACATGCCCGGCGACGTTACTTTCGACCTCAACAGCGCGATGGTGAAGTCGCAGTTCCGCAGTGCGCTCGACAATGTTGCCTCGACGCTGGCGGAATATCCGAGCACCTATATCGACGTTTACGGGCACACCGATTCGACTGGCAGCGACACCTATAATCAGGGCCTGTCCGAACGCCGCGCCGCCTCGGTCGCCGACTACCTCGCCGGCCGCGGAATCCAGCGTGCACGCATGGCGACGCTCGGCTATGGCGAATCGCAGCTGAAATGCTCGCCCGAACGGAGCGAGGCCGATTATCAGTGCAACCGCCGCGTCGAAATCCGCATCGCCCCGGTTACGCAGGCCGATGTGAACGCGGCAGGGTAAGCCTGACCAAATGAGAAAACCGTGTGCCCTTGCGACGGCGGGAGCCCATCTCCGGTTGGTGCCATTTTGAACCGTCAGGAGATGGATCCCCGGCTTCGCGGGGATACACGGCTTACTCGTACGCTTAGCCCAAGCTCGGAAAACTCGCCTTCAACCCATCGATCACAAACTGCGCCGCGAGCGCGGCGAGCAACACGCCGAGAAGGCGCGTAATCACCGCCTCACCCTTGTGGCCGATCAGCCGCATCAGCGGCCCTGCGGCGAGCAAGGCAGCGAGCGTCAAAAGGAGGACGAGGAGCAGTGCGCCGAAGATGACGAAGGCGCGGTCGAGCCCGTTGTTCTGCGACACGAGCAGCATCACCGAGGCGATCGACCCCGGTCCTGCGAGCATCGGCATCGCCATCGGGAACACCGACACATCCTCGATCTCCGGCGTCGCCATCAGCTTTTCGGCGCGCTGTTCGCGGCGCTCGGTGCGTTTTTCGAATACCATGTCGATCGCGATGATGAACAGCATGATCCCGCCCGCGATGCGGAAACTGTCGAGGTCGATATGCAGGAAACCGAGCAAGGCTTCACCGAACATCGCGAAAAAGATCAGGATCAGCCCCGCGATCAGGACCGCACGAATCGCCATTGACCGGCGCTGCTCCGCACTCGCGCCGCTCGTCAGGCTGGCGTAGATCGGCGCGCAGCCGGGCGGGTCGATGACGACGAACAGCGTGACAAAGGCAGAGATGAAAAGGTCGATCACGGCTGCTTCGGCGCCGCGATCCGGTCGTCGATGACCGTCGCCATATCCTTGCCATCCCACAGCCGGACGGTGACGCGCCGCGACTTGTCGGCGCGGACGGTCGATGTCCAGCTGAGTGTCTGGTCGGGCGCCTGGCCCACCGCCATATCCTCACCCTCGGCACCCGCCTCGATCGGAACGGCCGGGCGCGATCCGCAGGCCGCCTGTTTCGACGCGATGAACTCGGGGGCTTCGCGCGGGCTCGCCAGCCCGTCGCCATGATCGAGAATCCAGGCGGTCTTGCCATTCTTGGGATCGCGCAGCCAGACCGTGGTGAAATAGCCGTTCGCCCCCCCCTTCTGCCACGCGCCGGTCGTCGCGCCGACATTGCCGTCGCAGCTGACATAGACGGCGTGCGGCTGCCACTTCACCGCCTCGGCAGGGTCCGCCTGCGACTTCAGCCAATCGCGCGCTTTCACCCGCCCGGGCACGAACATCACCGCATCGGGATGCGCGGTTTCGCGAAACGCGGTCCATTGCCCCTTTTCCTGCGCAAGCCGCGCGAACGCGATCTCGGCGGCGATGAAGGCGCTGGGGTTCGCCGCAAGCGGCCGGTTCCGAAACTCGTCGGATGACCCCGCACAACCGGCAAGCGTCAGAGCCAATATGGCGGCAAGCGACAGGCGCATCAAAAACCCTCCGGATCGGCCAGCCCCGCGCGGCGATGCGCGGCGACGAGCGTGTTGCGCAGCAGGCAGGCGATCGTCATCGGACCGACGCCACCCGGGACCGGAGTGATCGCACCCGCGACGCCTGATACCTCGGCATAGTCGACGTCACCGACCAGCCGGCCCTTCGCCGCGCCCTCGGTGGGCGGCAGGCGATTGATGCCAACATCGATCACGATCGCACCCGGTTTGATCCAATCGCCCTTGACCATCTCGGCGCGGCCGACCGCGGCGACAACGATGTCGGCACGCCGCACAAGCGCGGGCAGGTCTTTCGTCCGGCTGTGCGCCATCGTCACCGTGCAATTGGCGCCGAGCAGCAGTTGGCCCATCGGCTTGCCGACGAGGATTGAGCGGCCGACGACGATCGCGTCCTTGCCCGAAAGATCGCCGAGCCGGTCCTGAAGGAGCAGCAGACAGCCATAAGGGGTGCAGGGAACCATGCCGGGGATGCCGAGCGCAAGGCGGCCCGCGCTGACCGGGGTCAGCCCGTCGACATCCTTGTCGGGATCGATCGTCGCGACCGCCGCCTGTTCGTCGAGATGGCCGGGCAGCGGCAGTTGCAGCAGAATGCCGTCGACCGCCTCATCGGCATTGAGCTGGCGAAGCAGCGCCTCGACCTCGCTCTGCGTCGCGGTCGCTGGCAGGCGGTGCTCGAAGCTGGCCATGCCCGCGGCCAGCGTCGCCTTGCCCTTCGACCCCACATAGACCGCGCTCGCCGGATCGTCGCCGACGAGCACGACGGCAAGGCCCGGAACGCGGCCCGTCGCGGCCTTGAACGCCGGAACCGCCGCGGCGATCCGCGCGCGTAGTCCCGCGGCGAAGCTCTTGCCGTCGATTACTTTCGAATCGGGGGCCGGGTCTGCCATGCGTCAGGCCATCCCGGTCTGCATACCAAGCCGATAGAGATACGCCATGACCGGGCCCTGGAGGATGATGAGGAGGATAAGCACCAGCATCGGCGTCAGATCGATACCGCCGAAATCGGGCATGATGCGGCGGAAGGGCCGATAGAGCGGCTCGGTGATCCGGTCGAGCACGTACCAAAGCTGCCCAACGAAATCATTGTGCGTGTTGATGACGTTGAACGCGATCAGCCACGACATCACCGCCTGGATAATGATGATCCACCACAGGATGTTGAGCAGGATCGACAGAATTTCGAGAAACATGAAATACAAGGAAGGTCTCCGGCCGAAAGGTCGATGGCGGCGATGTTAGCGGTGAATGAGCGTGCCCGCACCCCTTGCGGTGAAAATTTCGAGCAGCATGGCGTGCGGAATGCGCCCGTCGAGAATGACCGCGGCTTCGACCCCGGAATCAACCGCGGCGACGCAGGTTTCGACCTTCGGAATCATGCCGCCGGTGATCGTCCCGTCCTCCTTCAGCGCATCGATCGCCGCGCGATCGAGGTCGGTGAGCAGATTCTTTTCCTTGTCCAGGACCCCTGCGACATCTGTGAGCAGGAAGAAACGTTTGGCGCCCAGCGCCCCGGCGATCGCGCCCGCCATGGTGTCGGCGTTGATATTATAGGTTGCGCCGTCGGCGCCGAGCGCGACCGGCGCCACTACCGGGATGAAATTGTCTTTCGTAAGGTTCGCAAGGATCGTCGGATCGACCGCGACCGGCTCGCCGACGAAACCCAGGTCGACGTGGCGCTCGATCCCCGAATTGGGATCGGCCTCGGTCCGCTTCACCTTTTCGGCGAGGACGAGATTGGCGTCCTTGCCCGAAATGCCGACCGCGCGGCCGCCGAGGCCCGCGATCCAGCCGACGATTTCCTTGTTGATCTTGCCCGCGAGCACCATCTCCGCGACTTCGGCGGTCGCGGCGTCGGTGACGCGCAGACCGCCGACGAAGGTCGATTCGATCCCCAGCTGTTTCAGCATCGCCCCGATCTGCGGCCCGCCGCCGTGGACGACAACGGGGTTGATACCGACGGCCTTCAGCAGCACGACATCCTCAGCAAAGTCGCGCTGCGCCTCGGGATCGCCCATCGCGTGCCCGCCATATTTGATGACAAAGGTCTGGCCCGCATAGCGTTGCAGATAGGGCAGCGCCTCGACGAGCGTTTCGGCCTTGGCGAGCAGGTCGGGCATTTGGGAAGGATCGGTCATCGTCGTCATCCGCCGTTCTTCGCATCGACGCTGCGGCCCAGCGCGACCAGCCCGGTGATGACGAAAGGAATGACGAGCACCGACAGCGCGACCTTGGCGAGCATCTGCCCGCCCATCAGGTTGGCGATCGGGAACACGCCGTAGAAGGCAATCGTCACGAACAGCAAAGTATCGACGATCTGGCTCAAGGCGCTGGCGATCGCACCGCGGATCGCGAGCCATGTCGTTCCGGAACCGGCGCCTTCGCGTCCGCGCAGCTTTGAGAAGATGGTGACGTTGAGGAATTGTGACGTGCCATAGGCGACAATCCCCGCAGCCATAAGGCGGGGGCTTTGTCCCAGGATCATGTCGAACGACGCGAGTCTTTCGGGCTGCATTTCGGGTGACGCCGGCAGCGCAAGGACCAGCGCGGTCAGCATGATCGACAGCACGAGCGGCACGAAACCCCACAGAACGATGCGGTTTGCGACCGCCTGGCCATGGAGTTCGGAGACCGCGCTCGACAATGCGACAAGCATCAGGAAGGCAAAAATCCCCGCCTCGACCGCCAGCCAGTCGCCGAGCGCGACCTGTTTGTTGCCGAGCACTCCCGCGAGCACCACCATGCCGCCGTAGACGATCGAATAAAGGAAGAGCGAGGGCGAGAGCGTGCGCGGCAGCGCCGTCGGGGTCGTATCGGTCATGCCGCCCGATAGTCGGTTTTGCACAGCGTGGAAAGATGCCGGTCAATCGGGCGGATTATGCTTGGCAAGGAAGGCCTCGATCGACGTCAGCAGCGTCAGCCGATCAGCCTCGCGGGTAAAATAATGGTCAGCAAGGGGGATCGAAACAAATTCCACCACCTTGCCGGCCTTCCGCATCGCGCCGTACATCTTGGCCGACTGGGCGTGATCGACGGTGACGTCCTTCTTGCCGTGGATCAGCAGCAACGGCGTCTTGATCCGGTCGACCGAGTTGATCGGCGACACGGCAGCAAAATCGGGAGTCATCTTCTGCCACTGGGATCGATAGAGCCGCGCATGCACTTGCCCGCCGAAATCATTGACCTCGCGGCGCAGATTGGAAACGCCGTTGATCGAGATCGCGCATCGATACTGGCCGGGATCTTTGGCGATCCCCCACATTGCGCTATAACCGCCATAGGAGGCGCCAACAATGCACACGCGTTTGGGATCGGCGATGCCCTCGGCTACAGCCCAGCGCACCCCGTCGCTTACATCGTCCTGCATCGCGAAGCCCATCTGCCCCTGTCCGGCCTTCAGGAACTTTTCGCCATAGCCGGTTGAGCCCCTGAAATTGGGTTGAAGGACGGCATAGCCGCGCTCGGCCAGAAACTGCGCCCAATAGTCATAGGTCAGCTCGTCATGCCCCCACGGACCGCCGTGCGGCATGACAATGAAGGGCAGGTTTTTCGCGGCCCGCCCGCGCGGCATCGTCAGCACGCCCTCTATCTCGAGCCCGTCGCGCGCCTTGTACTGGACCAGCCGGGCGCGCGAGAGCCGCTTGCCACCGATCGTCTCGTTCACCGCGGCAAGCCGGTCGAGCGTGCCCGCCGTAGCGTCGAAGAAATAAAAGAGGCCGGGATTGTCGGGCGTGCTGATCCGGACCAGCAGTTTGGAAAGATCGCGGCTGTAACTTTCGATACGAACGCGCGATTTTGGCGACATGGCGTCGAGCGCCGTCTGGTGCGCCGCCATTTTCGGATCGAGCCAATGGATCGGCCGGACATCGTCCGATGTATAATAGCCCAGCAGCCCGGTGCCGTCAGGCGACAGGATGGCGCCTTCGATATCGGCGCCCTCGGCGGCATGGGCAATCCGAACCTCGCGCCCGCTGGTCAGATCGATTTCGGCGATCACGGTCCGGCCATCGGCGGATTCCTTGTAGACAAGACCATGGTCGGTGCCGGGGACGAAAATGAGAGGAATCGTAAGCTCCTCCTCGTCACGCAGCGAAGCGGTTTCGATCGAGCGAAAGGAACCGCCACCGTCGCGGCGATAGAGCAGGGTCGCCTTGGTCGATTGGTCGCGATAGCCGATTCCGTAGCGAACGCGACCGAGATGGTCGGCGCCCCACTCCATGACGCTCGTCCGCCCGTTCACTTCGGTCTTCTTACGGCCAGTGGCCACGTCGACGCGGTAGACGGCTGGCCAGAAATCTTCGTCGGCATAGATGCTGTTCTGCCCTGCAACCAGAATCTCGCGTCCGCCGTCTGTCGGCATCCATAGCAAGTCGGCTGCATTCTGCCCCTTGAGATCCCACAACAGACGCGTGGGCTTGCCGGTCGTGCGATTCAGGCCGAGCAGGCGCGTGATATACCAGTTGTCATTCTCGACCGGCAGCAGCGCGCGCAGTCCGATAACAATATCGTCGTCGCCGACCCAGCGCAGCCAGTCGATCTCTGTCTGGTCGGGCACGGCGACGAAAACCGCCGCTGCCATCGCGCCGCGGAGCGGCAGGATGCCGATGCGCTGCTCGCCCTTGACCCCGAACAGCCCCGCGACGTGGCGGCCATCAGGTGACAGTTCGGGCATTTCCATGAATGGCAACTGCGCGAACGCAGCGGTGGGAAGCGGTTCGACCGTTGGCGCGGCGCGCGATGCCGTTGGTGCGGCGTCCTCCTCCTTAGCGAGCAGCGGCGGCGAAAAGGCGAGCGCGACCGCCGCCAGGGTGAAACGAAGCATGCATATCCCCGATGCCAAGGCTTCAATCTAAAACGGAAATTTTGGGAGGCCAAGTCGGTTTGCATCGACCCAGTCGGCGGGAAGCCGAATTTCTTGCCCTGACGCCAAAGCCCGCTAGACAGACGCATTAACTTGCGGGGGACGCATTGACATTATGGAACGCCTGATAGGATTCGCGGGTATCGTCGCACTGCTTGCGATCGCCGTGCTTTTTTCGTCGAACCGCCGCTGGATCCGCCTGCGCGTCGTCGTCCCCGCCTTCCTGCTCCAGGCGGGGTTTGCCGTGCTGGTGATCGGCACGCCATGGGGCCGAGCGGTGATCCAGGCGATGTCGAACGGCGTCTCGAACCTGCTCGGCTATGCCAAGGCGGGGACCGACTTCATCTTTGGTCCGCTCGCATCGCCCGAAATGGGGGCGAACAGCTTTGCGATCGCGGCGCTGCCGGTGATCGTCTTTTTCGCCTCTCTCATCTCGATCCTCTATTATCTCGGCATCATGCAGCTGGTGATCAAATGGGTCGGCGGCGCGATCCAGAAAGTCACCGGCATCACCAAGGTCGAAAGTCTCGGCGCTGCGGCGAACATATTTGTTGGCCAGTCGGAATCGCCATTGGTCATCCGTCCCTATCTTGCAGGCCTCACCCCGCCGCAACTGTTCACGATCATGACCGTCGGCATGGCCGGAGTCGCGGGCACGATCCTCGGCGCTTATGCCAGCATGATTGGCGAACAATTGCTGCCCTATCTGCTCGCCGCCAGCTTTATGTCGGCACCCGGCGGCATCCTGATGGCCAAGATCATGATGCCCGACGATCCCAAGGATTTGGGCGTCGAACCCGTTATTATGCCCGAGGCCAGCCATGACGAGGAAAAGCCCGCCAACATCATCATGGCGGCCGCGCAGGGTGCGCAGACCGGCGTCAAGCTGGCGGTCGCGGTCGGCGCGATGGTGCTCGCCTTCGTCGCGCTCGTGGCGCTCGCCAACGGGTTGCTGGGTGGTATCGGCGGCTGGATGGGTTATCCTGACCTGTCGTTTCAGGCGATCATCGGCACCTTGTTCCGCCCGGTGATGTGGCTGATGGGCGTGCCGTGGGACGAAAGCGCAGTCGTCGGCGGACTGTTCGGCACCAAAGTCGTGCTCAACGAATTCGTCGCCTTCATCGACCTCGGCCGCGTGCAGGGCGATCTGTCGATGACCGGGGTGGCAATCGCGACCTTTGCATTGTGCGGTTTCGCCAATTTCAGCTCGATCGCAATCCAGATGGCGGTGACCGGTGGGCTCGCGCCGAACCAGCGCCCGATGATCGCCAGGCTGGGACTGAAAGCATTGCTCGCGGGCAGCCTGTCCAACCTCATGTCGGCGGCGCTGGCAGGGCTGATGATCGGGCTGGTTCCTCCGCTCGGATAGCGGTCAGGGCCGGGCCGGCGCCTTGCAGCCGCGTTCGAGCCCGACGCCTTTCAGGAAACCGCGGCGCACCGTTCCCGCATAGACGGCGAGCGCGTAACGGCGCCGTTCGGCGTTTGCGCCGGTAATCTCGCCAATCAGCCCGCGAAAGGGAATCACCGAACTCGCGATCGTCCCGGCGACACGGCCTGCGGTTTCCTCGCGCTTTTCGGCGCGGCTTTTGTCGACCTGTTCGTTGACGTCGGCGCCAAGCACCGCGTCCAGTTCTTCGACTTCGCGAATGATCGCCTCGCAGCGGCCGAGCCCCGCGAGCGAATAGGGTGCTTCCTGGATTTCGAGCAGCTTGGGCGGAATTTCCTTGCCGTCAAACGGTTCGGTCACCTTGTTGGCGGTTTCCTTGATCGTCGGGTCTTCGGGCGCGCCCGGCTGCGCGTGGGCAGGCAGCGTCGCGGCCGAGGAGATGACAGTCAGGATGAATAGGGCCTTGTTGCGCATGGTCATGTCGATCCCCTGTTTTGTCTATGGCTCAAACGCTCCAGACGCGTTTCGGCTCCGCCGGCCGCTCACCGCGTCGGGACGGGTTCGGGGCCGGTCCAGTCGTAGAAGCCGCGCCCGGCCTTTTTGCCGACCCAGCCCGCCTCGACATATTGGACGAGCAGCGGCGCGGGGCGGAATTTGGGGTCGCCGGTGCCCGATTGCAGCACGCGGATGATCTCGAGGCAGGTATCGAGGCCGATGAAATCGGCGAGCGTGATCGGCCCCATCGGATGATTGAGCCCCAGGCGGCACCCGGCGTCGATGTCCTGCATCGTCGCGACGCCCTCACCCAGCGCGAAGATCGCTTCGTTGATGAGCGGCATCAGCACGCGGTTGACGATGAAGCCAGGCGCGTCGTTCGCGTGGACGATTTCCTTGCCGAGCCCGCGGCCAAAGGCCTCAACCGTCGCCAGCGTGTTGTCGCTCGTCGCGAGGCCGCGGATCAGTTCGATCAGGCCCATCACTGGCACCGGATTGAAGAAGTGGACGCCGATGAAGCGCGCCGGATCGGGCGCCGCCTGCGCAAGACGGGTGATCGGGATCGAGCTGGTATTGCTCGCAAGGATTGCGGTTGCCGAGAGATGCTGGCCCACGCTGGCGAAGATCGCGCGCTTGATCTCCTCGCGCTCGGTCGCTGCCTCGATCACGAGATCGGCGGGAGCGAAGGCGGCGTGGTCGGCGGCGGGGGTGATGCGGGCAAGCAGCGCGTCGGCGTCAGCCTGCGACATCTTTTCCTTCGCGACAAGTCGGCCGAGCGTCTTGGCGATCCCCGCCTTTCCCGCTTCGGCGCGCGCGATGTCGATGTCAGCGAGCAGTACGTCGTGGCCCGCGCCCGCGGACACCTGCGCGATGCCCGCGCCCATCTGGCCTGCCCCGATAACGCCGACGATCATATTCTGCCCCTTCTCTGGAAAACCGTGCCTGTGCCCCTACGGACCAGGCCCCATCCGTCAAGAGCGCGTGTCAGGGGGCGGAGCGAAACTCGGTTGCTTCGGCGAGGATCAGCGCGAACGCGGGATCGACGTCGTCCCAGGTCGCGATGGGCGTCCAGCCGCCCGCACGCAGCAGCAGGTTGGCGTCGCGCAGGCCATATTTATGGCTGTTCTCGCTGTGAATCGTCTCGCCCTTGGCCATATGATAGGCTTGGCCATCGACGGTGAAGTCCATGTCGCATTCGGCGACGAGGTGCATTTCGATGCGTGCGTGGGTGTCGTTCCACACGGCGCGATGCGAGAAATTGCCCGCCGCCATATCGCCGCCAAGCTCGCGGTTGATGCGCTCGATGAGGTTGAGGTTGAACGCCGCGGTCACCCCCGCCGGATCGTCATAAGCACGTTCAAGCACCGCCACATCCTTGATCCGGTCGATGCCGATCAGCATCAGCGATCCGTCGCCCAGCGCCTCGCGCCAGTTGCGCAGCAGATCGATCGCGGTGCGCGCGACCATGTTGCCGATCGTCGACCCGGGAAAGAAGCCGAGCTTGGGCAACGCGCATATCTCGCGCGGCAGCGCCACTTGCTGCGTGAAATCGGCCTCGACCGGATAGACCGGAAGCCGGGGAAAACGCGCCGCGAGCGCCTCGGCACTGCCGCGCAGAAAATCGCCCGAAATATCGACGGGAACGTAGGCGGCAGGGTCGATCGCGTCGAGGAGCAGCGGCGTCTTTGTCGAACTGCCCGATCCCAGCTCGACCACCGCACGGCGCGGCCCGATTGCATCGGCGATGTCGGCGGCGTGCCGCATCAAAAGATCGGTTTCGCTGCGCGTGGGATAATATTCGGGGAGCGCGGTAATATCCTCGAACAGCGCCGAGCCCGTCGTGTCGTAGAACCAGCGCGCGGGAATCGCCTTTTGCCGCTGCGACAGCCCGGCGTGAACGTCGGCGCGGAAGGCGACGTCCACCCCCGCATCATCCGCGGAAATCTGCCGAAGTTGACGCACAACGCCCATGATCAAATGTCTTTCGCAAGGCGCAGACCAGTGAACTGCCAGCGCTGATGGGGATAGAAGAAATTGCGGTAGGACGGACGCACATGACCGCGCGGGGTGGCGCAGCTGCCACCGCGCAGCACGAACTGGCCGCTCATGAACTTGCCATTATATTCGCCGACCGCGCCCGGCGCGGTGCGGAAGCCCGGATAGGGGCGATAGGCGCTGCCGGTCCATTCCCACACGCTGCCGAACATCTGTTGCAATCCAGTGTCGCCGCGCGCCGGCGCGGGCTGCACCGGCCCGGCGCCATCGAGCAGATCGCCGCTGTCGGGGTCGAGCGCGGCGGCCGCCGCTTCCCATTCGACCTCGGTCGGCAGGCGCGCGCCGGCCCAACTGGCAAAGGCGTCGGCTTCGAAAAAACTGATATGAGTCACCGGTGCGGCAGGGTCGATGTCCTGCCAGCCCGATAGGGTGAAATATTGCCCCTCACGCCAATAGGCGGGGGCGTCGATGTCCTCGGCCTGCACCCACGCCCAGCCGTCGCTGAGCCAAAGCGCGGAGGTTCGATAACCGCCGTCCGCGATAAATTCACTCCATTCGCCATTGGTGACGGGGCGGCTGGCGAGCGCGTGCGGGGTCAGCAGGGCGTCGTGGCGCGGCCCCTCGCAGTCGAAGGCGAAGTCGTCGCCGGCATGGCCGACTGCGGCCATGCCTGCCTTGCCCTCGATCCATTTCATCGCGGAAAACTGCGCAACTTCACTCGCGATTGCACTTTCCCAGACCGCGGGGCCGAGCGGATTTTTCGCAAAGAGATGCTTGATGTCGGTGAGGAGCAATTCCTGATGCTGTTGCTCGTGATGGATGCCGAGATCGACCAGCGCGAGCGCGGCAGGGGACAGGCCGGGCAAAGCGCCCTCGACCGCCGCATCGACATGCGCGCGCCATGCCCGCACTTCGTCCAGGGACGGACGCGTCAGCAGGCCGCGCTGCGGGCGCGCGTGGCGCGGACCCTCGGCCTCATAATAGCTGTTGAAGAGATAGGGGAAGCGGTCGTCGAAGAGCGCATAGCGTGGCGCATGATCGCGCAGCACGAAGGTTTCGAAAAACCATGTCGTGTGCGCAAGATGCCATTTGGCGGGCGAGGCGTCGGGCATCGATTGCGCGCTGGTGTCGGCATCGGACAGCGTCGCGACAAGGTCGAGCGAGAGTTGCCGCGTTGCCGCAAAGCGTTGCGACAAGTGCGTCACCGGGTTCGCACTGCGAGCGAGAGGGGATCCATCAATGCGGCTGGCCATGCTGAGACAATCCCCGGCGGTGCGATTCGGTTTCGCGGTTCGGCGGATTATGGTTCCGCTGTAGCGAGTTGTCCAGAACATTTAGGGAACAAAGAGACAAAGTTTGTCATTGCGATGAGCGTAGCGACGACGCAATCTCAAGCTATAGGCAGAGTAGGAGCGAAGCTGGAGATTGCTTCGCTGCGCTCGCAATGACGCCTACCGATCGAGCCGTATGTAAGTGGATCAAGTCCGGCGTGACTAAATTTGCGATTACCGCGTCGCGCCGGGTTTCCAGAGGATGTCGCCGCCCGCGCCTGCGTTGATGTGCCGCGCGAGCACGAACAGATGGTCCGACAGGCGGTTCAGATAGGTGAGCGCAAGCGGATTGAGGTCGCGGGTCGCCGCCGCGGCGACCGCCGACCGCTCGGCGCGGCGCGTCACCGCGCGCGCGAGATGCAGCCGCGCTGCGGCGTCGGTTCCGCCCGGCAGAATGAAGCTTTTGAGCGCGTCGAGCGAGGCGTTCATTGCGTCGATTTCTTCCTCCAACCGCGCGATCTGGCCGGGCACGATGCGCAGCGCCATGTCGTGCGGTCCGAAGCCGCGCTCCGCGTCGGGCGGGGTCGCGAGGTCGGCGCCGAGGTCGAACAGCTCGTTCTGGATGCGCGCGAGCATCGCCGCCTCGTCGGGCGCGTCGTCGAGCGCGACTGCGGCAAGGCCGATCCAGCTGTTCGCTTCATCGACATCGCCGATTGCCGCCATCAGCGGCGCCGATTTGGCGATCCGCGATCCGCCGACGATGCCGGTGGTGCCGTCGTCACCGGTGCGCGTGTAGATTTTGTTGAGTTTGACCATTGATCAGAATCGGGCGCTGCCCGATTATGAACTGCCCGCGGCGGCCAGGCCGATGAGCACGAGCAGGATGATAGTGATCGCCTGCCATTTGACGCGCGCCATCATCATCCGGTTCTGCATCAGGTGATTTTCCTGCACCGTGCCGTCCATCTGCGCACGGTGGCCCTGCGAGAAATAGAAGAGTCCACGCGCGAGCGCGAACAGGACGAAGCCGGCGGCGACAACGACGCCAAGGATGAGCAGAATGTTCATGCCCCCTATTTAGGGCATCCGCAGCGAATATCCAGCGGGAAGCCGTCCTTCGCGCAAATCGGCGGCGAGCGCGCGGCCGTCGGCACCGGCGGCGCGCAGCGATGCGAGCGACGCTGCGGCATCGCGCTTGGCCAGCCGCTTCCCGTCGGGGCCGCAGACGAGAGCATGGTGGCGATAAACGGGTGTGGCGAGGCCGAGCAGTGCCTGGAGCAGCCGGTGGACATCGGTCGAGGCGATCAGGTCGGCGCCGCGAACGACGTGCGTCACCCCCATCGCGGCGTCGTCGAGCGTGCTTGCGAGATGATAGCTGGCAGGGGCGTCCTTGCGCGCGAGCACGATGTCGCCGTGCGCGAGCGCGTCGGCAGTGCGCATCCCCTGCCCCGCTTCCTCCCAGTCGAGTTCGCCCGCGGACGCGGTGGCTTGGGCCATGTCGAGTCGCCAGCAGTGGGGTTCGTCGGCCATGCGCCGCTCACGCTCCGCGGCGGACAGATTGCGGCACGTGCCGGGATAGATCGCGCCGGACGGCCCGTGCGGCGCCGACAGGCTCGCGGCGATGTCGGCGCGCGTGCAGAAGCAGGGGTAGACGAGGCCGCGCATCCGGAGGGTGTCGAGCGCGGCGGCATAGTGCGCGAGCCGATCCGACTGGCGCACCGGGTCGCCGTCCCAGTCCAGACCGAGCCAGTCGAGGTCGGCGAGCGACGCCGCGACATACTCCTCGCGCGAGCGGCTGCCGTCGATGTCGTCGATGCGGATCAGGAACCGCCCGCCCGCGCCGCGCGCGGCATGATGCGCCAAAACCGCGCTATAGGCGTGGCCAAGGTGCAGCGCGCCGGTCGGGCTGGGGGCGAAACGGGTCAGCATCGCATCGTCCATGAATCCATATGCTGTGGCGAGTCAAAGGCAATCATTCCATATCTTGCGGACAGAAGCCCCTTGACGCCAGAATCTGATGCGGCATGTAATGATGGTGTCACGCGCGGGAGGCAGTGGCGCGCCATCCCGTGAAGCAATGGGGGCAGCGTTATCTAGCCATGTTCCATCCCGATCTTGCCCGACATCCCGATAGCTGTCCGGCGCTCGTTCTCAACGCCGATTACACGCCGCTGAGCTATTATCCGCTGAGCCTGTGGCCTTGGCAGACCGCGGTGAAGGCCGTTTTCCTCGACCGCGTGACGATTGTCGAAAATTACGAGCGCGAGATTCATTCGCCGACCCGGACGATGCCGATCCCGAGCGTGATTGCGCTGCGCCAATATGTGAAACCGTCGGAGCATCCGGCGTTCACCCGCTTCAACCTGTTTCTGCGCGATCGCTTCGCGTGCCAATATTGCGGGTCGGGCAAAGATCTGACCTTCGACCATGTCGTGCCGCGGCGGCTGGGCGGGCGCACGACCTGGGAAAATGTCGCGACCGCCTGCGCGCCGTGCAACCTCAAAAAGGGTGGGCGGACGCCGCAACAGGCGCATATGCCGCTCCATCGCCAGCCGTGGCGCCCGACGAGCTGGCAATTACAGGACAATGGCCGCGCGTTTCCGCCGAATTATCTGCACACGAGCTGGATCGACTGGCTGTACTGGGATGTCGAGCTGGAGGGTTAGGCGGCTTCAGGGGGCCCTCCCACCCGCCGTCCCTCACATCCGTGCCGCCATCGCTTTCAGCAACCCCTGCCAATGCTCACCCAGCCGTCGCTGGAGGAGCATCAGTTCGAAGCCGTGGCGCGCGACATGTTTCTGCGGGATGCTGTCCCAGCCGCGATGTTCGACCGTGACGCGCGTTTCGGCGCCGACCGCTTCGAAGCGAACGTCGACCTCGGTCGCCTGATCGCCGCGAAAGCTCGGCAGGCGCCAGCCGAACGCCAGCCGCTCGCCGGGCAGCCAGTGGCGCACCGGGCCGATCTCCCATTCGCGGCCGTCGTCGAAGCGCGTGACGAGGCGACCGTCGGGGCCCGCGGGGTCGAAGCGCAGCGTCCCGTCGCCGCGCCGGCTGAGCTGGAACAGCGGATGGCTTTTCCACCAGATGCCGATGTCGCGCGTGAAGGCGGTGAACGCCGCCTGCGGCGTCGCCGCCACCCGCAACGCGACGATGACTGCCGCGCTCATTCGCCGCCCTCGACATGCGCCTTGAACGCCGCGAGCTGGTGCGTCCACAGCGCCTCGGTTTCGGCAAGCCATTGCTTGAGCTCGGCGGTCGCGCCGTCTTTCAGCGAATAGATGCGCACGCGCGCGTCGAACGCCGGATGCCCGTCCTCGACCAGCCCGCCGTCCTTCAGTGCCTTCAGGTGTCGGCTCATCGCGGGCGGTGCGAGGCCGAGTTCGCGCGCGAGGTCGCCCGCGCTGCGCGGTCGCCGCCCGAGAAGTTCGATAGCGCGCCGCCGTACCGGGTCGGCTAGCGCGCCGAGTGTCCGGTCGAGCGCCGCGCTCAATCGTCGAGCCGCGTCTTGGTCGTGAAGCCACCCTCGGCGTCCCATTCGGCTGGGGTTTTCGCCTCGACCGTCACACCAAACGACCAGATATGCCCTTCGGGATCTTTGGCGCGATAGGTGCGGTCGCCGTAAAATTGTGTCGCGGGCGGCGCGACGATTTCGGCGCCCGCGGCACGCGCGGCTTCGCAATGCGCGTCGATGTCTTCGCCGAGGGCGAGCTGGACGCTGACCGACTGGGTATTTTTGCCGCTGATCGATTGCGGGCTTTTATGGTCGTCCGACCATTCGGAGCCGACCATGACCACCGACGTGCCGAAGGTCATTTCGCCATGGGCCAGCTTGCCGTCGGCATCGACGAGCGCGAAGAGCGGTTCGAAACCGAACGCCTCCTCAAGCCAGCGATAGGCGGCGTTGGGATCGCGATAGCAGACGGTGCTCGCCAGCCCCTTTGGTCGTTGCGCTTCGGTCACCGGATTCTCCTTTGATTCGTCTTTTGATTTCTCATTATTAAAATAATTTCCGAAAATTGAAAATAATATTCTGCGAGAAAGATGATAGAGCAGGCCCATGAGCCGCTCGATCGAAGAATCTGTCCGCGAAGCCTATCAGGCGGCACTCCCGCTTTGCGGTCGAGGCAAGGTCGCCGACTATATTCCGGCGCTGGCCAAGGTCGATCCGGCGAAGCTGGGGTTTGCACTCGCGCTTCCAGACGGCACCGTCCACAGCGCGGGCGATGCCGACGAGGCGTTTTCGATCCAGTCGGTATCAAAGGTGTTCACACTGGCGCTGGCGCTGCGCCGCGTCGGCAGCGACCTGTGGACCAGCGTCGGGCGCGAGCCCTCGGGCAGCGCGTTCAATTCGGTCGTCCAGCTGGAAAGCGAGCATGGTATCCCGCGCAATCCGCTGATCAACGCGGGTGCGATCGCGACGACCGACCGGCTGATCGACGGGCGCAGCGGCGATGCGGTCGCGGACGAAATCGTCAGTTTCATGCGCCTGCGGGCGGACGACGCCGCGATCGCTATCGACGAGGAGGTGGCATCGTCCGAATCCGAAACCGGCGCGCGCAACCGCAGCCTGGCGCATTTCATGGACGCCTTCGGCAATCTTCGGCATCCGGTGGAAACGGTGGTCGGCGTCTATTTCCGCCAGTGCGCGATTGCGATGTCGTGTCGCCAACTCGCGCGCGCCGGACTGTTCCTGGCGATGGAGGGGCGCGATCCGCGGACCGGCGAACAGGTGCTCGATGCGCACCGCGCGCGGCGCATCAACGCGATCATGATGCTGTGCGGCCATTATGACAATTCGGGCGAATTCGCCTTTCGCGTCGGCCTGCCCGGCAAGAGCGGCGTCGGCGGCGGCATCTTGTGCATCGCGCCGGGACAGGGGTCGATCGCGGTGTGGTCACCGGGGCTTAATGACGCAGGAACGTCGCTCGCGGGCGCCGCGGCGCTCGAACATTTTGCCTATGCGGCGGGGTGGTCGGTGTTCGATTGAGGGTGGGGGCGGTAGTTTTGGATGCGGATGTTAAATCCTCCCTGTCGCGCAGCAATGGGGAGGTGGCAGCGCGAAGCGCTGACGGAGGGGCGATGACGCACCGTCGCGGCCCCTCCACCATCGCCTGCGGCGACGGTCCCCCTCCCCACGGCTGAGCCGCAGGGAGGATAAACAGCGGCTTCCGGTCTAAACCGGCCGCAGATCAATCACCCCCGCGCGCCGAACAGCGCCGTGCCCACCCGCACATGCGTCGCGCCAAGCATCACCGCGGTATCGTAATCGCTGCTCATCCCCATCGAGCGTCCCGAAAGACCGTGGCGCTCAGCGAGTTCGTCGAGCAGCGCGAAAAAGGGTGCGGGTTCGATTTCTGCGGGCGGGATCGCCATCAGGCCGTCGATCTGGAGACCTGCCGCCAATGCTTCGTCCAACAGTGCGGGAAGGTCGGTGACCGGACAGCCGCCCTTTTGCTCTTCATTGCCGATATTGACCTGCACGAAAAGCTGCGGCCGCTTGCCCGTCTTTTCGCAGGCCTTGCCCAGCGCCTGCACGAGCGAGGACCGATCGACCGAATGGATCGCGTCAAACAGCTGAACCGCCTCTTCGGCCTTGTTCGATTGCAGCTGGCCGATGAGGTGCAACACGACGTCGGGCGCCTCGGCGCGGAGCGCGGGCCATTTTGCCGCGGCTTCCTGGACGCGATTTTCGCCGAAATGGCGCTGGCCCGCGGCGATCAGCGGACGGATCGCGGCGGCATCGTGCGTCTTCGACACTGCGATCAGGCAGATGTCGTCCGTCTTGCGCTGCGCGCGCCGCGCCGCGTCGACGATATGTCCCTGCACTTCGGCCAGCCGGTCTGCTGCGTCGCTCATCATCTCATTCCCATCGGCGCGTTGCGCGCGCTCGCGACGCGCCTATAGGAAGGGCGATGGTTCGACGCCACCCCTTGCCGCAGCAATGGCTGTTCAGCGATGAGCGGCTGGCAGCAGGAGTTGTAGCGCTGGCGGCGTTGCTGCCACCGGGCAGCGGGATCGTCCTGCGTCATGACCGCCTGTCGCCAAGCGCGCGCTGGCGGCTGCTGCGGCGGCTGATGCGCTTGGGCCGGTCGCGCGGCCTGACCGTGCTGCTGGCAGGGACGCCCGCAACGGCGCGGTGCTGGGGCGCCGACGGCGTCCACTTGCGCCAGCGCGACGCGCATCGGGCATCGCAGGCGCACCGGCTCGGCCTGATCATCACCCTGCCGGTCCATGATGCGCGCGAGGCGCGGCGCGCGCGGCGGGCAAGGGCGGATGCGGCGTTCGTGTCGCCGCTCCATTCGACGCGCTCGCACCCCGGCGCGCCTGCGCTCGGGCAAGCGGCATGGCTGCGCCTCGCGCGGCTCGCGGGTGGTCAGCCGATCGCGCTCGGCGGCATGACCGCGGCGCGAGCGCGCCAGCTCAACCGCGCGAGTAGAATCCGCGCGGGCTGGGCGGCGATCGATGCATGGGAGGAAAAAGTGGCGAAACGCCGATTGCGTCAGAAACGGAACGCCGTCCCGACATAGACCGCCTGGCTGTCGCGCCGCGAATCGGTCAGCGGTTCGAAACGGTCGTCGCTCTTGTACCGTACGCCCGCGGTCACATCGATGTTCTTCGTCAGGCGATAGCTGGTGACGACATCGACGGCGGACGCTTCGCCGGGAGCAGTGACGCGGTCGGTCGCGCCGCTTGGGTCGCTTGGGCGGTTGACCATGCGCGTGGCGAAGCGCGACTTTTTCTCGGCCTCTTCGGGTGCCTTGGCGACGGGAAGGTTGCGCAGATCGGTGCCGCGCGGAAGCGACGGCGTGACGAATTTTTCGAACCCGACCGACGCGCCGAGATTATATTTGACCGGTGCGATGGCGACCGGCGCGGTGAGCCCGGCCGCGAGCGCCGACGTGCGCGCCGCGCTCGAGGCATCGTCGCGCGCGCGGATCACGACGGTGATCGCACGATTCTTGCGGCCATCGTCGGTAAGCGCGGGCGTGAAGCTGAAATTGCGGCGCTGCTCGGCCGACATCTTGTTATAGCGCGCGATCAGCCGCTTGTCGCCCGACGCCGGCGTGAACTGGCCCAGCACGGTTTCAGAAATCTGCGTATCGCGCAGGCGGTCGCTGTTCGACATTGCCGCGAGCGCGGGCGGAAGCGCAAGCATACCCACCGCCAAAGCGGTGAGCCCTGCTTTCCAATAATGTCGCGGCATCCGCGCCATGGTCATGCGACTCCAACCCCAATCGACTCGTCAGATAGGCCCGTCGTCGCAAGAATTCCAGTGATTCGGGTCATAATATCGTAGCGTGCCGACATTTCGCCGAAAATTGTTGCGCATTCGTCACACCGGTGGTGCTGGCTGACCCAGGGCTGAACGGTGGCGAGGCGCGAATTGCCGCGCTTGCCGGACGGCGGCAACGGCGATAGAGACGCTGACAATTCCGTATGCGCAGGCGGTTTTCGTTCCCGCCGGCGCCCAAGAGATAAGGTGTTATCGGCATGTTCCAGCTTTCCGTCCCCGTCAGCCCCGGCCGCCGTGTGGCCTCGCTTGCGCTGATCGGGCTTGCGGCGCTTGGCCTTTCGGCCTGTGCGAACAAGGACCGGCCGCGCGCCGACCTGGCCGCCAGCCAGGTGACGACGATCGGCGTGAACAGCTATTTGTGGCGGGCTTCGCTCGACGCGCTGTCGTTCATGCCCTTGCTCCAGGCCGATTCGTCGGGCGGCGTCGTGATCACCGACTGGTATGCCAACCCGTCGAATCCCGGCGAACGGATGAAGGTGACCGTGACCATCCTCGACCAGGATCTGCGTGCCGACGCGCTGCGCATCGCAGCCTCGCGCCAGGTGTCGCAGGGCGGTGCCTGGGTCGATGCGCCGGTGCAGGCGGCAACGGTGCAGAAGCTCGAGGAAATCATCCTCACCCGCGCGCGCGACCTCCGCCGCTCGGCCATCCGGGATTAATCGATTCGCGGCGCGCCCGGCGCGCTCGCCCAGACAGACTGACGGGGTAACCGACACATGACCCGCGAAACGCGCTTTGGCGCCCTCGCCGCCGATGCTCGCTGGCAAAAGGCGTGGGAGGCGGCGAACAGCTTTGCCACCACCGAGAGGGCGGGCGCACCCAAAGCCTATATCCTCGAGATGTTCCCCTATCCGTCGGGGCGCATCCATATGGGACATGTCCGCAACTATGCGATGGGCGACGTGCTCGCGCGGTTCAAGCGGATGACCGGGCACGACGTGCTGCATCCGATGGGCTGGGATGCCTTCGGGATGCCCGCCGAAAATGCCGCGATGGAAAAGGGCGTCCACCCCGGCGGCTGGACGCGCGCCAATATCGACGCGATGCGCGCGCAATTGAAGCGGCTGGGCCTCGCGATCGACTGGAGCCGCGAACTGGCGACGTGCGAGCCCGATTATTACGGGCAGGAACAGGCGCTGTTCCTCGACCTCTATGCCGCGGGGCTCGTCCATCGCAAGGAAAGCTACGTCAACTGGGATCCGGTCGACATGACCGTGCTCGCGAACGAGCAGGTCATCGACGGGCGCGGCTGGCGATCAGGCGCGCTCGTCGAAAAGAAGAAGCTGTCGCAGTGGTTTTTGAAGATCACCGACTTCGCCGACGAGCTGCTCGAAGGGCTGGGCAGCCTCGACAGCTGGCCCGACAAGGTGCGGCTGATGCAGGAAAACTGGATCGGCAAATCGCAGGGGCTGGAGTTTTCGTTCAAGCTGACGGGCGGCGCACCGGGGTTCGACGTGTTCACGACGCGCCCCGATACCGTTTATGGCGCCACATTTACAGCGCTGTCGCCCGACCACCCGCTTACCGAGCAGCTGGCGAAAAACTCTCCCGAGCTTGCGGAATTCGTTGCCGAATGCCGCCGCCGGGGAACGTCGGCCGAGCAGCTGGAAACCGGGGAAAAGCTGGGCTTCGATACCGGCTTGACGGTGCAACACCCGATCGATCCCAACTGGCACCTGCCAGTTTGGGTCGCCAACTATGTGCTGATGGACTATGGCACGGGCGCGATCGGCTGCTGCCCTGCCCACGATCAGCGCGACCTTGATTTTGCCCGCAAATACGGACTTCCAGCCCATCGGGTGATTGCCGACGGCGACCGGACGGAACAGCATTTCACCGGCGACGAAGCTTATCTGGGCTCGGGCAAGCTGGTGAACAGCCACTTCCTCGACGGGATGACGATCGACGAGGCGAAGGCCGCGGTCATCGCGCGCGCCGAGCATGAAGGCTGGGGCAAGGGCACGACCGTGTGGCGGCTGCGCGACTGGGGCGTGTCGCGCCAGCGCTATTGGGGGACGCCGATCCCCTTCATTCACTGCGCCGCGTGCGGGCTCGTCCCCGTGCCCAAGGACCAGCTGCCGGTTGTCCTGCCCGAAGATGCCGACTTCTCGGTTCCCGGCAATCCCTTGGACCGCCATCCGACGTGGAAGCATGCCCAATGCCCAAGCTGCGGCGGCGCGGCGGTGCGTGAGACCGACACGCTCGACACCTTCGTCGATTCGAGCTGGTATTTCCTGCGCTTCGCCTCGGCGCCCGCGGACAAGCCGTTCGATCCCGAGGTGATCCGCCGCTGGCTGCCCGTCGATCAATATATAGGCGGCATCGAGCACGCGATCCTGCACCTGCTCTACGCGCGCTTCTGGACGCGCGCCCTGAACAAGCTGGGCATGATCGACATCAAGGAGCCCTTCGCGAGCCTGTTCACGCAGGGCATGGTGACGCACGAAACCTATAGCCGCGCGCAGGGCGAAGGCCTGCCGCCGCTGTACTTTACACCCGACGAAATCGTTCGCTCGGCTGATGGTGCGACGCTCGAAACCGACGGCGCGCCGGTCGAGGTCGGCCGCGTGATCAAGATGTCGAAGTCGAAGAAAAATGTCGTCGACCCCGACGCCATCCTCGACCAGTATGGCGCCGACGCCGTGCGCTGGTTCATGCTGTCCGACAGCCCGCCCGAGCGCGACCTGCCGTGGAGCGAGGCGGGGATCGAGGGCGCGTGGCGCTTCGTCCAACGTTTGTGGCGAATCTTCGGCGATACCGAGAATATCGGCGACGGCGGCGAAGACAAAGCGCTGGCGCGCAAGCTGCATCAGGCGATCGCCGGGGTCGCCGCCGACATCGAGGCGTTGGGCTTTAACAAGGCGGTGGCGAAAATCCACGCGCTCGCCAACGAGATCGAAAAGGCCAAGCCTTCGGCGACACGCGCCGAGGCATGCCGCACCCTCATCCTGCTCGTCGCGCCGATGATGCCGCACTTGGCCGAAGAGGCATGGGCGGCTCTACCGGCAGGCCAGCGAACGACCGCGATGGTCGCCGATGCCGCATGGCCCGCGGCCGATCCGGCGCTGCTGATCGACGACGAGGTGACGATCGCGATCCAGATGGCCGGCAAGCTGCGCGATACGATGACCCTCGCCAAGGGACTGGACAAGGATGCCATCGAAGCCGCCGCGCTGGCGCGCCCGCGGATCGCCGAACTGCTGGCAGGGGCAACACCTAAGAAGGTGATCGTCGTGCCCGACCGCCTAGTCAATATCGTTCCCTGATAATGGCCGGGAGCGGAACCTTTTATTTCCGTTCGCGTCGAGCGAAGTCGAGACGCCTATCGTTCGTGCTTTCCTTCGGGGTGTCTCGACTTCGCTCGACACGAACGGATATCTAGGTCAGGTTGAAGATATGCGCACGCTCCTTGTCTCCTCGCTCGTTGCCGCTTCGCTGACCCTGGGCGGCTGTGGCTTGCGCCCGCTTTACGCCAGCGGGAGCAAGGGCGCGGTGGCGCAGGTTCTGGCCGAGGTCGATGTCGCGCCGATCGAGGGGCATGAGGGCTGGCTCGTCCGCAATGCGCTGCGCGACCGTCTCCAGGCGACGCAGGCCGGCGAAGGCGCGGGCAAGCGGCTGCGCCTCGATGTGCGGCTCGAGGATTCGATTACAGGCTTTGGCGTGCGCGCCGACGATGCGGTGACGCGCGAGCGGCGCACCCTGCGCGCGCGATACCAGCTCGTCGATGCCGCGACGGGCGAAGTATTGCTCGACGCGACCGCCGCGCAGGACGCCGGCATCGACGTCGTCGGCAGCGAATATGCGACGATCGCTGCCGAATCGACGGCGCTCGAACGGCTCGCGTCGGGGGTTGCCGACCAGATCGTCGCCCGCCTCGCCGTCTATGCGAACCGCGGCGGCGGCCAGCCTGCCGAAACACCCGCCCCCGCCGGGCAATGAAGAGCGTCAAGCCCGCCGACCTCGAACGCCAGACGCGCCTCGACCCCGCGGTTCGCTTCATTCTGCTGACCGGACCCGACGAAGCGACAATGGGCGCGGTCGCGAATCATCTCGTCGCCCTTGCCGGCAAGGAAGCCGAGCGGCTCGACCTGACGAACACGCAGCTGGCACAGGACCCGTCGCTGCTCGCCGCCGAAGCGGCGTCGATGTCACTGTTTTCGTCCGCCCGCCTGATCCGCATCGACCTGACCGGCAGCGGCGACGACAGCCTCGCCGCGGTCGAAGCGCTGCTTGCCGCCGAAACCGCGATCAACCCGGTGATCGCGACCGGCGCGTCGGTCACCGCCAAGTCGAAACTCGTCAAACTGGTCGAGGGGTCGGATCATGCGGTCGCCGCCATCTGTTACCAGCCCGACCGCCGCGCGCTCGTCGGCATCGCGATGGCGGCGGCGCAGGAACAGGGGCTGCGCCTGAGCAATGCCGAGGCGCAATTGCTGATCGATCTGGTGTCGGGCGATCAGGCGCTGATGCGCCGCGAGATCGAGAAAATCGCGCTCTATCTGGACGCGGGCGCCGATCGCCAGCGGCAGGTGACCGCGGCCGACATCGCCGCGCTCGGCGCCGCGACGCACGAGGAGGATGTCAGCGAATGCATCAACGTCGCGCTGGGCGGCAAGGTGCGCGAGCTGCCCGACATGCTCGCGACCGCCGCCGCGGTCGGCGTTGCCGAGATCCGCATCATCCGCGCGCTGGCGATCCGCGCGATGCAGCTAGCGCGGCTGCGCGCCGAGGTCGACGGCGGCGCGCACCCCGCGACCGTCGTTTCGGCGCGCAGCAGCGGCGTGTTCTGGAAAGAGCGCGACGCGGTCACGGCACAGCTCCACATCTGGGATTCGGTGCGCATCACCCGTCTGATGAGCCGCCTGCTCGATTGCGAACGCGCGCTGAAGGCATCGGGGACCGCGGGCGGCGTGCTGTTCCGCAAGCTGATGACCGACATCGCGCATCAGGCGGCACGCGCGCGGTAGTTCGCCCCCTATTTCGTCATTCCGGCGGAGGCCGGAATCTCACCGTAGCTGATCAATTCGGCGGCGAGATCCCGGCCTTCGCCGGGATGACGATTCGAGAGAAGTTTGAATTAGAGCAATCAGAATATCCCCGCCGCCAGCCCCTCGGCAAGCGCGGCGCCGAGGTCGCGCGCTTCGGCGAGGCGTTCAGGCGGAATCGTCTTGGGCGCGAGGATGGCTTCAGGAGTCTGCGCGCCGGTGTTGACGATCATCGGGTCCGCGACGCGCTTGAGCCGCCAGCCGGTCGCGATGCGGTCGAGCTGGCGCTGCGCATTTTCGCCGTCGGACCCCGCGCAGATGATCGTCGCATAGGGGCGGCCTTCGATCCGGCCGAGACAGGGATAATAGGCGCGGTCGAACATTTCCTTCATCGCGCCCGACAGCGCGGCGAGATTTTCGGGGCCGACGAACAAATAGCCCGCCGCCGCGAGCAGCATGTCGGGGGTAACATCGGCCGCCGCTACGCGTTGCGCGGCGCCGCCCGCCCCTTCGGCCGCAGCCCTGGCGAGCGCTTCGCTGCCGCCGGTGCGGCTGTGCCAGGCGATCAGCAGGGGCGGCGCAGCGTCCATCGCGCCTGCTTGCCAAGCGCGGCGACGCGGCGCAAGCTGCGTAAAAAAGGGGGAGGGACCAAATGCACCGACTGTTGAGTCTATTGCTCGCGGGCTGCCTGCCGCTCGCCGCGCTGGCGCAGGATGTCGCGAGCGAGGCAACGCGCACCGCGCAGGCCGAGCTTGCGGCGCGCCTGCCGCTCGACGACCCGCGCGACGAAGCGAATGCGACGCGCGGGAAGCTCGCCGAAATTCCGGGCGGGCTGATCACCGGCAAGGATGGCCGAGTCATCTGGGACCGGCGGCCCTATGCCTTTCTGGAAGCGCGCGCAGCGCCCGACACGGTGAACCCGTCGTTATGGCGGCAGGCGCGGCTCAACGCCGTCCATGGGTTATTCGAGGTGGTGCCGGGCAAGATCTGGCAGCTGCGCGGCTATGACATTTCGGTCATGACGGTGATCCGCGGCAAGACCGGCTGGATCGTCGTCGATCCGCTTTTGTCGGAGGAAGCCGCGGCCGCCGCATGGAAACTCTTTGTCGACACGATCGAGGCGAAGGACGGCAAGCGGCCGATCAAGGCCATAGTCTTCAGCCACAGCCACAGCGACCATTTCGGCGGCGTCGGCGGCATCGTGACGCCCGAGCAGGTGGCGCGCGATAAAATCCGCATCATCGCCCCGCACGGCTTTTCGGAAGAAGCGACGTCGGAAAATGTCCTCGCGGGCGCGGCGATGGGGCGGCGCGCGCTCTATATGTTCGGCGCGATCCTGCCGCCGGGGCCGACGGGGCAGGTCGATACCGGGCTGGGGCCGAAGCTGTCGTCCGGCACCATCGGCTATATGGAGCCGACCGAGACGGTCGGGGCGGGCGGCGGCGCGCTGACGATCGACGGGCTTGCGTTCGACTTTCTCGACGCGGGTGGGACCGAGGCGCCGTCGGAATTCGTCTTTTATATTCCCGCGTACAAGGCGCTGCACACGACCGAGGTGGTGACGCACAACCTCCACAATATATTGACGCTGCGCGGCGCGCAGGTGCGCGACGCGCTGCGCTGGTCGAAGGTGATCGACGCGATGCTGCTGAAATGGGGCGGCGCTGCCGAGGTCGCACTGGCGTCGCACCACTGGCCGATGTGGGGGACGAACGAGGTTTCGGCGCTGCTCGCGAACCAGCGCGACGCCTATCGTTATGTCCACGACCGAACCTTGTTCCTCGCGAACCGCGGCGCGACACTGCACGAGCTGGCCGATCAGACCGCCGAGGCGCCGGTGCAGGGCCGCGACTTTTCGACGCGCGGTTATTATGGCACGCTTAACCACGGCATGAAGGCGGTTTATCAACGCTATTTCGGCTGGTGGGACGGCAATCCCGCGAATTTCAATCCGCTGCCCCCCGAACAATCGGCGCCCAAATATGTCGCGCTCGCGGGCGGGGCCGACAAGCTGCTCGCGGCCGGGCGCGCAGCGATCGCGGCGGGCGAGTATCGCTGGGCCGCGGAGCTTTTGAACAAGCTCGTCTTTGCTGAACCCGGCAATGGTGCGGCGCGAAGCGCGCTTGCTTCGGCCTATGACCAGCTTGGCTACCAGGCCGAATCGGGCGCTTGGCGCAACTATTATCTCGCCGCCGCGGCGAGCCTGCGCGGCACCGCAACGGAAACAGCGACAAGCAACGGCCAGAGCCGATCGTTCGTCAGCGCGATTCCAACCGCAGTCTTTTTCGACGCGCTCGCGACGCGCTTTGACGCCGCTAAGGGCGCGGCGCTCAAAGGCACGTTCCAGTTTGTGCTGCCCGACAGCAAGGAGAGCGTTGCCGTCGTCGTCGGCGGCGGGGTCGAATTTCCCCGCTATGGCGTGACCGACCCCGCGCCGACCGCGACGATTACCATCGACCGCAAGACGCTCGACGATGTGATGCTGCGACAGGCGCAGTTTCCCGCGCTGATGCAGTCGGGCGCGATCCGCATCGACGGCGACCGCATGGCCATCCTGTCGTGGTTCGCGCTGCACCCGCCCACCGACCCGCGCTTCAATATTGTTGTGCCGTAAAGCGAGACCGGGGAGCCTTGGCCCCGCTCTCATTTAATCTGTTCCCCTCCGAAGGCGGGGTCCATCACCGGCTCGTGCCATTCCGAACCCACCGGTGATGGGTCCCCGCCTCCGCGGGGACACACAAAGATTCACATAGCCGAACTCATGCTCTAACACAGTCATATGACCGACACTCCCGCCGCGCACCCGACCGATCCCTTCGATCCAGCGGCGCTCAACGCGGCCGAGGGACTTGACCCGGTCGATCTCGCCTATGCCCAGGTGCTGTGTATCGCGACAGCGCTTAACCTGATCCCGCTCGCGATCGGCGCGAGCGTATTGGACTATCTGCTGATCCGCGATCTTGGGGGCCCGTACGGGTTGCTCACTGCGCTGGCATGGATCGCAGCGATCGCGGCGATCATCACCTTCCCCTCGCGCCGCGTGTCGCGCTGGGGCTACCGCATCGGCGAGGGGCAGTTGCGCGTCGCGCGCGGTTGGCTGTTTCGCACCGACACGATCGTCCCCTTCGTACGCGTTCAGCATATCGATGTCGGACAGGGGCCGATCGAACGCTGGTTCGGCCTGTCGCACCTGATCGTCCACACGTCGGGCACGCACAACAGCACGGTGACGCTGCCCGGCCTGCGCAGCGACCTTGCCGCGGCGATGCGCGAGTCGATCCGCCGCCATATCCAGACCGATTTCGCATGACCGAGGCCGCGACCGCGATTCCCCAAACCGGCGAAGGCGGCGATGCGGCGTGGCAACGGCTGCACCCCGCGACGCTCGCGCTCGCGATCGTCGCGCTGGGGCCCAGATCGCTCAACCTGCTGCCCGCGGTCGCGGCGCTGGGCTTTACCGGCAACTGGATGTGGATCGTCCCCGCGGTTCTGGTCTTTCTGCTCCTTTCACTCGTCGTCGCCTGGTTCCAGTGGCTGCGCTTTCGCTTCCTCGTCGGCGACGACGAAGTGGTGATCGAAAGCGGCGTTTTCGCGCGCCAGCACCGCACCATTCCCTTCGACCGCATTCAGGACGTCAGCATCGAACAGGGCCTTGTCGCGCGCGCGTTGGGCATCGCCAAGGTCGGGTTCGAAACGGGTGCGGGGGGCAAGGAGAATGACGCCGCTCTGAATTCGATCGGGCTGGACGCGGCGCAGGCGCTGCGTGCGACGATCCGCGCGCACCGCAGCGGCGCGGTCGCGGCGCCCGCCGACGCTGCGCCGGAAAGCGCGGAGGCCGATGCGGACCGGCTGCTCTTCGCGATGGGGCCGCGCCGGCTGCTGATCGCCGGACTGTTCAATTTTTCGCTCGCCGCGCTCGCCGTCGTCGGCGCCGCGATGCAGTTTTTCGATGGGCTGCTGCCCTTCGATTTCAACATTTTAAACCCAAGGGACTGGATCGACATTGCCGAGAATTACGGGCTCGACCAGTGGCTGCTCGCGCATCGCTGGGTCGCGGGAGTCGGCGCGGCGGCCTCGCTGCTGTTCATCGGTTTCGCGAGCGGCATCGCGACGATGGTCTTTGCCAACTGGAACTTCCGCCTGACGCGCGAACCGCGCACGCTCCGCCGCACCCGTGGCCTCACGACGCGCACCGACGTTGCGGTGCCGGTGCGACGCGTGCAGGCGGCGATCCTGATCACCGGCTGGTTCCGCCGCCGCTTCGGCTGGCACGAATTGAGGCTCCAGAGCCTCGCGAGCGATGGCGAGAAGGAACGCGATCATCAGGTCGTGCCCTTCGGCCGCATTGCCGAGATCGACCCGGTGCTCGCCGAAGTCGCCATTCGGCGGCCGGGCGCGGACGAACGCTGGCACAAAAGCCACGGCGTCGTTGCGCTCGCCGGGCTCATCGGCGCGATATTGGCCGCGCTCGGCGGCTCGGCGGCGATCGCATTCGGGCAACCGCTCGGCGGGATCGCGGTCGCCGCGGCAGCGCTCCTCGCCGCCGCGTCGCTGTTCGGCGCGCGCTTTCATCGCTGGATCGACCTCGACGATCACGTGGCGATCCGCCGCGGCTGGTGGAAACCGCGCACGACGCTGCTGCCGCACGCATCGGTGCAAAGCATCGACCTCAAGACCGACTTCGTCCAGCGCCCGCTTGGCCTTGCTACCCTCGTCTTCGGCGTGCCGGGGGGCAGCGCGCTCGCGGCGCACGAGATTCCGGCGATCCCGCTGGCGACCGCACACGATCTGCGCGCGCGCATCCTTGCCGCGCGGAGCAGGCCATGAGCGAAACGGCGTTGGGCATCACCCGCTCGATCGCGGGCCAGCCGTGGCGCTGGCGACGCGCGAGCGCCGACATGGCGGGCGAAAGCCTTGCCCCCGACGATCTCGTCACCCAGCTGCTGCTTGCGCGCGGCGTTGCGCGCGACGACCTCGATCGCCAGCGCACGCCGACCTTGCGCGGCTTCATGCCCGACCCGTCGCTATTCCGTGACATGGACACCGCCGCGGCGCGGCTCGCCGATGCCGTCGAACGCAGCGAAGCCGTGACGATCTTCGGCGACTATGACGTCGACGGCGCGACCTCGGCCGCACTGCTCGTGCGCCTGCTCCGCACGCTCGGCGCACCCGTCGGCGCCTATATCCCCGACCGCTTGATGGAAGGCTATGGCCCGTCGGGCGCCGCGCTCGTCAGGATCGGCGAGGCGGGGTCGAAGCTGATCGTCACCGTCGATTGCGGCGCGCAGGCGTTCGACGCACTCGCCGAAGCCAGGGAGGCGGGGGTCGAGGTGATCGTCGTCGATCATCACCAGTGCGCGACGACGCTGCCCGAAGCGCTCGCGATCGTGAACCCGAACCGGCTCGACGAGGCGCCGGACGCAGCGATCCACGGCAATCTCGCCGCGGTCGGCGTCGCCTTCCTGCTTGGCGCGGCGCTGCTCCGGACGCTCCGCGCGCGCGGCTTTTTCGTGGGCCGCGACGAACCGGCGCTGATCGACCTGCTCGATCTTGTCGCGCTCGGCACCGTCGCCGACGTCGCGCGGCTCACCGGCTTCAACCGCGCGCTGGTGACGCAGGGGCTGAAGGTGATGGCGCGGCGCGGCAATATCGGCCTCGCCGCGCTGATGGATGCGGCGCGGCTGACCAAGCCGCCGGGCGCGAGCGACATGGGCTTTGCGCTCGGGCCGCGGATCAACGCCGGCGGGCGCGTCGGCAAGTCGGACCTTGGCGTACGGCTGCTGACTACTGACGACCCACAAGAAGCCGCGGAGATCGCACAGGAACTGGGGCGCCTCAACGAAGAACGGCGCGCGATCGAGGCGGCGGTGCTCGAAGAGGCGATCGAGGCAAGCGCCGCGTGTGGCAACGCGCCCGTCGCGATCGTCGCGGGCGACGGCTGGCACCCCGGGGTGATCGGTATCGTCGCCGGGCGATTGAAGGAACGGCTGCACCGCCCTGCGATCGTCATCGCGGTCGACGAGGACGGTGTCGGCAAGGGATCGGGGCGTTCGATTTCGGGCGTCGATCTCGGCGCCGCGATTCTCGCCGCCAAGGAAACGGGGCTGCTCGTCTCGGGGGGCGGCCACGCGATGGCGGCGGGGCTGACCGTCGCCGCCGACCGCGTCGATGCGCTCGGCGCCTTCCTTAACGATCGTCTCGCCGCCGACGTCGAACGCGCGAGCGGCGAGCGGTCGCTGCTGATCGACGCCGTGCTCGCGCCGCGCGGCATTTCGCCGCTGTGGTGCGACGCGATCGAAAGCGCGGGACCCTATGGCGCCGGCTGGCCCGCGCCGCGCGTCGCGACGGGGCCGGTACGAATCGTCGAATCGGGGATCGTCGGCACCGATCATGTCCGCCTGATCGTCGCGGGCGACGATGGCGCGCGCTTCAAGGCGATCGCGTTTCGCAGCGCCGAAACACCATTGGGGCAGACATTGCTCGGCGCGCGCGGGCGCAAATTATGGCTCGCGGGCCGCGCGAAACGTGACGATTGGGGCAGCCGCCCGGCCGCCGAACTCCATCTGGAGGATGCCGCCTGGGCCGACTGAGCCTGGGCAACCGCGTCACCGCGCAATATTTTTGCGCGGCCGCCGCCGTCCCATGCTTGACCGCGCGGAAACGCCCGTCTAAGGCGCCGCTTCACCGATCAGACGGCCCCTTCGTCTAGCGGTCTAGGACGTCGCCCTTTCACGGCGAAAACACGGGTTCGAGTCCCGTAGGGGTCACCATCGGCAATGCACGCGACATGGGCGCGCGGTCGGCGCGCCGCTTTCGAACAATCCGACCCACAAGGCCCCTTCGTCTAGCGGTCAGGACGCGGCCCTCTCACGGCTGAAACACGGGTTCGATTCCCGTAGGGGTCACCAGACATCCATGATGCTTCCGCGATCCGCCTTCTTCTGCAAGGCTACAGGTTGATTATGAACGATATCGCAAATAGCCCTATTGACGGCTCGCAATAGATCATCTTTGCTGCGCCGCGACGCGCGGCAAAAGATCGTCGAGAGCGAGAATAAGCTTCACCGTGCCCAGCTCAATCACGAATGTCTCGGCAACTTCGTCCACTCTACCCCCGATTTGACCGTTGTGACCAAAAGCTTTCTGCTGGCTGACGTCGTCAGGCCGGACCCGCGCAAGATTTCCAGCATCAACGCTTCGAGCCCATCGGCATCGTCGAGAATCGCGCAGGGGAGGCCTCCCAATTCCGCCCTCGCGCGCCACGGCATGGACGGCGGTAAAGCGCCGACGTCCGGCGACGATTCATAATGCCTATGCGAACAGTTCGGCCGAACGAGCAGCGGAACCAGCACGCCGCGCGCGCGAACGCTGGGGAGCAGGCCGGACACATCGGGGTCTTTGCCCTTCTTTCGCATGTTGGTCGCGGCAATTGACAGATGGTCCAAATCGATAAAATCGAGCTTCATGATAGTCTTCCTTTCCTTCCACCACACCGGGCCTTGGATGGCCGGGCGGGCGGCGAGGAAAGGCGACGGGACCGCGCCAAAGGACGAGGCGCGCCCGAAGGGCGCAACGCAGTGGAGGAGCCGACGCGTAGCGACGGCTTGCGCCCCCGCCGCGCGGTCCCACAGCGGTTCGCCGAATGACACGCTGTCCGTGGCCGGCTCACGCGCAGCGCCGCCGTGCGATCGGCGCGGCGTCAACCTCGTAGAACAAATGCGCCTTTGTCGCAGCCGCAGGCGCCGCAGCGTGCACGGGCAGGCGGCGGGCCGGGCGTGGCCAGTGCCGCGCCTGGAGCAGCGCCAGGCGCTGCGTCCCGCCGCAAGGGCCGCGCGCCGCGGCACCAAGAAACGAGACAAGAGCGCTGCGCGGCCACCGTGAAAACGTGCGACCTCTGGCGGCAGCCTGCCGCCGCCAGTGTGCGCTCATTTGAGACCGCGCTCGATTTCAAATGTTGCGGTGAATTTGCCGGTTGCCGGACGGCTCAATCTGACGATCCGTGCCAACTGGACGCGAAGGATGAATTAGCGCAAAGCGAATCTTAGGATGCAATTATATAGTTTCGATAAAGTCAGAATTATTGAATGAAAATTGCATAATAAAATACTCTGTGCCTTTAATACACATAACAGATCGATACTGCCAATTTGGATCAAATAATTTCGACCGAATTCCGGGGTTTTCTCAAACGGTTAGATTGACCGCCGGTTTCACGCCGATAGCTTCTAACAACATCTGCGAGCGGAGATAGTCACGCTCGCCCGTGCAGGATGAAGTATCGATGCGTTGTGCTTTGCTTTGCGTAGCGTTGGTGGGCGCAGCTTCCACGCTGAATGCAACAGAAACCATCACCTATACTTACGATGCTAAGGGTCGACTGGTGAAAGTGGTTCGGACCGGCACGGTGAACAACAATGTCACCGTCGATTACGAGCATGACAAGGCCGATAACCGCACGCGGCTGAAGACAACGAATTCCCCGAACCCACCACCCTGATCGGCAGACGCGCTGCGCGCCGGAAATTTGGGAACAGCTTTGAAGGGGGATCGACGTGGGCACATTCGGCATCGGCGCTATGGCTCGGAATATGTGGAACTGGTTGGCCGCACGATTGGTAGGGCTCGCCTCCCTTTGCGCCAGCTTGGTCTTGACCATGTCACCTGCGGCATGGGCGCAGGGTGTGCCACCGCAGAAAGACTATTTTGTGGGCGAGGGACAAGTGGATCTGCAACGCGGCACTTTCCTTTACAGCAACACGGATATCGTAGCCGGCGCGGGGCCTATCACCATTCCATTAACGCGTATTCATAACGTCAGTGGTGGCGGGGCCGGTCCGCTTGGGTCAAACGCGACGCACAATCTTCAGGTTCAGCTTGTTGTTCAAAAGTTTCAAGAAGAGCCCAACGGCCCAGGGCGGCCGAGCTATCGCTTCCATGTGGTGCGCGGTTCCAGCGTCGATGTCTTCTATCAGGGCTATGGCAGCTCGACGATGTTCTACGAGGGCGGATCGGGCGGGTATCAAAAGCTGACCATGTCGTCCTGGTTGGGCCCCTACACCTATACCGGTCCCGATGGCGAGGTCATTCAGTTCGGGACGGCGCTCTTTCCCAACCCCGGATGTTTTGCGACGGGCCTTCCCGGCCCATGGTGTGCCCTCGCAACCGATATCAGCTACCCCGACGGGACCAAATGGACCTTCGGTTATGACAGTTCCTCGCGTCTGCGGCTGGTAAGCAGCAACCGGGGAATGGCGCTTGGCTTCAACTTCGCCACCAGCCCCACGATCCGGATCACGCAGGTATGCGCAGTCAATCTGTCACATAGCTATGCATCGGTCACCGCGCCATGCCCGGGGGGGTCACCCTCCATCCAATATGGATATGCCTGCACCACCAACGCATGCAAGCTGACCGGTTATACTGACGCGGTGGGTCAAACGACGACCTATGGCTATGGCGGGACCGGCTTCACCGACGGAATTTCTACAATCACTAATCCCGGCGAAGCGTCACCCAATGTTACGATTAATTATTATAGTTCGGCCAAGGTGCTGTCCCAGGCGTTCGCCAACGGGGCTACCTGGACCTATAGCTACGCCGACGATGGTCAGCCATGGGAAATATCGCCCTCCAATCAGCAAACGGATGTCGTCGCACCGGATTTAACGAGTGTTCGATACACTTTTATGGGTGCCAGCGGCTCGAAGCCCAGCAAGGTCAGGGATCAGAACAGCCGCGAATGGAATTATGTTTACACCTGGGCGGGAGGATTGCGCTCGGTCCTGCAGCGCGTGACCGATCCTGAGGGCAATTACACCCACTACACCTATGATAATGCGACACCGCCTGCATCCTACGGCTTGATTCCGCAGCCGACCGAAATCCGCAAGGTCGCGAAGCCGGGATCGGGGTTGCCTGATGTTGTGGCGACGGCAACTTACACGTCGCCCTGCGTTAACTTGAAAGCGTGCGAGAAGCCCCTTACGAAGACCGACGCGAACGGCAATACGACAAGCTACACCTATGATGCGGTGCATGGCGGCGTGCTGACGGAAACCGGTCCGGCGGTCGGGGGCGTGGCGCCGCAGAAGCGCTATGAATATGCGCAGCGCTATGCGTGGGTGAAGAATTCAGCGGGCGGTTATGTTCAGGCTCCGACGCCAGTGTGGGTGCTGACGCGCGAACGTTATTGCAGGGCCACCGCCGCGTCCGGCGCGAGCTGCGCCGGCGGCGCGGCCGACGAGGTCATCACCGATTATGACTATGGCCCGAACAGCGGTCCGAACAATCTTCTTGTCCGCGGCGTCGCGGTCACCGCGGACGGCAAGACGCTGCGGACCTGTTACGGCTATGACGCGCAAGGTCGCAAGATCAGCGAGACGAAGCCAGCCGCCAATCTGACGTCATGTTCGTAAGGAGGGATCGAGCCATGAAGCAGTGTCTGTCTGCGCTGACGATCCTCGGAGCCTTGTGTGGGCTGGCTACGGCAGCGCATGCCCAATCCTCGCCATCGCCCTACACCAGCGCCGTGCGCTACGACGCCGCGGGCCGCACGACCGGCACGATCGCGCCCGATCCCGACGGAGCAGGGCCGCTCAAGTTCGCCGCGACCCGCACGACGTATAACGCCGTTGGCTTGCCGACCAAGATCGAGACCGGCGAGCTTGCCGGCTGGCAGTCCGAGGCGATCGCGCCGGCAAGCTGGCCGACGGCCACAGCATCGCCCGCGACCGGGTTCACCATTCTCTCGTCGATCGAGACGAGCTACGATATCGTCTATCGCAAGGTCAGGGTTGTCACCAAGGGCTCGGACGGCGTTGCGACCGGGCTTGTCCAATACAGCTACGACAGCGTCGGTCGCCTCGAGTGCGTAGCGCAGCGGATGAATCCGGCCGTTTACGGCACCCTGCCGGCGAGCGCCTGCACGCTGGGGACGGAAGGGAGCTTCGGTCCCGACCGGATCACGAAGAATGTCTATGATGCGGCGGGACAGCTCGCCAAGGTCCAGAAAGCCTATGGCACGCCGCTGCAGGAAGATTATGCGACCTACACTTACAGCCTGAATGGCAAGCGGACGAGCCTGACCGACGCGCGCGGCTACACGGCGTCGATGACCTATGACGGTCACGATCGGCAGGTGAAATGGAACTTCCCGTCGCCGACGACGCCCGGCGTGGTGTCGACAACCGATTATGAGCAATATGGCTATGACGCGAACGGCAACCGCACGAGCCTGAGGAAGCGCGACGGGAGCGTCATCACCTATCAATATGATGCGCTGAACCGCAATACCGTGAAGATCGTTCCCGAGCGCGCGGGCCTCGCGGCGACGCACACGCGCGACGTCCATTATGGCTATGACCTTCGCGGACTTCAGACCTACGCGCGGTTCGACAGCGCGGCGGCGGTATCGGACGGGGTGACGACGGCCTATGACGGCTTTGGGCGCATGACCTCGTCAGCGCTCACGATGGATGGGGTCTCCAGGGCGCTCTCCTACTGGTACGACAAAAATGGCAATCGGACGCAACTGAGTTGGCCGGATAACGTCAAGCACAGCTATAGCTATGACGGGCTCGATCGAATGAGCGTCCTCTTTCATGGCGCGATCGGCTCCACGATTGAAATGGTGACTTACGGCTATAATGATCGTGGGCTGCGATCGAGCCAAGCGGCTCGCTATGGCCCCCTATCATCCTTCGGCTATGATCCGACCGGGCGCCTCAACGCGCTGACGCACAATGTGACGGGCGCCGCGCAGGATGTGGCGCTCACCTATGGCTATACGCCCGCGTCGCAGGTCGCGCAGCAGAGCCGCGACAATGATGCCTATGCCTGGACCGGCCACTTCAACGTTGATCGCAACTACACGGCGAACGGGCTCAACCAATATACCGCGGCGGGCCCGGCGGCGTTCGCTTATGACGCGAACGGCAACCTGACGTCGGACGGATCGACAACCTATGTCTATGACATCGAGAATCGGTTGGTAAGCGCGAGCGGTGCGACGAATGCGACGCTGCGCTATGATCCGCTGGGCCGTCTGTATGAGACGGTGGGCGGCGGCGCGTCGACGCGGTTCCTGTATGACGGCGATCAACTGGTCGCGGAATATGATGGCACTGGCAATCTGCTGCGTCGTTATGCGCATGGCCAGAATATCGACGATCCGGTTGTGTGGTATGAGGGCAGCGGCACCATGTCGCGCTGGCTCCACACCGATCATCAGGGCAGCGTCATCGCGGTGACCGACATGTCCGGCGCTGCGATCGCGATCAACGCCTATGATGAATATGGCATCCCCAAGCCGGGCAACCTCGGGCGGTTCCAGTACACCGGCCAGGCGTGGATCCCCGAGCTCGGCATGTACCACTACAAGGCCCGCATCTACTCGCCAACCCTCGGACGGTTCCTCCAGACCGATCCGATCGGATATGAGGATCAGGTCAACCTCTATGCTTATGTAAACAATGATCCCGTGAACCGGGTAGACCCCACTGGAATGGAGTCTCCGTGCATTACGGCGGGAGCGGCTTGCGTCGACGCCAACCTGACATGGAGCGACATCGGCAATCGCGCTCTAACGGCTTTGACAGTAGTAGCGGTGGCTGTCGATATTCTGGACGGGCCGATCCCGGACGTCGGGGCAGCGGCGGTATCTGCGCGCACTGCACGCGCTGAGCAGATGTCTCAAAATGCAGCAAACGGAGCCCGGAGAGAGAGGGAAGTCGCCGCCGCGCTGCGACGAGAAAACCCCGGCGCGCGCGTTCAGGGTCAAAGCACGCTAAGAGATAGCAGTGGTCGGATTGTACGTGATCCAAAATCCGGCGAAGCTCGACGCGTCGACCATGCGGTAATACGAGGCGACAAGGCGAAAACCGTTGAAACAACGAGTCCTACGGCTCCAAAAGCAGGGCAGTTAGCGAAGGAGGAGCGAGTCAGGGATGCCGGTGGAACACACATTAGAGACCGGGAAACTGGAAAGCTTTGCGAGGTTTCCGGTGTCAGCGAGATCAGAAGGTGTAACTGAATATGAAAACTAACTACAAGATCATCGACATGCCGACTACTCTTTCACGAGATGTCAAGATCCAGAGCTCTAACGATCCAAATAAATGGGTCAAAGACAATGTTTGGTATGAACAAATACGACTTATATATAGTAGCTTTGTAGGTTTTCTCAAAAAGAACGATCTTTTAATTAACAATGATATTAAGTACTCTGACGATTTAGTGGTATTTTTCAGCGATTTGAATAAAGATGGCAGAGCTCTCATTCAATCGGGCGCAGATGACCGGTGGCTTGATACCTTTGACAAACCGGGAGGAGGGCCACCGCCTTCCGATACATCCGCGCTAGAAAGAGCATTGCAGAAAGTCCGAGTGACAAAGGACGACAACGCTTAACGGCAATCGCACGAGCCTGAAGAAGCGCGACGGCAGCGTCATCACCTATCAATATGATGCGCTGAACCGCAACATAGTGAAGATCGTTCCCGAGCGCAGCGGCCTCGCGGCGACGCACACGCGCGACGTCCATTATGGCTATGACCTTCGCGGACTTCAGACCTACGCGCGGTTCGACAGCGCGGCGGCGGTATCGGACGGGGTGACGACGGCCTATGACGGCTTTGGGCGCATGACCTCGTCAGCGCTCACGATGGATGGGGTCTCCAGGGCGCTCTCCTACTGGTACGACAAAAATGGCAATCGGACGCAACTGAGTTGGCCGGATAACGTCAAGCACAGCTATAGCTATGACGGGCTCGATCGAATGAGCGTCCTCTTTCATGGCGCGATCGGCTCCACGATTGAAATGGTGACTTACGGCTATAATGATCGTGGGCTGCGATCGAGCCAAGCGGCTCGCTATGGCCCCCTATCATCCTTCGGCTATGATCCGACCGGGCGCCTCAACGCGCTGACGCACAATGTGACGGGCGCCGCGCAGGATGTGGCGCTCACCTATGGCTATACGCCCGCGTCGCAGGTCGCGCAGCAGAGCCGCGACAATGATGCCTATGCCTGGACCGGCCACTTCAACGTTGATCGCAACTACACGGCGAACGGGCTCAACCAATATACCGCGGCGGGCCCGGCGGCGTTCGCTTATGACGCGAACGGCAACCTGACGTCGGACGGATCGACAACCTATGTCTATGACATCGAGAATCGGTTGGTAAGCGCGAGCGGTGCGACGAATGCGACGCTGCGCTATGATCCGCTGGGCCGTCTGTATGAGACGGTGGGCGGCGGCGCGTCGACGCGGTTCCTGTATGACGGCGATCAACTGGTCGCGGAATATGATGGCACTGGCAATCTGCTGCGTCGTTATGCGCATGGCCAGAATATCGACGATCCGGTTGTGTGGTATGAGGGCAGCGGCACCATGTCGCGCTGGCTCCACACCGATCATCAGGGCAGCGTCATCGCGGTGACCGACATGTCCGGCGCTGCGATCGCGATCAACGCCTATGATGAATATGGCATCCCCAAGCCGGGCAACCTCGGGCGGTTCCAGTACACCGGCCAGGCGTGGATCCCCGAGCTCGGCATGTACCACTACAAGGCCCGCATCTACTCGCCAACCCTCGGACGGTTCCTCCAAACCGACCCCATCGGTTATGAAGATCAGGTCAACCTCTATGCCTATGTGGTAGGTGACCCTATCAATAATACTGATCCCAACGGCACAGATTGTGGCTCGCTTATACAGGGGGCTGTTGGCGGCAACTGCTCGGGAGGAAGCATCCTCGAGATGCTCGGCGGCGGGCGATATGACTGGAGCACCAACCAATTGGATCGGTCAGTCAATGCCGGTAACAGAGGAGACGGAGGGCGATACTCATCTCCAGCAGCAGGGCAGCCCAAGCCTCCTCAGCAGGTCATTGAGCCTACCAATCCGCCTCAGCTGCCACCAAGGAATCCACCTCCTGGAACGAGTGTGCGTGTTGGTGCCCCGAGCGAGATTTACCCTAACGGGTATTGGAAGCTGGAGAAGCAGCTGTCCAACGGAAGCAAGCAGCCTTTGGATATATCGACGGGGAAGCCGCCAGGGAATATGTCCTCAGCAGAGACGCGTGCGCGAACGCATGTGCCTTTGCCAGAAGGTGCATATGACAAGCATTTTCGATTTTCCGAGCAGGTAGCAATTGATAGAAATGAAGATGGTGGCTGGCTGTCGTGGGGTAAGCAGATGAGGTCAAGAGTCCTTGGAGCGATTGTTTGCGTCCTCTTTTGCGAGGCCCCTGCGTACTAAAAATAGAGAGAAAAAACTTGGAATTTTGTTATGAAACATATCGAAGAATTTAATTTACAGTCTTTCATTGGGAAAGACATAACTTCTTTCAGTGTTGAAAAAAACCAGATATCCATATTTTTTGATGGGGGCGCTCACATAACCACTTTCCTTTATGAAGAATTTATAAGTATAAACTCATTCTATGGAGAAAATTCTATAATAAATATAATTAATAATATAGTTGGAATTAAAATTTATAATATTGCTTTTGAGAAAAACAATATGGTGCTTTTTTTGTCTAATGGATTCAGGGTCGTATTCGCATGTGATGATCTTCCATTTGAATCTTATATAATATTCGATGGAACAAGAAGGATAGTTGTTTGATCTATAATAAAAGAACAATCTAGCGCCTGGTCGGCACGGAGGTTCTTGTATAGGGATCGGAGGCAGAAGCTTTAGACTTCTGCGATCGTAAGGGCTGAAACAATTGCCCAGGAATTACGGAGATAGGTGCAATAACCCCTAAATATTCTGCAGCTTGGGTCCGCGCTTCGGCGGCTTGAGCGCGCGGCCCGTCTTCGCCTCCATATCCTTCAGACATTGCAGGGAACCGACCGGCCTACCGATACGCTCCGCTTTGCGAAGAGCGGCGTAAGTGAAGGTTCATCGAAGGCCTCGTCCAGAAAGGTAGTAAAATCTCCTACCCGCTCCAGCGCCGGTGCGACGATAACGATGCCGTCGTCCTCAGCGCCGCAAAGCGCCCGGTTGCTCCACCATTTCCAGTCGTTCGGTGCGCGATGCCGGGAAGGACGATGCGGGGTAGTCTGGCCATGCCCCCCGTGTCGGGCAAGCCGAGCGAAGGATCAATCCAGCGAAAAGCCAGTTGGCGCCGGAATGGATCAGCTTAGGGGTTTATGCACCTGTCACCGTAATCCCTGAAAAAAGAATCGGCGCGTTTCTATCCGTCAACACCCCGCGCCATTATAGCAAAACCTAATCAAGATATCAGCGTCTGTGATTGATGCATTCATCGAGGTGACAGTCCAGCTAATATTCAGGACGAGATTGTCTCCAGGATCGATCGTACTGGCCCACGGCGACACCTGCACAGCCCGATAAAGATCGCTTGAATTGCCAGGCAAGAATGGCCCAGTCCCTCCAAATGGCGCATCGTAAATGCTGTACTGGCCGGACCCGGAAACGCGCATGATCGTATAGGACAGCGTCACGGGCGCCGCGCACTCATTGTTCCGCATGATATAGGGATAAACCGAGAATTCGTCGGATCCGCCCGTAAAATCCGGTGCTGCTGTAAAGGTGCATCCGGCGGGCGTGGGGGTTGGTGTCGGGGTCGGATTGGAACTGTTCGTTACCTTGACCCGGGACCGGTTGTCGGCCGGGTCATGTTCATAATCTGTCGTAACGCCGCTGTTGACGCTGCCCGAGCGCACGACCTTCACGAGGCGACCTTTGGCGTCGTAGGTGTAGCTGATCGTCTCGGAGGCGATCGCGGGGCATTGCCACTGCAAGTGCCGGCAGCATCGCAAGAATCAATCGCACATGTTTCATGAGCGCCCCTATCCAAATTACAGGAAACGGAAGTTAGATGGGCGCTGTTTCCGCCCCTGCCTTTTGGCTATTACCCACAATTTGTACAGTCAAGCTGAACTCTAAATCGTCATTAAATTATTATAACCAAAGTGGTTGTTTGGCAAAGAGCTGACAATTTTTGGCCATTAGAACCTGAATTATGTCATTTTTACTTCAATAATATGACGTTTACATTGGCGCTTACTCTACTCCAACCGATATTCCCGACACGTGGCGTCCGGTCGCATCGCGGCTGAGTTGCAGCACGACGTCAACCGTCGTGCGCACATAGGCAAGGATATCCTCGCGCTGGAGCGTTGATCCCCCTTCCAGAACCAACAGCGCCAACTGCTCGAACGCACGCTCGGTGCTGTCGGCGTGGATCGTCGTCATCGATCCCGGATGCCCGGTGTTGATCGCGCGGAGAAAGGCGAAGGCCTCAGGCCCGCGAAGCTCGCCGAGGATGATGCGGTCGGGCCGCATGCGAAGCGATGCCGATACGAGGTCATTGGCGGTCACCGCCGCCTCGCCGAGCGCGCTGCGCGCGGCGATCAGGCCGACGGCATTCTCATGCGCCAGCTTTATCTCGGGCGTGTCCTCGATCAGCACCAGTCGTTCCTCGGCCGGTATCTCGCGAATGAGGGCACCCAGGAACGTCGTCTTGCCCGACGAGGTGCCGCCCGAGATCAGGATATTGAGGCGCCCGCGCACCGCTTCGCGCAACGCCGATGCGACATCGCCGCTGTGGACGAGCGCGCGAACACGCGCGATCGCGGCGGATTCCTTCAGCCCAGCCTTGCGAACGTCACGGAACGCGTCAGCTGTCACATAATCGTCGAGCGTCAGCTCGGCCGACACATGCTTGCGGATCGCGATGGCGATCTCCCCGCGCGTCGCGGGCGGTGCGACGATCTGGATGCGCGATCCGTCGGGCAGGCTCGCCGAGAGCAAGGGATGTTCGCGGCTGATCCCCTGGTGATTGGGCGCCGCGACCTGCCGCGCCAGCCGCGCGAGGAGCGCACTGTCGAGCGCGGGCACATCGTGGCGTTCGATGGTGCCGCCCAGCGTCTCGATCCAGAGCTCGTGCGGCCGGTTGATATAGATGTCGGTCACGTCGGCGCGGTCGAGCGCGAAGGATAGCGGCGCCAGATAGCTCGCGAGATAGACGCGGTCGGCGAGCGCGGTCGCCGTCATCGTGCCGTCTCGCTCCCGGTAAAGTCGAGATCGCGCGCGACGAACACGCTGATGCTCGTGCCCTGCCGGACGCTCAGCGTCGGCGGGATCTGCGTCGCCTGCGTCATCGCCCCGGCGCCCGGCAGCGACCCGGGCAGCGCGATCACGACCGAGTCTCCGACCGAGCGCGCCGCAAGATTGCCGCCGATGAGCATCGCGGTCTGAAGGATCGAGCCGGCGAACCGCTCGAGGAAATGGCTGTTGACGCTCGCACGCACGCCGCCGACGCCGACAGGGTCGGTCGCGGGCGATCCGATCGCGATCGTCACCCCATCGGGCCGGATAAGCCGTGTCCAGGTGACGAAGGCGCGTTTCTGACCGGGGCTCGTATCGGAGGCATATTCGCCGATGAGCCGGCTACCGCGCGGAATGAGAACGCGCGTGCCGTCGAACCCGCGCACGTCGCGCTGGATGAGTGCGCGGGCGAACCCCGCCCCGCTCGAGTTCATCGCGGTCTCGAGGACGGCGGCGATCAGCGTGCCCTGCGGCACGGTGGTCGCGCGGTTGGCGATCGATCCGGCGCGGCTGCGGTGGGCAGGGCCCTGCAAGGCGGCGGTCCGGGCGTCGGCCGCGGGCGGCGATGCACCATCGGCGGCAGAGGGCCTGCCCTGATCGACGACGAGGATCGCGCCGCTACTCGTGCGCGGCGGCGCGGCCTCGGGCGGCGGACCATAGCTGGGCGGCGGCGCATAAACGGGCGGCGGACTTGTATCGGGCCGGGGCGCGGCGCGGGGCACGGCCGCGGGTAAGGACGCAGGCGGCGCTGATGGCACAGGCGCGGACGGCGGTGCGGCACGGGGCAGCGGGGGAATGAAGAGCGCGGGCGGCGCTTGCGATACGCTCGCAAGGTCGGATGGGGCTGCGCGCACCGCGGGCGCAGACAAGGCGCGGCGCCGCGCATCGAGGACCGAGAACAGCAGGCCGGCGGCCAGAACCGCGCCGATCCCGATCGCGACGCCCGACACGCCCGCCCGCGGCCGGGCGACCTGCGGCAATACGCTGCGCTCGGCAGCGGCATCGGGAACGGGCGCCTCTGGGCCAGGCGCGCTCAAGACGCCTCGTCCTTCGGAAGGTAGCGCTTTGCGCGCGCGGTCTTGCGGTCGATCCGGAACAGGAGCTCGGCATGGACGCTGTCGATCACATAGAGAGACCCGCGCATATTGCCGTTGGCGAGGCGTTCGCGGCCATGCTCGTCGATGAAGAAGACGGCAGGAAGCGCGACATCGGCAGGCCATTCGATATAGGTCCGGCGGCCGTCATCGTGCAGCCGCACGGGCCGCAGCGAGCGCGTTCCGCGCACGCGGTAGAGACCGACAGGGTGGCCGCTCGCGGTCGGCTCCGCGGCAACATAGCCGGCCTCTTCGGCGGGATAGCGGAACCGGACCTCATAGGGCGGCGCGCCATTGGACGGCACCAGATCAAAGGCATAGAAGCGCGCGCTGGTGATGACCGTCATATTGGTGCTGACCCCGCCCTGCGAGGGGCGCACGAACAGCATGTTGCCGCTCTGGCTCGGCGCGACCTGCCAGGCACCGCTGTCGCCGAGCGCGACATGCTCAATCACTTCGTCGGGGGCGAGCGCAATCATCACCTGATAGCCCGGCGCGCCCTCGATTTCGACGACCTGGTCGCGGCGATAATCGACCGTCTGCATCCGCGCGTCGCCATAGCCCGGCTGCGGGCTCGCCCGCGCTGCGGCATCGGGCGCCGTGAGCAGCAGGAGCGCCGCCAAGGCGAGGCGAGCGGTCATCGGCGGACCACAACCGGCTGGGAAGCGTCGGTAGCCGGGGCTGCGTCCGGTGCGTCGGCCGCGGTGCCGGGCGACGACGACGCTGGAATCGGCAGCGCCTCGGCGCTCTTGCGATAGCTTGTCACCTTGAACCCGAGCGGGTTGATCATGCGGTCGGCAACGCTCATCGGCTCGCCGCTATATTCGAAATGGACGATCGCGACCCACGGCTGCGCCGGCGCCACTTGCCCGCCCGCGTCGCGGCGCCGCGTATCGAAGCGCACCATCGCGCTGTCGTCGCTCATCGGCGTCACGCTCTTGACCTCGACGTCGATGCGCGCGCTGCGCGGCAGCCGCACGAGCGGGCTCTCGGGGTTCGAGGCCTGGATGGCCGCGAGATAATCGTCGCGCGCCCTGCCCGCGGACCAGAGCGCGACCTTGCGATAGTCGCCTTGGAGAAGTTCGATATCGAAGCCTTCGCGGGCGATGACATATTGGACGAGGAAGGATTGGGTGAGTGCACGTTCGCGCGAGATCGCGTCGGGTTCGAGCGGTTTCAGCGGCTGGACGAACCCTGTCTGGCGATCGACCAGCAATGTATAGGGCTCGACCGTCTTGAGCGGGGTGAGAAACAAGAGAGCCAGCGCCTCGCACACCGCGATCACCGACGCCGCGCCCGCGACCCACCAGGCGGTGCGGCGCGACGCGCGCAGCGCATCGGCCTGATCCTTCGCCCAGCTTCCCGCTTCGGAATAATAAGCGTCGAGCGCTTCGCGGCTGGATTTCTTCATGATTGTCGGTCTCTGGCAAGGGCGCGCGAGGAGATGCGGTGGCGGGTGCGGCGCGTCGAGGCCTGCGCCGCCGATTGAGGGGCGGTGCGTTCACCCCGGTCACGGTCGGCGACGCTGCGGGCGATGAAGGCGGCACGCGAGTCGCCCGTGCCATCGGTTGCAAGCGCTTCGCGGCGCTGGCTGATCGCAACCGCGTCGGCGATCGCCGCGGCGCGCGAGCGGCTTTCGATCGGCGCGTGGTCGGCGGCGGGCTGACGCGCGCCTTCGGCACGCCGAGCGCCATCGCGAACGTCACGGATCGGTGAGGCCTGCATCCACGCCGGGATGTGAAGGCTCAAGGTCAGACGGCTGACAATGAACAGTACCGCCGCGAGCGCGAGTCCGAAGATCGCCGCCGCGGCGAGCAATTGCGCGGGCGCGCCCATGATGTCGAGCCCGGCACCACGCCACGCAAGCAGCGTAGCGAGCCAGGGCTCGAGAAAGGCGAGCGTCACGCCGAGCGTGATCGCGATGCCAAGGCTGCCGAGCGCCGAGCCGAGCAGCGCCTTCAGCCAGCCCGCGAACAGCCCGCGCGTCCCGTCGAAGAGCAGGAAGGCGGCGAACAGTGGTGCCAGTGCCAGCAACAGCCCGGCGACAATGCGCACCACGGCGAAGGAGCCGATTGTCGCGACGAGGAAAATCACGCGCGCGAACCCCAGCGCGAAATTGTCGAAGCCGATAAACGGCGGCGGCGGCACCGACGGCATCACCGGCTGCCCATCCGCGCCCAGCGGCACCGGCCCGACGCCTTCGATCGCGAGAATCTCGAGCGCCTGATCGACGCCATCGATCCGCGCAACCAGTCCGCCGCCGCTTCCCGGCAGACTCGCCGCGCCGCCGATCGTCGCGGCAAGCTCGGCGGGCGCGCGCAGGACGATGTCATAGACGAGGATCTGATAGGCGGGCCAGCTCGTCGCGAGCACCAGCACCAGCCCGATCTTGACGAAGGTCAGCACGCCTTCGCGCACCGTCGGTGTGTGCCCGAGCAGCATCCGGTAACCGAGGAGTGCGATCAGCAGCGTGACCATGCCGGTGAGCAGAACCGACGCGGGCGATCCGGGCGCGGCAAGCGCACCATAGCCGCCGGCCCCGATCGCTTGCGCCTGGCAGTCGAGGAAGGTGAGCAGGCTCGGCGCGAAGCTGTCCGGAGAAGGGATGGAATTGCAGACGGCCATGATCAGGCCCGCTCCAAGAGCTTGTCGTACCATCCCTCGGGTGCGTCGCCATGTTCGGCGCGCAGTTCGTCGAGGATGCGAACGGTGCGCTCGCGCCCCGACAGGATCGTCAGCAGTTCATGCTCGCCGGAGAGGTTGAGGCGCGCGACGACGCTTTCATGGCCGTGCTTGACGAGGAAGCAGTGCGCGCTGTCGGGGAGCGAGCGCACCAGCTCATATTCATGGGGGGTGAGCCCGAAGCCCTCAACATAATCTTCGCGGCGCGCCTTGGGGTTCGCCATGAAGATCTGCGTCGCCGCCTGCTCGATGATCGCGCTCGCAATCCGGCTTTCCAATGCATCTTGCGCACTCTGCGTCGCGAAGCCGACGATGCCGTTCCTTTTGCGGATCGTCTTTTCCCAATCCTTGATCCGGCGCACGAACACATCGTCGTCGAGCGCCTTCCAGCCTTCGTCGACGACGATGATCGCCGGACTCCCGTCGAGCCGCTCCTCGACTCGGTGAAACAGATACATCATCGCCGGGGTGCGCACCGCCGGATCATCGAGGATTTGCGTCATGTCGAAACCGACCGAACGCGCCGACAAATCGGTCGCATCGACTTCATTGTCGAAGAGCCACGCACGCTCGCCGTCGCCCCACCAGGGCCTGAGGCGCGACCAGAGGTCGTCGGCGCGCGGGCGATGCCCGCCGCGGAACAACTCGACGATATGGCGAAGGCGGCGGTGGTGCGGCGGCTGCGCATAATTGGCATCGACCGCATCCTTGATCTCGGCAAGCTCCTCGACGCTCGCGCCGCCGGCAAGCAGCGCGAGCCAATCGATCAGGAACTGGCGGTTCGTGGCATTATCTTCGAGCTGGAGCGGGTTGAGTCCCGACGGTGCGCCGGGGCGCAGCACGTCATAACGACCCCCGATCGCCCGGATGAAGAGTTCGCCGCCGCGATCCTTGTCGAAAAAGACGATGCGCGGATCGAACCGCCGCGCCTGCGCGAGCAGGAAGTTGAGCGCCACCGTCTTGCCAGACCCCGACGGGCCGATGATCGTGAAATTGCCGAGGTCGCGTGCATGGAAGTTGAAGAAGTACGGCCCAGCTGCGGTCGTTTCGAACAGGGTGACGGCATCGCCCCAATGGTTGCCCGACGCTTGCCCGATCGCAAAATTATGCCCGCTTGCAAGCCCCGCAAAATTGCCTGTCGAGACAAGGCCGCGCCGCGCAATATATTTGAAGTTGCCTGGAAACTGCGCCCAGAAGGCAGGTTCGAGCGCAATATCCTCACGCACCGCGATGATCCCGAGATCGGCGAGCGTCGCCTGCACCTCGGCGACCCCGGCATCGACCTCGGCGGGCGAGGCGCCGCGAACCGCAATCGTCATATGATGTTCGCCAAACCCCGACCGCCCCGCCGCAACCTCGTCCTTGGCGTTCGACAGGTCGGCACGCAGGCTCAGCGCCTCGTCCTCCGCCGAGCGCATTCGCCGCAGCGTCAGGTTCATGCGCTCGAGCGCCGCCTGACGCTCGACGAAGCCAAAGGATTGCGCGACGGTAAGCTCGAAGGGCAGGCGCAGCAGTTCGTCGAACATCCCGGGACTCGTCTGCCCCGGATAATCCTTAATCGATACGAGGCCGACAAAACCGCTCCCGGCCTCGCCCGCAGGGCCGAGCTCGACCGTCTCCTGCCCGAAACTTATGCGCCGATCGGGCAAATAGGCGCCGATGTCCTGCGTCGGCAGCAGGACCGGCCGATTCTCGCCGTTGTAGAGCGTCGAGAAGAATTCAAGCAGCTCGGAACAGGCGCCCGCCTTGCCTTCATACACGCCGAGCAGCGCCGGTTCATAGCTGCCGAGCGCCGCCATCAGCGTCTCGCGCGCAGTATCGAGCTGACGCAGCTCGTGCGTAATGGTTTCACTCGCGCTGCGTGCGCCGCCGAGCCGTTCACGCACGGCATCGAGCAGGCCGATACGGCCCTGCAACGGGCGGCGCACAAGCGTGAGATAAAGATCGTTGACGAAGAGCTGGCGCCGTCCGAGCCGCGCCTGCCATACCACATCAAGCTTCGCCGAAAAGCGATCGGTGAAGCCGCCGTCGAGCCGGGCCTCGACACGGCGGCGGACGATGTGATGATGGAGCGCAAAGCGCGACGAGCCGATCGACTGGAGCATCGCGTCGCGCAGCCGCTTGCGATAGTTGATCTCCTCGGTGTCCGCGGTCTCGAAGAGCAGGCCGCGCAAGGCGATGACCTGCATCAAGAGCCCGTCGCGCGTCGCGACCGTATGATCGTCGACATGGTGACTGAACGGCAGGTGGCGTCCAGCAGGCGCCTCCCTTGCAACGATTTTCGGAGAGGATGCTAGGGCCGGTAGGAGTTGCATCGCCAGATCGCAAAATTGCGCACGCGCGGGCAACGACCGACCCGGGCGAGCCACAGATCAAAGAAGCGCGGCTCCTTGAGGCACAGGAGCACGCCCGCAAGATGGACGACCAGCGCAATGACCAGCGCCCAGACGGTCTTGAAGATCAGGAACAGCTCGGTCGCGAGCACGGCATTGGCGACGAAATAGCTGTAGGTGACGCCCGCGAACATCTGCGGCCGCGTCAGCGCCACGAACATCACGTCGCGCTCAACCCCATTCACGCCTCAGCGCCCCAAGCTGGCGGTCGATTGGATGCCCGCGACGATGCTCGCGGCACCGAAGAGAATGAAGCAGCCGAGAATGACCGTCGCGCCATAGCGCCAGTTGATCCGGCCTGTGAGCATCATGAAGCCGACCGTGGCAACGGCGATCACCGCGACGACGGTTGCGATCGTGCCGAGTAACGTCCCCTCAAGCCAGCGCACCGCCGAGACGAGCACACCCGAGCCCGCGGGGTCCGCGATATCCTGCGCCTGCGCACCGGCCGCGTGAAACAAAGTCGTCAGCGCAGCGGCAACTGCGGTGATTCTTACTTTCAGTTCCACGAAATCCCCCCGCGTCACGGCAAAGTTGCGTTGATACCAAATAGCAGGCTAGCGTCGGCTCGATCGATCTGCCAGCCGGAAATCAAAGGCTTGCACGGTAATTGATGCCATTATGGCAGTGTTTCTGGTTGCATCGCCGAGCGCGAACCGTTTGCGATAAATTCCATCGGAGGGTTCATGTATTCATTTCGCCCAACGCTTAGCGATCCGCCCGCCGGAAGTCCCCTTGCCGAAGGCGTGGCGTGGGTCGAAGGCGCCGCGCTCGGCAGCACCGCGACCGTCGTCGCGGTCATAGCGGTCGCGGCGATCGGGCTGCTCATGCTGTCCGGAAGGCTCGATCTTCGGCGCGGCATAACTGTGGTGCTGGGATGCTTCATCCTGTTCGGGGCCGGCGGGATCGCCGCGGGCCTCACCGGCCTGGCGGGCGCTGATCCGCGGCCACCGGCGACGGCGGAGCCCAGCCCGTCGCCAAGCCAATTACGACCGACTATGCCGCGCCCTTCCGTCTACGACCCCTATGCAGGCGCCTCCGTGCCCGTGAGTCGCTAGTCAACGACCGAGCCGAGGTGGTCGTCAGCCCGATGCGCTCGTCGAATCCGTTGTACAGCATTGCCTGCGTCTCGGCCCGCGCGCGCGCATAGCTCGCCAGCCGCGCATGGCCGTCATAGTCTAGCGTCACCCCTGCACCCGCCGGGCGCGTGTCGGCGATCAGGTTGCCGCGCGCGTCGTGCGTGAAGCTGCGCGTCCCCGCGGTATGCGCGCGACCGAGGTCAGCCGGTTCGTCCCGCTGGCGACGGCGTGGACGTCGCTCTGCGACGGGCTGGCGTCGCCGGCGTTCACCCGCCGCTCGACGCCGAGCAGATTGCCATTCTTGTCGTGGACATAATCCTCGCGCGCAAAGCCGCCCGTACCGCCATCCACCCGGTTCAACCGGTCGACGCTGTCATACCCAAAGCTGCGGCTGTTCGCCGGGGTCACATGGTCGGTGATCGATGTGATATTGTCGTCACCGTCATAACCGTAACTGACATGCCAGACGTCGTCGCCCGCCGCGGTGAACAGCCGCTTCGAGGCCAGTCGTCGGTCGCTCCCCCAATCCTGCTCCAGCTTCAACCCATTGCCGAAATCCGCCGACAGCATCGGGCCAAAGGGTTCATAGGCGATGTTGGTCGCGGCTGCCGTTGTGACGCGCCGCGGTGGGGGCGCGTCGTTGACTCGATCACCGATATGCCGCGACCAGCTTAGCTCCTGTATACAATAATGTCTGGGCCAGAGTAGGATGCATCCAAGAGATAGTCCACAAAATGCTCATGATCCCAAATTTCGGTCGTTGACGCTTCTTTCGCGCATTTGTTCAGAAAATCTGCCAATTTTTTCATTTCGGTTGGATCGAGATAGAGCGTCGCTTCCGTCAATCGCCCTACTCCGCCGCGGGGATCGACCCGGTTATCGGGAGTACCAAAAAGTTCCATCAATCGCTCCATGCTTCGGATAATGGCCACAACGCATCGTTAGCGGCTGTCTCTGCTGCGTGTGCAATACCATCATTGTACCAATTCCACGCGAATGTACCAATAATCAATGGCTTACATAGTTTGAAGCCCTTCTTAGCCAAATAGGGTATAAGCTTTTTGCGTGCGCTGTTAGGAACGCCATCCAAGCCCTGCTTGTGGCTTGGTGTTCCATCTAGCTTCACAGCGCCAACCGGCCTGCCCTTAGGATCATAAATGTGCGCGTGCGGCTGTCCTCTCCCAGAGGTAGGCTGGTCGATTCTAACGCGATATTTGGTGCCGGGCACCTGTTTGGTTCCATTTGGGCCCGGTGTTTCAAGTCCATAGGGATCGATATTTACCATGGGATTGCCGAGCGCATAGACATAAGGATTCGTATCTCCTCCCAGCCCGATGGGATCGGCCTGCACATAGCGTCCCAATGTCGGGTCATAATCGCGGTAATAGTTATAATAGAGATCGGCATGCTGCTCGACCTGGCCCGGGAACCCGATGCGGGCGTGGCCGGTGGGGGTGACCGCGGCGCCGCTGGCGTCAGTCGTCATCACCGGGGTGCCGAGGTGGTTGCCTTGCACCCAGAGGATCTTGCTCGTGCCGCCGTCGGGCACCGCGACCGCCAGCGGCATATAGCCGCCCAGCCCATCGTCGCCGCCGAACGCCGTCCCATCACCGACCTCGGGCAGCAGCCAGATATATTCGGCGCGAAGGTCGGCGGTGGTCGCGCCATATTCGCCTATGATGCGGTGGCCCGCGTCATAGACAAAGCGCCGCTCCTCGACCGCGCTGCCGCCGAGCAGCGTGGTCAGACCGACGCGCTCGTCGAACCCGTTGTACAGCATCGCCTGCGTCTCGGCGCCAGCGCGCGCATAGCTCGACAGTCGCGCGTGGCCGTCATAGCCGAGCGTCACCCCCGCGCCCGCCGGGCGCGTGTCGGCGATCAGGTTGCCGCGCGCGTCGTGCGTGAAACTGCGCGTCCCCGCGGCATGCACGACCGAGGTCAGTCGGTTCGTCCCGCTGGCGATCGCATGGACGTCGCTCTGCGCCGGGCTGGCGTCGCCGGCGTTCACCCGCCGCTCGACGCCGAGCAGATTGCCATTCTTGTCGTGGACATAATCCTCGCGCGCAAAGCCGCCCGTACCGCCATCCACCCGGTTCAACCGGTCGACGCTGTCATACCCAAAGCTGCGGCTGTTCGCCGGGGTCACATGGTCGGTGATCGATGTGATATTGTCGTCACCGTCATAACCGTAACTGACATGCCAGACGTCGTCGCCCGCCGCGGTGAACAGCCGCTTCGAGGCCAGTCGTCGGTCGCTTCCCCAATCCTGCTCCAGCTTCAACCCATTGCCGAAATCCGCCGACAGCATCGGGCCAAAGGGTTCATAGGCGATGTCAGTCGCGAGCACGGTCCAGTTTGCGCCCGCATTCGCGCGCGTTTTTACCTCAATTACGCGCCCCTTGGCATCGCGCGCGTAGGCAATTTCGCGCCCACTGGGATATGTCATCTGCACAATGCGATCGGCAAGGTCATAGCTCCAGCCGAGCGTCCCGGTCGGCTCCACCTTGGCGGTCAGATTGCCTCGATGGTCGTATCCGAAACTGGTCGTCCCACTGCTATCGGTCATGCTCGCCAGGCGACCGACGCAGGCGCAGCCCGGGACGCCGCCGTCGTCATAGCTATAGGTGATAACCTCCGAAGATGGTCGTGCGACGGGGGTTTTGGCGGTAACGCGGCCCAAAATATCGCGCGTATAGTCGATCCGCTGACCCCGACCGTCGATCGTCGCAGTCAAATCGCCCGCGGCATCATAATAATGGATGCTGGTGCCGCGATCGGGGCTCACCTCCTGTACCACCTCGCCGAAGCCATTCCGGACAAATGTGGTTTGCACCGATACGGCATCGGTAAAGCCGGTGATCGCGTCGATCGCATTATATTGGGTCGCAGTCGTCCCGGTGTCGGGGGCGACCGTGGACGCCAGGCGGTTCAGAGGGTCGAAGGCCATATCGGTCGCATGGCTGCGCGGCGAGGTTGTCCGGACCGGATTGCCATTCTTGTCATAGACCCAGGTCGTCGTGCGGCCAGGGCCGAGCGTTTCGGTGAGCATGCGTCCGATGCTGTCGAAAGTCCGCACAATCGTGCTGCGCGCGACTCCATCCGCGCGCTCGATCTTCTGCTCAGTCACATTGCCCATCGCATCGTGCGCGAACGTCTGTTTCTCGCCATCGGCCGAGGCGATCTCCAGCAACTGCCCCGCGAGATCATAGACAAAGCTGAGCTTTTCGGTCGCTGGCGTGGTAATTCCGGTGACGCGGCCTTCGATGTCATATTCATAGCTGGTCGTCGCATCGAGCGAAGCGGTTGTCGGATGTTTGACCGTACTGGTGAGTAAGCGGCCCAAAGTGTCGTAAGTAAAGAGCGTTTCGACATTATTGGCATCTGTCATTGAGGCCGGCCGCCCATTGGCATCATGGCCAGCGAATGTCGTGACATGGCCTAGGCCATTGGTAACGGTTAGCAGATTGCCTGCGCCATCATAAGCAAAGCTGATGATATCGTCCTGCGAGCCAATCGGAGCCCGCGGACCGTTTATCGATTGCAGCCGCCCGCCCGCGCCCCAGATGTATGTTTCGGTGCGGGCCTGCCCTGCCGACGAATAGGGCACGCTGTGCGTCGTCGTGTCGGTCAGGGTGCGCGTCAGCAATTCGCCCGTCGCGCCATAGGTCATCTCGGTGCGAAGACCCGGAACATCGATGCGCGTGGGAAGGTCACGCACCGGTTCCCACTGAATATTCGTGGTGCGAGCCGCACTGGTCCCTGCCGCTTCTGTTATTTTCGTTGGACGAAGCCCCGCATGATCATTTGTAAGACTTGTCATGTGACCGCGCCGGTCCGTCACCGAATTCGCGATACGGACGAATAGCGAGCCGTTTGCAAGTTCGTGCCCCCATGCCTGAAGATCAGCAGGGACCGAGGGTGCTTGTAGGCCATCGATGCTTACCAGCACTGAGGGCATGTTGGGCGGCGCTGATTGGGCGTATCGACGATAGAACTTATAGTTCTCCTGTCGCCCCAGTGCATTGGTTACCGCTCGATAGGTAGTCTTCCAGCTCCCGCTCACGACATGCGTGTAGTCGACCTCAACCTTCCCCACCCCACCGGCTCGCTCCGAGCTCTTGACAAGACCATAGTCGTGATAGGTATATGTCGAGAGGCGCTGCCCGTTCTGATCCAGAATACCGGTTAATGCATAGGGATAAGCACTATCTTCATAGAGATACTCGCGCGCCCAGAGCTCTGTTCCAGAAGCGCTCTGCCGACTGACCCTGCTCAAGCGATCCTCTCGACCTACGCGATTCAGTGATGAAGTATCGCTATATGTATAGATTAGTTTGGTTGTATCCGGCAGCACAATTTGTGATATGACCATCACATTTTGTATCGTTCCATATTCTACGACGCTAGTACCACCACCTGGTATAAGAGCAGAGCTTTTTGATTTTGCTTCAGCCCATGTGATCTGCATTTCTCGTCCGAAACTGTCCCTGACTTTGCTCGGATACTGGCCGCTGTCTTCATAATCGAAGAACAATGTATAGCCGCCCGGAAAAACCTTTTCAGTGGGCACTAGATAACGAAGCCCGTCCTGCCATTCTTCAGCACGTCGGTAAAGCGTATAGGTGCCGCTTGATTCCGTGAGCTTAAACTCACCCGGTCCATTGGAAATGGCCGCTCCAGTTTTAAAATAGTCATCCCGGATTATTCCTGGATTGGCCACAGCTTCGAATTTTCTTCGACTCATTCCCGATCCGGAGTAATATACATATCCCATCCGGTTCGTACGATCTTCGGCGCCGAGATAATCATACCCTCCACTCTCGGTAAGAATTTCGACCGTCTCATAATAGTGTCCGTATACAGCAAGCCTGCCGGGTATGACGCCGTGCCAATTTGCGCCAAATCCTGGAATCGGGGTGATTGCCTGTCGACGGTTCTGATGTTGCAAGCTTCGGTAAGATCGCTCGACCCTGAACATCCCGTCGGCCGTTTCGAAATCCACTTCGCGATCGATCTTCGAACCTGTCGCGAGCGAAATCGGATTCCCGACGAGAGGCGTAGGCCCGCCGCTTACCGCGCGCGTCTCCTCGGTACAGTCGCACTCTGGCTCACTATCGTGAACTAGAGAACATTCTCCGGTACGAAGAAGAGAGTATCCTGAAGGACAATATAAAGATATGATAGTTGGCAAAACCGTACTTGAATCCGGGGGTCCACCGTGTTGACGGGATTTCCACTTGCAGCCGTAGGTATTATAGTCTCGGTAAACAGGCGCTTCATAGGTCGCATTGGGATTGTAAATCTCATGCTGCTTTCGACATGCCGCATCGGGGGTCGGAAAGCTGTCAGAACTTCCTAATGTTTTCCAAAAGGAACGAGGCGCGGCGGTGGGCGTCTCTCCCGGAAGCTCGCTTTGAGCGTAGGCAGGCATCGCAATCAGCAGCGGGCACGCGATCAAAGTCCCGGATTTGTTTCGTACATAACTGAGGATGGCCCAGAGCGAAGCCCAAAGAATTCTACCAGCACTACCGGTTGCCCGTTTAAGCACTTTTACACTCCATGAAAAAGTTCACCGGTTGGTCAGCGAAACGGCTGAAAATAGGACAATCCCTCATCTGCGACTGCGTTCGGTTGCCTGCCAGATCGTGAGCTTATTTACGAAGACGTTATTGTTCATCGCGCCCCGAGCCCACCGTTTTCACCTGCGCAATGCGCGTAGCTATTAATTTCCGTAGCGGAGACGGGACGGTGAACGAAGGAAGGAACCACTGGAGAGCAGGCACGCAATTGTGATCCATGGATCACTCCCAATCGGGACATAGCAAGATTAAGTAATCCGTATCTTATCAAGGGATTATATTTCGATCACAAAGTGATCAAGTCAAATTCCGATGTAAAATACGGAATTACAACCATAATGGTGATTTACATGTCTTGGGTGGGGTATAATTACTGCGATAACGGCCAAGATCAAGCGCACAGCCGCCGCCTGCTAGCCAGTTGGAACTGGCCGGTTTCGGATAGGCAGCATTGATGGTTATATCGGGTGAAGCGGATCTCGCGCGGATTGGACGGCAACCTGCCAGATCGACGCGCACGCCTATCGTTACGTCGCTCCTGCGAACGCGTGAATGCCGGCCGTGGGGACCATCAATTCTGACGCCCCTGGGTTCAGGCGATTGATGAGCTTCAGATCCTTGAACGATTAGCCGTCTCGCGACGCCGTTGCTACCCAAGAACCTCGTTCGACTGATGGTATTTCTGATGGAGTTTAGACGCGAGGACTACAAATACTGAATTATAATCAAGGTGATACTGAGATAATAATTTGACGTAGGCTGACCAAAATTCTCTTTAACGGAGTCTCAAACAGTCTCGTACGCAGCTGTTCCCTGATGGTTTTCCGATTTCGCCATTTCAGGCAAGATGCATGACGCCGCCCTCGAATCAGGAGAGTCGCGCGCACCGCCGTTGACAGCAGCGCGCCTTGCCCATGTCGTCGTCCCTTCAGGCTAAGCTAAAACCAGGTCCTGATCCCCATGACCAGGCTCATGCTGTCGGCATCCTCGCCCGCGGCGCGAGCGAAGCGTGCGGTGTCGCCGACCTTCCGCGCCCATTCAACCCCAACATAGGGCGCGAATTCCTTCACGACTTCGTAGCGCAGACGCAGTCCGAGTTCCATGTCGGACAAGCCGGACCCGACGCCGATTTCCGGCACATCCTGCCAGGCGAAATTGACTTCGACCATCGGCTGGAGGATCAGCTTCTGCGTGATGCGTTGATCATAATGGCCTTCGAGCCGGCCGTGCAGATCGCCCTTGTGCGACAGGAACAGCGCGCCTTCGACTTCGAACCAATAGGGCGCGAGCCCCTCGAAACCGATCGTCGCATAGGTGCGATCAGGCCCCGGCCCCAGATCTTGGCGAATGCCCGCCTGCGCATTGAAGTAGGGGCCGACAGCACGGCTGTAGAGCAATTGCATCTCGGTCCCTTCGATCCCCTCGTCAAAGACGCCCTCGCCTTCGCTCTTGATCGTCAGCCGGTTGATATCGCCGCCATACCAGGCCTCGCCGTCCCAGCGAAAACCGTCATCTCCCTTGCGCGCCTGATATTCGGCGAGGTTGAAACTGATGAAGGCGATCTTCTGCGCCCCATTTTCGTCCATCATCGCATGGCGCGAATGCTCCATTTCCGCCTTCGGAAAGAGGCGATCGGCGTACCAGTCGCTCGGCGGCGCAGGCGCCGCGGCGTCGCCCGGCGGCAGGTCCGTGCCGCTTGCCCCGCGCATGTCGCCCGTGCCCGCCGTGGGCTCCTTCGGGGTGCAATGGCCCATCCTGGCATGTTCGGGCGGACAGTCGGGGTCGGACGGGGCGGCGGTGCCATGGTCCATCGCGTCCATGTCCGGCATTTGCGCAGTCGAAGCATCCGGTTCCGCCTTAGGCGTGCAATGGCCCATTGCCGCATGCTCGGGCGTGCAACTGGCATCCTTGGGTTTCATGTCCACGGCGCCATGATCCATCTCGGGCATCGGCGTAGGTTCGGTTCGCGGGTGCGAAGATGCGTGCGGCTTGGCAGCAGGTTTCTCAGCTTCGGTCGGCATGGTCATGCCCGGCATTGACGAATGATCCGTCGACTGCGCCGCGGCCGGCACGGCGAAGGCGAGCGCGGCCGTGCCGGCGAGGAAAAGCCGCGCGCGGGTCATGCGTCGTCTCCCCTCGGACGGACGCTGACGACGCGCATCATCCCTGCGTGCATATGGTAAAGCATGTGACAGTGAAACGCCCAGTCGCCGAGCGCATCGGCGGTAAAGTCGAAGCTCGCGGTGCCGCCGGGCTGGACAAGGACCGTGTGCTTGCGGGGCGAGCGATCGCCCTTGCCCGTGACCAGTTCGAAGAAATGACCGTGCAGGTGGATGGGGTGGCTCATCATCGAATCGTTGATGAGGTTGATCCGCACCCGCTCACCCTCGATGAAGGGGATGGGCTCGTGATGGTCGGACATTTTGACGCCGTCGAACGACCACATGAAGCGTTCCATGTTGCCGGTCAGATGGATGTCGAGCGAGCGCGACGCCGCGCGAACGTCGGGATTGCGCTCGAGCGCAACGAGGTCGTGATAGGTCAGCACCTTGTGCCCGACATCTTCCAGACCTTGGCCGGGCTCGCCCATGCGGTCGACCGGCATCGGCGAGATGGTCTGGACGCCCGGGTCGCGTTTGACCTGGGGTGCGACGTCGAAATCGCGCATGCTGTGGTCCATGCCTCCGGCGCCATGCCCCATCGCGGCATGATCCGTTGGCGCGGCATCGGCGGACAGGGTGCAATGACCCATCGCGGCATGTTCGGGGGTGCAGGCGGCGTCGCCAGCCGTGCCGCCCGACATCGCGCCCATCCCCATGTCCTTCATGGTCGCCAGCGGCCGCTCGCGCAGCGGAGGCACTTCGGCAGCCATGCCGGCGCGCGGGGCGAGCGTCGCGCGCGCCATCCCGGACCGGTCGTTCGCCTCGGCGACCAGCGTATAGGCGCGGTCCTCGACCGGGGTCACGATGACGTCGTATGTTTCAGCGACAGCGATCTGGAACTCGTCGATCTCGGTCGGCACCACGTTGAGCCCGTCGGCCTGGACCACCGTCATGCGGAGGCCTGGAATGCGCACATTGAAGATCGTCATTGCCGACGCGTTGATGATGCGCAGCCGGACGCGCTCGCCGGGAGTGAAAAGCGCCGTCCAATTGTCGCGCGGACCATATCCGTTTACCAGAAACCGGTAAGTCGATCCGTTGACGTCGGCGATGTCGGTCGGATCCATCCGCATCGCGCCCCACTCGACACGGTCCTTGAGCGATTGGTCCTTGCCGGCAAGCAGCCCGGACAGCGTCTGGCGCTGCATGTTGAAATGACCCGGATTGACCTTCATCTTGCGAAAGATCGCCTCGGGCGAGAGGTCGCTGTGGTCCGACAGCACGACGACATGTTCGCGGTCGTACGCGACCGGATCGGCGCCCGCGGGATCGATGACGATCGGGCCGTAGTGGCCCAGCTGTTCCTGCAGCCCCGAATGGCTGTGATACCAATAGGTCCCCGACTGGACGACGGGAAACTCATACACGAACTGCGATCGCGGTTTGATGCCGGGAAAGCTGACGCCGGGCACGCCGTCCATATGGAACGGCAGAATCAGGCCGTGCCAGTGGATTGAACTGTCTTCGTCGAGATCGTTGATCACGGTGAGGCGCGCCGCCTGCCCCTCCTTCAGCCGGATCAGCGGCCCGGGCACGGTGCCGTTGATGCCAATCGCGCGGCTGACCTTGCCATCGACCCGCATCGTTTGCCGCGCGATGCGCAGGCTGATGTCATTGCCAGACACCGTTGGCAGGGGCGCGACAATCCCGGGCGACACGGCCTGCGCCCACGCCGGAAACCAAGGGGCCAGCGCGGCGACCGTCCCGCCACCCAACGCCCCACCTACGAAACGACGCCTGTCAATCTGCATAAAATTCCCGATGCCATATGGTCTGACTGGTCATACGCGGCCTAACCGAGCGCCCCTCACGCGCGCGACCAAATTCGTCGCGCCTGATGGCACTTACTCTTTTGCGCGCAACGGCATTTCGCCGAGCAGCGTCCGCAACTTTGCGCGCGCGCGATAAAGCCGCGTTTCGACCGTCTTTTCGCTTATCCCGAGCAATTCGGCTGTTTCCGCCTGACTGAGCTCCTCGACCCCGCGCAGGATCAGAATTTCGCGCAGCCCAAGCGGTAGCCGCGATATAGCGGCACGAACGCGCGCAAGTTCGGCGCGGTCCTGCGCCTCGGCGTCGGGGGCCGGGCGATCACCTGCGACATCCTGGGCGGTTTCGAGCGGCAAGGCACGGGCGAAAAACGACCGCACCGTGCGCCGGCGCGCCCAGTCGCGGCACTTGTTGAGCGCGATGCGCGCGATCCAGATCCGGAATGGCCGGTCGGTGTCGTAGCGGCTGAGCGCCGCAAAACCCGCGACAAAGGTTTCCTGGGTCAAATCCATCGCCTCGTCGGGATCCCCGATATTGTTCCGAATCAATCGAAACACGGGCGCTTTGTAGCGTCGCAGAAATTCGCGATAGGCCAGCTGCTGGCCAGCTTGGGCAAGAGCGGCGAGCTCGCGGTCGCTACATTGCGTAAGGTCGAGACTCACCGGGCATCGGCGGTCAGCGCCTGGACCACAGTCTTGTCGAACATCTCGGCCTGCTTGCGATCCAGAACCACCCGCATCGCGAACAGATGCTGGAGCATTTCCTTTTGCAATTCGCCCATCACCCGATGGGTCTCGTCAATCGCCTCGGTGACGCGCGGCCCATAGCCATGCTCGGCCTCGATCGCCTGCGCGAGCCGGATATTGGCGGCGCGCATGTCGAGTTCGAGGGCATCACGCCGCAGCGCGAATTTCGCTTCGATCCTGTCCATCTTCGCCTGCTGCGCGGGCGAGAGTGCAAGCTCGCTATGAAGCCGTGCGTGTAACTCGGTTTCGCTGACACGCGGCGTCTCGACGATAAAACGTCCGGCGAGCACGCCGGCCAGCGCCGCGACGAAAGCAACCAGACCGAACAACAGTAAACGGCGCGACGGCGTCATCAACGCGTGCCCAGCATTGCCGCCGCGGCCAAGGGACTGGGCGCGATGAGCGGCGTGATGGGACTCGCGGCGAGCGCCGGAGGAACGGCGGCGATACCGGCGACGAACCCTCCACCGAGCGAGACAAAAGCGGCAAGCGCCAACATCCGCTGCATCGCCGACGCCTCGCGCTGCTGGCTCGACAACGCGGCCAGAATGCAATCATCGAGCGTGTCGAGCGCGGTCGGCTGCTTCGCTTCGTTCAAGATCCGGAGTTCGTCCATTGGGCTCTGCTATCAGTCCTTCCAAACGTCATACGCGCACGGCCGCGTCATCCCTCAGAAATCATCCGACGATCACGCCCAGATTTTCCAAGGGCCGGACGCTCGTAGTGCGTATTAGCAGGACAGACCCGACATTGGAGCATGTATGATCAAGTCCATTCTTCCCGCCGCCACGGCAGCGCTCGCGCTGCTACTCGCCCCGACGGCGGCAAGCGCCCATGCGAAGCTTGTGGGTTCGACGCCTAGCGCGAATGCGACCGTCTCGAAGGTGACCTCAATCGGCCTCCAGTTCAACGAAAAGATCGTGGCGTCGACGGTAAAGGTTGAGCTTGTGATGACAGGAATGCCGGGCATGACCAATCACGCCCCGATGAAAATTGCCGTGACGCCGATGATGGGCAAGGACGGCAAGTCGATGACGCTCTCGCTGAAGCGCGCCCTTGTTTCAGGGACCTATGAGGTCAAATGGGCCGCCGCGGGCGCCGATACCCACCGCATGGGAGGCGAATTCAGCTTTACCGTAAAATAGCGCCACAGGCGGCGTCGGTTGATCGGCATCAGGCGCGCGCTCTTTGCAAAGCTGACGCCGATCATCTGACTGGCCGCGTCTATCCGCTATGCGCAGACGTGAAGGGATACTCCGGTATCGCTGCGCGGCGGCGCGGCAATGCTCCTAAGCGCGTTTCTTGAACTCGAGCTCCGGAAACCCCGCGGCCGCCGACTGGTCCAGCGCGTCGTAATAGAAGTTCGCGCCGCCGAAATAGATCAGCACGCGCGCACCCTTGTCGTCGCGATTGGCGCCCATCATCCACGAATTGACCTTGTCGCCTTCGGCCATCAACGTCTGGGCGTGGATATTGGCAGTCGCGGCGGTCCATTCGCGCTCCGCCTCTTCGCGCGGTTCAAAGACGTCGAACCCTTCATTCTCCATCTTGGTGATGCAGCGCGAGATCCAGATCGCATTCTGTTCGATCGAGGTCGGCAGGTTGGCGAACGGCGCCTGCGGGCCCGTGACAATGAACATATTGGGGAAACCCGCAACGCATACGCCCATGATCGACGAGGATTGCACCTGCCATTTTTCGCGCAGCGTCCGGCCACCCTCGCCGCGGATCGGAAAGGCTTCGAGCGCGCCGGTGTAAGCCTTGAAGCCCGTCGCCAGCACGATGATGTCGAATTCATATTCGTTGAGCGTCGTCCGGATGCCGGTTTCGGTGATCTCGACCAGCGGTTCGCGTTTCTTGATGTCGACCAGATGCACATTGTCGCGGTTAAAAGCTTCGAAATAGCCATGGTCGAGCGGCGGACGCTTGGCGAACAATGGATAATCGTCAAAGCTGGGGGTCAGCAGGTCGGCCAGCGCGGGATCCTTGACCCGTTCGCGCATCTTGGCGGCAATGAAGTCGCCCGCGATCCGGTTGGCTTCGGGGCTGGCGAGCAGGTCGTCAAAGGTTTCGAACACCCAGCGGAAACTGCCGGTCCAATTCTCCTCGAAAATCCGCTGCCGCTCATCGGGCGGGGTATCCATCACATTGCGCCCGACCGGGCTGTCGAACGCCATGCCGAAGACATGATTGCGGCACTTGGCCACGATCGCCGGGTAATTATCCTTGATCTCCTTCTCCCACTCGGGAGTCATGTCTTTCTGCATCGCGGGCAGGACATAATTGGGGGTGCGCTGAAACACCGTCACGCTGCCCGCGGTTTCCGCGACGACGGGCAACATCTGGACGGTGGTTGCACCCGCGCCGATGATGCCGACGTTCTTGCCGGTATAATCCAGCCCTTCGTGCGGCCAGCGCGACGAATGAAAAATCGGTCCCTTGAAACGGTCCATGCCGGGGATGTTCGGAATCATCGGCTCCGAAATCATCCCCATGCCGCTGATGAAATATTTGCAGGTATAGACGTCGCCGTCGCCGGTCTTCACCTGCCAGCAGCCGCGCGATTCCAGATATTCCGCCTCGACGATTTCAGTGTTAAGCTGAATGTGCGGCCACATGTCGCATTTGTCGGCGACGAACCGCATGTACTTCTGGGTCTCCTCGCGGCCGGGATAGCGCTTCGACCACGACCATTCCTGAAGCAGCTCGGGCGAAAAGGTCAGGCAGTAATAATAGCTTTCGCTGTCGGTCGCCGCGCCCGGATAGCGGTTCCACGCCCAGGTGCCGCCAACGTCGGATGCACGGTCGAAAACGCGGACGCTGACACCCGCCTCGCGCAGATAATGGATCAGCGCCAGCCCGGCAAAACCGGCGCCGATGACGATCGCGTCATAGTCCAGTTCCGGCTGGCCTTCGCGATTTTCGGTGGCCACGCCGGTATCCGCGTTCGTTATCGTCATCACTCTCTCCAATCATTCGGCGACACCTTGACCGGCGCCCTCCATTTTCCTCAACAGTTTCAATCGACCGCCACGCGATCGGGATCGGCGACACCGATCTCGGCAAGAATGTCTTTCCGATCGGAATCGCGCTGCCACATCCGGGGCGCGACGACCTCTGTGTGGTCAAAGCGCGGCGCCGGGTGCGGCTGAATCCAGCCATCGACCTCCAGATAGCTGCCGCGGTCCCGACTGTGCGCATGGGACGGAGCCTCTGCCATGGTGAGCACTTCGGTGTAGCAGCAGTCGCGATGGAGCAATCGGCCGGTCCAGAACGCGCGCGGCGCCGTCGCAAAGATGTCGGCGAGCCGCGCCTTCATCGCGGGCCATTTCGACCGGTCGTGCTGCGCGGCAAACAGGGGGTCGCCGGACAGCCCCAGCCCATCGATCAACCGCGCATAGAATTGCGCCTCGATCGCGCCGATTGCGACAAAGCCGCCATCCGCACAGGCGTAGCAGGCATAGAAGGGCGCGCCACCGTCGAGCAGGTTCTGCCCGCGTCCCTTGTCCCACATCCCATTGTGGGTGAGCGACCACATGCCGGCCATCAACGCCGCCGACCCTTCGGCCATGCTGCAATCGATCACGCGGCCCTTACCGTCCTGCCGTGCCGCGAGCAGCGCAGCGACGAACCCGAAAGCCAGCATCATGCCGCCGCCGCCATAATCGCCGATCAGGTTCAGCGGCGGGGTCGGCGGCGCGCCTTCCGAACCCAGCGCCGCGAGGCAACCGTTGAGCGAGATATAGTTGAGGTCGTGGCCCGCCTTGTCGGACAAGGGACCATCCTGCCCCCAGCCGGTCATTCGGCCGTAAACCAGCGCGGGATTGCGCTGCATCAGCAGTTCGGGCCCAAGGCCCAGCCGCTCGGCCACGCCGGGCCGGAATCCTTCGATGAGGCCATCGGCGGTTTCGGCAAGCCGCGCGACGATCTCGACCGATTCGGGGCGCTTGAGATCGAGCGTGATCGATCGTCGCGAGCGCAGCAGGACATCGCGCCGCTGATCCTGCGCCAGCGGGTCGCTGCCGCCGGGTCGGTCGATACGGATCACCTCGGCCCCATGGTCGGCAAGCATCATGGCGCAAAAGGGTGCGGGGCCGATGCCGGCCAGTTCGATTACGCGCACGCCGTCGAGCACCGGTCGCATCAAACCGCCGTCGGAATCCGCGCGGTTCATCGGTCCTGCTTTTCAGCGACGCGAAATCGGAGGTTGCACCGGACAATGCACGCGGGCGCGGACATGGCGGCCCGATGACGCCCAATCATTCGCAACCACAGCGGGTCGGCCGCCTTTGCCAAGCCCAATCTCCCACATTTCCGGGTGCCGTCATCGGCATCTCGCAATTTACTTGCTAGCGTCTAGCAAATAGAAAATCAAGCGCAAAAGACCGCATATAAATAGCTGTTTTTCCTGATTTTATTATGGAATTCGCGATCGAATCAGTATGTGATTCCAAAGGCCTTGGCAGTCGAACGGCGATAGGCTTCAAACTGTTTCGGCAGATCGACGCTGTCGGGCGCGACGAGCCATTGATAGATCGTCCCGAAGATGAAGCTGCAAAAGCCGAACGCATAGCATTCGGCATCGACCGACGCGTCGATTTCGCCGCTGGCGATGCCTTCCTCGACCCAATGCGCGACGTCGCGGCGATAGATTTCGTGATAGGCGGCAAGATGGTCGCGCACGTCATTGTGCGAACTGATCGATTCAAACCACAGGATATACATCGCCTGCATGTAACCCGAGTGGCTCGACAGAAATCCCTCGACCGCGCGCAACGCGGCAAGGCAGGCCTGCGCGCCGCCGCGGGTGCCGACCTTGTTCGCCAGTTCGCGCGTCCAGCTGGTGTTGAAATGCAGCACCAACTGGCCAAACAACGCGTCCTTCGATCCGAAACGGCTCGACGCCAGTCCGCGCGAATAACCCGCGCGCTCGCCCACTTCCTTGAGCGTGGTCGCGTGCGTCCCCTGTTCGACGATCAACTGCATCGCCGCGTCGAACATCCGCGCGTCGGACAGCGCAGTGCGTTCCGCCTGGGTGCGGCGACTGGCGCGCGGTTTGGCACGCACCTTGGCAGGCGCTGGATGGACATCCGTCACCTCGCGCAGCGAGGCCTTGCCTTTCATCGACGACGGCGCGTTCATCAAGATTCGTCAATCCTTTCAAAAGCCGTTTTGCCCGTCGCGACGGCCGCGCGCAGCGCCTGCTTGTCAATCTTGCCGACGCTGGTCAATGGCAGCGTGCCCACATGCGCCCAATATTCGGGAATCCAGAAGCGCGCGACCTGCCCCCGCAGCGCTGACCGCAACCTCTCAAAATCAGGCCGTTTGCCGTCGGGCGTGGTGACGATCGCCAGCGGTCGTTCCTCCCAGCGCGGATCGGCGATGCCGATAACGGCGGCAAGGTCGACGCCGGGCAGGCTGGCGACATGATTCTCCAACTCGGCTGAAGGGATCCATTCGCCGCCCGATTTGATCAGATCCTTCAGCCGGTCGGTGACCTGGACATAACCGCGTGCGTCGATCGTCCCGGCATCGCCGGTGTCGAGCCAGCCGTCGTTAGTCAGCACCCCCGCCCCGGCACCGCGGTGGTAGCCGCGTGCGATCCACGCCCCGCGCAGTTGCAGGCGGCCGACGCTCTTGCCGTCCTCGGCAACCGGCTTGTTCTGATCGTCGACCAGCCGCACGCGGACGCCGGCAACCGGACGCCCGCTTTTTGCCCGCAAACGGCGCGCCTCATCGGGCGCAACATCCGCCGGGGGATGCGAAAGAACGCACAGCGGACTGGTCTCGGTCATGCCCCAGCCCTGAATCAGCGGCACGCTCCACCGGCGCTCGACATCGGCGATCAGCCCTTCAGAAACCGCCGATCCGCCCGCCACGATGACACGAAAGCTGCTCATGTCGACAGGGTCGGTCGCATCGGCGCGCAGCAGGTCGTTGAGGATCGTCGGCACGGTCGCGGTAAAGGTCGGCGCGGTGGCGCGGACCATCGCCCGGATCGCTTCGGGCTGCAAATGCGGCCCCGGCAGCACGAAATCGGCGCCCGCGAGCCAGCCCGAATAGGGCAGCCCCCAGGCGTTGGCATGGAACATCGGCGGCAGCAGCAGGATCGTGTCACGGTCGCTGAGCGCAAAGGCGTTGGCAGCCATCGAAGCCAGGCTGTGGAGGAATATTGTGCGGTGCGAATAGACCACGCCCTTCGGATCGCCCGTCGTTCCCGACGTATAGCAGGTCGCCGCCGCCGCGGTTTCATCCACCTCCGGGAAATGTGACAGCGGCGCATGAGTCGCGATAAATGCCTCATAAGCGGCCCAGGGCTTCGCAAGCCCGGCAAGGCCATCGGTGTCCCCGGTGACAATGACCTGCGCCAGTCCTTCCAGCGAATTGATCTGCGGCAGCAGCGCGGTCAGCAACGCACCATCGGCAATCAGAATGCCGTCTTCAGCATCCGCCATGATGAAACGAAGCTGGTCGGGATGCAGCCGCAGGTTGAGCGTGTGGAGCACCGCGCCCATCGCGGGCACCGCCAGATAAGCCTCGAAATGCGCAAAATCGTTCCAGCTGAGCGTTGCGACACGGGTGTTCGTCCCGACACCGGCGGCCCGCAACGCCGCGGCCAGACGGCGGGCGCGTTCGGCGGTTGCGGCATAGCTGCGCCACGTCACCTGCTCGCCGTTGAACAGCCCGATGCGGCTGCTCGCATGGATATGCTCCCCGTGCGCAAAGATCGTCGCGGTGCCGAGCGGCTCGTGCATCATGGTGGCGTCCATCAGGCCATACCCTCACCTGCGGCGATCCGCCGCGCCGCGTCGAGCAAGGCGGGGACGTCCTGCTCAAGCCCGCGCTCATAGGCGCCGTCGACCTGCCCTTGGCGAAACAGCACATAGGCGCCCTCGACGATCGCCGCGAGGCGCCAGAGCGCGAAGGCCTGAAAATATGCCAGATGATCGATCGACAAGCCCGTCGCGCGCGCCCATCGCTGCGCGAGGCCGCGGCCATCGACCGCCCCTACGACATTCGACACGCGCTGAACAAAGGCGAAGCCGAGCGGCGCGCTTTCATCGCGGTTCCACATCGCGGTGACCAGTCCGACATCGACCATCGGATCGGCCAGCGTCGCCATTTCCCAATCGAGGATTGCCCTGACTTGCGGCACATCCGGGTCCATCAGCACATTGTCGAGATGATAGTCGCAATGCACGATCCGCACCGCCTCGGGTTCCGGTACGTTCGCGGCCAGCCACGCGCCGAGCACTTCGATCAGCGGCAGGTCGCGAACGGCTTGGGCAGCCCGCACCGCGCGCCATCGCTCGATCTGCCGGGCGACAAAGGTCCGCGCCTTGCCGACATCGCCCAGCTCGGCAGGGACCGGCTCGATTGCATGAACGCTGGCGAGCGCGTCGATCAGCGCGTGACCGACCGCATCGAGCGTATCGACGGTATTCGGATAGGCGGGCGGCAAGGTGTCGGTGATCGCCAGCCCGCGGACGAAACGGGTCAGCGAAAACGGCGCGCCGAGCACGTCCGGATCGTCGCAGAACAGGATGGGTTCGGCGACCGGCGCCTTGCCCGCAATCGCCGAGACGAAGCGAAATTCGCGCGCAATGCCTGCACCGGCAAGGTCGGACACCGTGTCGGCGGGCGGATGCCGCAGGACCATGGGACCGCTCGCCGTTTCGACGAGGCTGGTGACGTTCGCGTTGCCGCCGGTCAGCGGGCGGACGATCCGCGCTTCGGCAATCCCGGCTTCCCTCTCCAGCCAGCGGGCGAACCGCTCGGCCGGATCGCTCACAATCTGCACAGCAGCCCGCCGTCGTTCGAGATGATCGAACCGGTCATATAGGGCGAGCCGGCGACCCACCAGACAACATCGGCCAGCTCCTCGGCGGTGCCTTCGCGGCCCAGCGGAATGCTGGCCACCAGCTTGGCCTTGGCGCGCGCCGGTATTCCGGCGGTCATTTCGGTCGATGTCATGCCCGGAATCACCAGATTGACCCGGATGCCGCGCCGCGCCAGTTCGACGGCCAGCACCTGCGTCAGTCCGGCTAGCCCCGCTTTCGACGCGCCGTAAGCGGCATCGCCGGCAAAACCGCGCAAACCCACAACCGCCCCGATATTCACGATCGATCCGCCCTCGCCCAGATAGGGCAGGGCGGCGCGTACGAAGTTGAGCGGACCGGACAGGTTGGTATCAAGCACGGCCTGCCAGTCATCGTGCGACAGCGAGCCGAGAAGCCCGCCGCGATGCAGTCCGGCGTTATTGATCAGGACGTCGATACCGCCCCACTGCCGGGCGACCTCACCGCATGCGTTGGTGACCGATGCCGGATCGGTCACGTCGGCGGCGAGGCCGATGGCCCCGCCGCCGATCGCATTTGCCTGAGCGCCGATGTCTGCGCCGCGCGCGATCAGCGCGACGCGGTCGCCCTTGCTGGCCGCCAGCCGGGCGATCGCAAGGCCCAGGCCCCGCGATGCTCCGGTGACCACCCATCGGCGTGGTTCAGCTTTCGACGATGTCGTCATCCCCGGCCCTGCTCAAAAGGCCTGCGTCACGGCGACGCCCCACGTCCGGCGCGGACGCGGCGCGGCGTAGCTCCACACCCCCTGCACGTCGTAACCGATCGTCCAGCCCTTTTCGTTCGCCAGATTCTTGCCGAACAGGCTGACCGTCGTGTTGTTGAACCGCGCGTTGATCGACGCGTCGACGAGGAACTGGCCATCGTTGCGCAGATTGGGATTGTTGAGGAAGGTGATCTCGTGGCCGCTGATATAGTGGACATCGCCCGAGAGCCACGCAGACGCATCGCTGCCGATATCGACCTCGTAGGTTCCGCCGACATTCCCCGTCCATTTGGGCGCGCGGCGGATCTTGAGGAAGGTCGCATCGACCGGCGTGCCGGTGCTGAAGATGTCGCCGACGAAATCCTTATACTTGGCGTCGAGATAACCAAGGTTGCCGTGCAGGGTCAGTCCGTCGGTAACGCGCGCGGTCAGATCGAGTTCAAACCCTTTCAATTCTGCCGACGATGCGTTGATCGTCCGGTTTTCACGCCCCGTCGACGTGCCGGGGGCCGGCACGTCCAGATCCTGCTGCATATCCTTATATTTCATCAGGAAAGCGGCGCCGTTGAAACGCACCCGGCCGCCAGCGAACTCGGTCTTGAAACCGACTTCGTAATTGTCGAGCGTTTCGGGATCATAGGGAATCGTCGCGGCGCCGATCGTCGACGGACGCCCGTTGAACCCGCCGCCGCGGTATCCGCGCGACCAGAGCGCATAGACCATCGCCTCGTCGGTCAGCTCGTAGCGAAGCGACACGCGCGGCGTGAATTTGGACCAGCTTTTCTTGACCGGTTCCGCCATCACGATGACGCCGGGCGCGCTTCCGACCGGATTTTCCTCGACCGTCGTGCCATAGAAGAAAATCGGCAGATCGTTGACGATGCTGGACTTCTTGTCCTTGGTATAACGGGCGCCGAGGGTCAGCGTCAGCCGATCGGTCAGGTCGTAATCGCCTTCGCCATAGACCGCCCATGATTTGTTCGTCTGCGTCACGTCCTGCGCGCTGGTCAGGAGCGGCGGTCCCGCAAAGCCGATATAATTTTTGAGGTTGATCGTATAGCGCGAGTCCCAGAAATAGGCGCCGAGGACAAAGGTCATCGGCCCCGACCCGCCCTTGGTCAACCGTAGCTCGTTCGTTGTCTGCCGCCACCGAGCGGGCCGGTCGGTGTGATAGAGCGTCTGCGGACCGGCGTCGAAATCCTGCGTGATCTCTTCCTCGGTTTTCAGCCAGCCGAAGATATAGTCGAACTGCATGTCCGACCCGATGTCATAGGTCGCTTTGCCGGTTACCATGTCGAGCCGGAACTCGGCATTCTTCTCGAGCCTGCCGTCCGATACGCTGACATAACGGTCGCCCGACGTCGGCACACCCGGCGCGGGCGAGCATTGTCCGTAAACCGCGCAGAACAGATCGGTCGGACGATTGACCGCCAGCAGCTGCGGCGGATCCTGCTTCGTCTTCTGATGGTCGTAGCTGATCTGGAGGTCCAGATTGTCGGTCGGCTCGATCAGCAGCGCGGCCGCGATCGCATAGAATTCGGACCGCTGGCCCGGCTGATCATAGACGCTGTTGTAAAAATAGCCGTCGGACTTCTCATAGGCACCGCTGACCTTGAGCGCCATATTTTCGGACAATCCGGTGCTGGCGACGCCCTCGACCTTCCAGGTGTCGAACCGGCCATAGGTGAGCCGCGCCTTCCCGGTCAGGTCATAGGTCGGGCGCGAACGCGCGAGGTTGATGACGCCGCCCGTGGCATTGCGTCCGAACAGCGTTCCTTGCGGCCCGCGCAGCACCTCGACACGGTCGATGTCGATGGCTTTCAGCAAGCTCCCCGAACTTTGGCCGATATAGACGTCGTCGAACACCACGCCGACCGCGGGATCGACCGATTTTTCGACGTCCGCGACGCCGATGCCGCGAATATAGACCGCGGCCACGCCGCCCGGTCCCTGCTGCGTGTCGTCGATCACGATATTGGGTGACGAGTCGGCAAAGTCACGCACGTCCGAATCGAAGCGTCGTTCAAGCTCGCCGGCCGACAGGGCGCTGATCGACGCGGGCACATCCTGCATGCTTTCTTCGCGCTTGCGCGCGGTGACGACGATCTCTTCGAGTCCGCCGGACGAGGACGCCGACGTTTCGCCGCTCGCGTCCTGCGCGCTCGCGGCCGATGCCGGACAGATTATCAATGCAGCGGTGGCGAGCAGGCTCGCGGTTTTGACGCGATCGGTCATGATCATTTCTCTCCCATCGACGGGCGTATGATTTTCTCGCGATGCCGTGTGCGGTTTCGCGATTCACGCTCCGGAGCAGAGATTGACGCACTTGTTTGCTTTCGACAAGCAAATTTTGATTCGTGCGTCTGGCAGATTGGTCATGACAGATTTAATATCATGATTTATAATGCTATATTTCGCATTTCCGCATCATGGAAATATTCTTGCTTGTTCTCATCTAGTAAGTGTGTAACAAGATTCGCAACGATAATGATGCATTGGGAGAGTGACGAATGGCAGGCCGGCTGGACGGTAAGTCGGCGTTGATCTCGGGCGGCGCGAGCGGCCTGGGCGAAGCGCAAGCGATCCTTTACGCTCGCGAGGGCGCATCGGTGCTGATCGGTGACGTACAGGCGGAAAAGGGCGAATCCGTTGTCGCCGCAATCACCCGCGAAGGCGGCAAAGCCGCCTTCATTCATCTCGACGTGACCGATGCCGACAATTGGGACAAAGCCGTCGCCGACGCCGTCGCGCGGTTCGGAAAACTGACCACGTTGGTCAACAATGCCGGCATCTTCCACCCGGGCGGGATCGTCGATGAAACGCGACAGGGCTGGGATCGCATGATCGCGATCAACCAGACCGCCGTGTTTCTGGGGATGAAAGCCGCCACCCCTGCCCTGCTCGCGACGGGCAACGCGGCGATCGTCAATATCAGCTCGCTTTATGGCCTCATCGGCAGCCCGAATGCCATTTCCTACCATGCCTCCAAGGCAGCGGTCCGGATTATGGGCAAGGCCGGCGCGCTCGAATTCGCGAAGCAGGGTATCCGCGTCAACACCATCTTTCCCGGCCAGATCAAGACGCCGATCCTGGGCGACATCACCCCCGAACAGGATGCGGCGATCAAAGCATCAATCCCGATGGGCGTCGTCGGCGATCCGATGGATATCGCCTACGCCAGCCTGTACCTCGCGTCCGATGAGGCCAAATATGTGTCGGGCGCCGAACTGTGGGTCGATGGCGCATGGTACGCGGGACAATGAGCGTGACGGCGCGCAAAGGGGCGAACTGCTGATGGCCTGGGACTTTTCGACCGACGCCGAATTTCAGGCTCAACTCGACTGGATGGCCGCGTTCGTGCGCGAAGAGGTTGAGCCGCTCGACCTCGTATTTCGCGGGCCAGCAGAACCATTTGATCCGGCTGGAAAGGCGCGCAGGATCATGCGGCCGCTCCAGCAAATCGTCAAAGAACGAGGCCTATGGGCCTGTCATCTCGGTCCGGAACTCGGCGGCGCGGGATTTGGCCAGGTAAAGCTTGGCCTGATGAACGAAATCCTCGGACGAAGCAGGTTTGCCCCGGTCGTGTTCGGAACGCAGGCGCCCGACACCGGCAATGCCGAGATCCTCGCCCGCTTCGGCACACCCGAACAGAAGGCGCAATATCTCCAGCCGTTGCTCGATGGCGAGATCGTCTCCTGCTATTCGATGACCGAACCGCAGGCCGGGGCCGATCCCGGCGAATTTACCTGTCAGGCGCGTCTCGATGGCGGCGAGTGGGTCATCAACGGCGAGAAATGGTTTGCGAGCCACGCCTGCATCGCCGAATTTTTGATCGTCATGGTCATCACCGACCCGGACGTGCCGGTCCATCAGGGTTCGACGATGCTGATCGTCCCGCAGGGCACGCCGGGGCTGGAAATCGTGCGCAACACCGCGGTCGGGCCAAAGGACGAGATCGGCAGCGGCGTTCACGGCTATCTGCGCTTCACCGATTGCCGCGTGCCCGAGGCGAGCCGCCTCGGCCCGGTCGGCGAAGGCTTCAAGGTCGCGCAGTCGCGCCTCGGCGGCGGCCGCATCCATCATGCGATGCGCACCGTCGGCATGCTGAACAAGGCGATGGACTATATGAAGGAGCGTGTCGTCAGCCGTACGACTAAGGGCGAACGGCTGGCGGACAAGCAGATGGTTCAGGAAAAAATCGCCGACAGCTATACGCAGATCCTGCAGTTCCGGCTGCACGTGCTCTATGCCGCCTGGCTGCTCGACCGCGATCAGGCCTACACCCGCCCGGTGCGGCGCGAGATCAGCGCGATCAAGGCGGCGATGCCCGGCGTGCTGAAGGACGTCGTGTACCGCGCGCTCCATCTCCACGGCTCGCTCGGCATGTCGAACGAAACGCCGCTGATGGATATGTGGCAATATGTCCCCGAGATGGGGATCGTCGACGGGCCGACGGAGGTTCACAAGATCGGCGTCGCCAAGGACATCCTGCGCGACGTCATTCCTTTCGATGGCCCCTTCCCCAGCTATCATGTGCCGACGCGGCTTGCCGCGGCGCGCGAAAAATTTGCCGCCTACCTCGACTGAGCCCGCGACGCCCGCAAGGAGCCCGATATGACCGAATCCACCGACCTGGCTCAGCGCCTCGACCGCGTCGAAAGCCGTTTTGCGATGCACGATCTCGTCAGCGATTATTGTCACGGCTTCGACAAGCGCGACTGGGATCGTTTCGCCGCGATCTGGTGGCCCGACGCCGTCTGGGACATCGGCCCGCCCTTCGGCAGCTTCGAAGGCGCGGAGGGCATCGCGCACGTCACCAAGGATATTCTCTGGGACGCGTGGCTCGCATCGAGCCATTTCACGACCAATCTCGTCATCACATTCGAGGGGGCCGACCGGGCAACGGGCGTGTGCGACGTCGATTGTATCGGCACGACGTCGGACGGTCAGGCGCAGACGGTCAGCGCAAGCTATTTCGACCTGTTCGAGCGGCGCGACGGCGTCTGGAAGATCGCTCGCCGCAAGGTCAAAATGCACCATTTCAACCCACTTCCCGGCGTCACCCTGTCGCCGCCCGCATAGGAGCGTTTATGGCCTATCTCGAATCCGACGGCGGACGCGTCTATTATGAGCATCACCGCGCATCCAAGCTGCCAGTCGTCCTGATCCACGGCTGGGGCATGTCGGGCGACTATTGGGCTTCGGCCGTCGAGGCCCTCCTCGCCGACGGCCATGGGGCGATCGTGGTCGATCACCGCGGCTGCGGCCGCTCCGATCGCGACTTTTCCGACATGTCGATCGACGCGATCGCGCGCGACGTCGTTGCCGTCGTCGATCGCTGCGACGCCGAGCGCGTCGTGCTCAACGGCTGGTCGCTCGGCGGCGCCGTCGCCGTCGCGGCCGCCGAACGGCTGGGCGAGCGCGTCGCCGGACTGATCCTGACCTGCGGCGCGTCGCCGCGCTACGTCCAGGGCGAGGGCTTTCCGCACGGCGGGACTGCCGAAGACGTGCTGGGGATCGCAGCCGCGATCACCGCCGACCGCCCCGGCTTCTTCCGCGCACTTGCCGAGGGCGCGTCGGGCGAAGGCGCCAGCGAGGCGATGATCGGCTGGGTCGAGCGCGGATTTCTTGCCACCGGCCCGCGCGCCAGCGAAACGCTCGCCGGGCTTGCGACGCTCGACCAGCGCGACCTGCTGGCGTCCTTCGCCTTCCCGGTGCTGTCGATCGGCGGTGCAAAGGACGGCATCGCCGACCCCGCCATCGCCGGTTTCGCGGCGAACTGCGCGAGGAACGGCACCTTGCTAACGCTCGACACCGGACATTCGCCGCAGCTCGAAGCACCCAGTGTGTATAACGAGGCATTGCTCGCCTTTGTGAGGAAACTTGCCTGATGACGCCGCCGCCGCTCGACGATCTCGCCGCCCTGCTCGCCCCCCTCCACGCACCCTTCACATGCAAGTCGCTTAAAGCGCCGAACCGGTTCTGCATGGCGCCCATGTCGCGCTATTTTGCACCCGGTGGCGTGCTGACCGGCGAAGGCGCCGAATATTACCGCCGCCGCGCCGCCGCGGGGATCGGCACGATCATTACCGAGGGCACTGGCGTCGCGATCGACCATACCGTCGCCGCGGATACGGTGCCGCTGTTCGCCGGCGACGAACCGCTCGCTGGCTGGAAGGATGCGGTCGATGCCGTCCATGCCGAAGGAGGCATGTTCGTTCCGCAACTGTGGCACGTCGGCGGCTGCATCGATTTCAACTATCCCGACGCACCGCACGCCGAACTGGTCAGCCCGTCGGGCTTTGCGGGCCCCGACGTTCCCGGCGGCCGCGCGATGACGGATCAGGACATCGCCGACACCGTCGCCGCCTTTGCCGAATCGGCGCGCGCCGCCAAGGCGATCGGCTGCGACGCAATCGAACTGCACGGCGCGCACGGTTATATCTTCGACCAGTTCTTCTGGGACAAGACCAACCTGCGCAGCGATCGCTATGGCGGCGCAGACATCGCCGACCGCGCGACGTTCGCGGCCGAGGTGGTCGCGGCCTGCCGCGAGGCGGTCGGCGAGGATTTCGCCATCATCTTCCGCGTCTCGCAGTGGAAGACCTATGATTATGACGTGAAACTGGCGCGCGATCCCGACGAGATGCACCGCTGGCTCGATCCGCTGGCGCGCGCCGGCGTCGATATATTCCACGCCTCGCAGCGCCGCTTCTGGGAGCCCGAATATGAGGGCGATCCCAGGAACTTCGGCGGCTGGATCAAGGAGGTCACCGGCAAGCCCGTGATCACCGTCGGATCGATCGGCATGGACCGCGACCTGATGCAGGATTTTGTCGAGGGAATTTCCTCGCCGATGCTTGGTCGGTTAGAAGATCTTGTCGCGATGTTCGAGCGCGGCGAATTCGACCTTGTCGCGCTCGGCCGCGTCTTGCTCGCCGATCCCAACTGGCTGGAAAAGATCGAACAGCGCCGTATCGACGAGCTGACTCCTTATGACCGTGCGACCGCGCTCAAACAATATGAGCATGATTGATAGCGACGGCTCGCCGCAATGGGCGCATTGGGTTGGGAGGAGCGGCCAGCGGCACACGCCGCAAACCGGGCCTATTCTCGAACGGTAACCAGCGGGCGCTGCTCGGCGCGGCCCATCGACAGCAGGATCGGATCAGCCGCCTGGCGTGCCATGAAATCGGCCTTGCTTGCGATACCCTGCCATTCGATGCCGATAAGCGCCTGCGCGATCGCGCCGCCCAGCGTGTCGCCGGGGCCGGGCAGGATGACGACGTCGGGAGCGAACTCCTTGACCGCGACCTGCACCGACAGCGCGAAATCATAGGGCGCCAGGATTTGATGCCCGAAGGTGTAGTCCCACACGGCGGCGGCATCGGACGAAAAGCGCCGCCACACATGCCCGCGCCCGTCGACCATCGGGATCGCGGGGCGGCCGAACAGCGACACCGGTAACTCAGCCTTCGCCTTGTCCGAGCTGCCGAACATCAGCGGGGTGTGGAACGGACCGTGGCCCGCAAGGCGCAGCGGATCGCGCCCCGGCGTCGGCGGCGCTTCGGCGAGCAGGGCGGCGAGTCCCTCTTCATTGCCCGCGAAAACCAGCATTCCAGCAAGGTCGATCGACAGCGCCAGATCGTGGCCCGGCCGGGCGTCGGTCGCGGCGACAAGATCGAACAACGCGTCACGAAGCCCCGGGACCGGCCGCCAGTCCTCGTCGACGACCTGCAGCAATATCTGCCCGCCGGGGCCGTGCGTCTGGCTGTTGAGCCCCATGGCGTTGGCGATGCGGAACCCGTCGGCGATCGACACCGCGCCGCCGAGCGCGAGCGCGCTGTACCAGCCCATCGAATTGCCGAGGGCGGCGACGACGTCATATTTGTGACGGTCGATGCTGAGGTAATCGAGCGCGGTCGCGGTATAGATGAGCGGCGCCGCAACATCGCCGCGCATGTGCGTCGCGACGCTGAAGCGATCCGCGCCATCGAGTTCGCTCACCGTCGGCTGCCCGCGCTCGCGGCGCTGCGCATCGAAATCGGCGATCAGCTCGGCAAAGCGCGCGCGATGCAGCCGCGCGATGCAGCCCAGCTCGCCCTTGCCATAGGTGCCGCGGCCGGGCGCGACGACGATCGCGGTTTTGCGGTCGCTCATGCCAGGAGCTCCTTCGCCGCCGCGACGATGCTGTCGCGGCTCGGCAGGGTCAGCGTCGCCGCCCGCCCCAGCGGAATGAAACTGTCGTCGGCGGCGATCCGTGCGACCTTCTTCTCCGGCGTCCGCTCGACGAACAGCGCCATCAGCGCCTCGCTCTGCGATCCGGTGATGCGGCATTCGTCGACGATCAGGATGCGTCCGGCCTCGCCGACCGCGGCGACCAGCTTGCCCGCATCGACCGGCCCCAGCCAGCGCAGATCGATCACGCGCGCCTTGACGCCGCCCTCGGCGAGCAATTTTTCGGCCTGCCGCGACAGATAATATCCATTACCATAGGTGACGATCGCCAGGTCGGTGCCGTCGCCATGAACCCCGAGGTCGCCCAGACGGATCGGTGCGCCCTCGCCCGGCGCCTCATAGACGCTCGTCCACAGGCCATCGCCCTCTTCATGCAGGTCGCGCGTCATATAGAGCGCGATTGGTTCGACGAACACGACGACGCGCTGCTCCTCTCGCGCCAGCCGGACGCATTCGCGCAGCATCTGCACCGCGTCACGCCCGTTCGACGGCACCGCCAGTATGACGCCCGGAATGTCGCGGAACACCGCGAGGCTGTTGTCGTTGTGGAAATGACCGCCAAAGCCTTTTTGATAGCCCAGCCCCGCGATGCGGATGACCATCGGGTTGGTGTACTGCCCGTTGGAGAAGAAGCTCAAGGTCGCCGCTTCGCCGCGGATCTGGTCCTCGGCATTGTGGACATAGGCGAGGAACTGGATTTCGGGCATCGGGATAAAGCCGTTGTGCGCCATGCCGATCGCGAGCCCCAGAATCGCCTGTTCGTCGAGCAATGTGTTGACGACGCGCGCCGACCCGAAGCGCTGGTGCAGCTTGGCGGTGACGTTATAGACGCCGCCCTTCGGCCCGACATCCTCGCCCATCACCGCGATTTCTCGGTGCGCGAGCATCAGGTCGGCAAGCGCCCAGCTGAGCAGCCGCGCCATGTGCATCGGCTTGTCCATCTGGCCCCAGTCGCTGCCGAACATCGCCTGGCGATCATCGTGCGAAGGCGTGTTGGCACGCGCGAGTTCGCGTTTCGGCGGGATCAGACTCTCCATGACATGCGCGGGCGTCGTGATTTTCGGCCGCCGGATCGCCGCCTCGGCCTGCCGCGCCAGTGTGGCGCCGATCTCTTCATAGGCGTCAGCGATTTCGGCCGGCGACATCCATCCCTGCCCGGCCATCAGCGCCGCGCCCTTCAGCAACGGGTCGCGCGCCTCGTCGGCCTCGATCAGCGCCTTGGGCAGATAAGCACCCTGCACGTCCGATCCCGCGTGGCCGTAAAGCCGCACCGTCGCCATATGCAGGAAGACCGGCCTTCGCGTGCGGCGCGCATGGTCGACCGCTTCCTTCGCACCCTTGTACGCCCCGGCGAGGTCGGTGCCGTCGCACTGGATATAGTGCAGCCCCGCGCGATGGCGGAACTGCGCCTCGATCCATCCGGTCGGGGTGCGCGTCGAAATGCCGATACCATTGTCTTCGCAGAGAAAAATGAGCGGCATCGGCGAGCCCTGAAACGCCGCCCAGCCGGCGGTGTTGAACGCGCCCTGCGCGGTCGAATGGTTCGCCGACGCATCGCCGAAGCTCGCGAGTACCACCGCATCGTCTGGAAGCGGCAAACCCGTCATGCCCAGCCGCCGCGCGATGCCGATCGAAAAGGCGGCGCCGACCGCTTTCGGCAAATGCGAGGCGATCGTTGAGGTCTGCGGCGGAATATTGAGCGGTTTTGACCCGATGACCTTGTGCCGCCCCCCCGAAATCGGGTCTTCGGATGACGCCGCAAAGCTCAAGAGCATGTCCCACGTCGGCGTTTGCCCCGGCACCTGCCGCGCGCGGTGAAGCTGAAAGGCGTTCGAGCGATAGTGGAGAAACGCCATGTCGGTGACGCGCAGCGCCGCGGCGACCGCGGCATTGCCCTCATGCCCCGACGAGCCGATCGTATAGAAACCTTCGCCGCGGGCTTGCAGATGGCGCGACAGCCGGTCCATCTGGCGGCTCGTCAGCTGCGACAGGAAGATGTCGGTCGCCTCGGCGCGCGACAGCCCGATCGCGCCGGGATCGGGCGCGTCGGCGCGGCCGGGTAACCGTCCTTCGGCCAGCGCGCCAAGGAATTTTTCATGTACCGCCTGCGCCGCGTCCACTTGTCTCTCCTGTCGTTCACCAGCTGGTTGCCGCTGTAACCACCGCCGATTTTGCCGCGCGCTAGAACGGGGCGGTCCGGCGCGCAAGCATCTCTTGCCTTGCTGCGCGCGGTCGCGCTACCACCTTCGCGATGACCGAGCGGGGCGAAATCTTCTTTTCAGCATGATCTCCCTGTGGATCGCCCAGTCGTCGGCCGCGGCCGGCACGGCCAGCGCCGCAGGGGAAGGGGGCTGGCTGCTCGATCCCGAGCTTGTCGATCCCGCGTTCAGCCAGACGATCGCCGGCGGCGAGATCCAGACCGCGCTGCCGCCACCACCCCCGCCGCCCGCCCCGCCGCCCGAATGGCTGACGTCGCTGTTCGAGGCGATCGGCCGGTTTTTCGACTGGAGCACCCCCGCGGCGAAACCTTTGCTGTGGATAGCGGTCGCGGTCGTAGCGCTGTTCCTTCTCTATCATTTCGTGCCCGCCTTTGCGCGCTGGGCCGACAATCTGCGCTTCCGCCGCCGCCCGGACGATGCCGACAGCGAAGACGAGGCCGCATCCGCCGAGGCGGTAGCGGCGCGCGCCTTGCTGGCCGAGGCCGATGCGCTCGCCGCCGCTGGCCGCTTTGCCGAGGCGGTGCACCTGCTCCTTTATCGCAGCGTCGAGGATATCGAAGGGCGGCGTCCCGGCCTCGTCAAACCCGCGATGACCTCGCGCGACCTTGCGGACGCGCGCGACCTGCCGCCGGTGGCGCGCGGCGCGTTCAGCCGCATCGCGCGCGCGGTCGAGATCAGCCTGTTCGGCGGTCGCGCGATCGACGCCGCAGCGTGGGATCAATGCCGCACCGCCTATGCCGATCTGACCATCGGCAAAAACTGGGCGCGGGCATGACGGGCGAGAAGGACCTCGATCATGGCTTCAACCCGCGGCTGATCGCGGCGGTCGTCGCGATCGGCGTCGTCGCCTTCATCGCGCTCTGGGCGCTGATCGCGCTGGGGCCGCAGCTCGGCAGCGGCAACGACGGCGGCGGCCATGCGCTGTCAAAGGCGGCGCCGGGCTATGCCGGGATCGTCGATCTGACCGAGCGCGCGGGCGCCGAGGTCGAACTGCAGCGGCGGGTCGAGACCGAGCCCTATGACGATTATGAAGCGTTGCTGATCCTGACCCCGACGCACCGCACCCGCGCCGCGGCGATCACCGAACTGCTGGACGCCCAACGCAGCTCCCCGACGCTGATCGTGCTGCCCAAATGGCAGGCAATGGCGGTACCCGGGCGGGCGCCCAAGCCGGGATGGGTTGGCGCGGGATTTCCGGTCTTACCGCCAGCGGCGATGCTGCCTGCCGCCGATTTCGGCGAGGTCGCGATCAAGGCGGCGCCGACGCGGGCACGCGTCGTGTCGGCCCGCCTCGCCGGCCGCGACCTTACTGTCCATCTCCCGCGCACTGTCCAGACGATCGCGGGCGAAGATCTCGAAACGCTGATCGCGGTGCCGGGCGGCGACGCAGTGCTCGCGCAGGTCGGCGGCCGCGATATCTATATTCTCGCCGATCCCGACCTCATCAACAATTTTGCCTTTGCCTCGCGCGAGCGCGCTTCCGCCGGCGCGCTGCTGATCGACGCCCTTGCCGATTATGCGGACGCCGACGGCCTCGCCTTCGACGTGACGCTCAACGGCTTGGGCGCGCAGCGGTCGCTGCTCCGCTTCGCCTTCGTCCCGCCCTTCATCGGCATCACCCTCTGCCTGATCGCCGCCGGGCTGTTCGCACTGTGGCAGGCGTGGGCGCGTTTCGGTCCGGCGCTCAAACCGGGCCGCGCGATCCCGGTGTCGAAGGCGGCGCTGATCGCAAACAGCGCCGACCTTATCAAACAGGCGCGCCGCGAACTCGACGGCGCCGCCGCCTATGTCAAAAGCCAGCGCAGCGCGATCGCGCGGCGCTTGCACGCGCCCGCGGGGCTGGACGACGATGCGACCGACGCGTGGATCGACCGGCATCAACGCGGCGGCGAACCCTTCTCCGCTCTCGCGCAGCGCCTGCCGCGCGCGCGCAGTACGCATGAATTTCTTGCAGACGCGCAGGCGCTGCACGCCATCAGGAAGGATCTACTCCGTGACAGCTGACATCCAGAGCGTCCAGGCGCTCGGCGCCGCGATCGAGGGCGAGGTCGCCAAAGCCGTGTTCGGGCAGGGGCCGCTCACCCGAATGGTGACGATCGCGCTGCTCGCGGGCGGGCATGTGCTACTCGAAGGCCCGCCGGGCACCGCCAAGACGCTGCTTGCGCAGGCCTTCGCGCGCGCCACCGGCCTCGATTTCGGGCGCATTCAGTTCACCCCCGACCTGATGCCCGGCGACATTTTGGGGTCGAACCTCTTCAACTTCCAGACGTCGAGCTTCACGCTCACCAAGGGGCCGATCTTCACCGAGCTGCTGCTCGCCGACGAAATCAACCGCACCCCACCCAAGACGCAGGCCGCGCTGCTCGAGGCGATGCAGGAACGGCGCGTGACGATCAATGGCGAGCCCCATGTCATGAGCCCGCGCTTCACCGTCCTTGCGACGCAGAACCCGATCGAGCAGCAGGGGGTCTATCCGCTGCCCGAGGCGCAGCTCGACCGCTTCCTGTTCAAGCTCGTCGTCGATTATCCCGCAGCCGACGAGGAACGGCGGATCGTCGCCGACCATGGCGGGCGCTTCAAAAGCCCCGCGGTCGGCGATTTCGGCGTCACGCAGGTCGCCGATGCCGCGGCGATCGGCGCGGCGATCGACGTGATCGCGACGGTCCGGCTCGCCGACGAGATCGTCGATTATATCGTCCGCCTCGTCCGCGCGACGCGCGCGAGCGCCGACCTCGAATGCGGCGCCAGCCCACGCGCCGCGACGCTGCTCGCGCGCGCGACGTGCGCCGCGGCGGCGCTCGACGGGCGCGACTATGTGATCCCCGACGATGTCCAGCGCCTCGCCGCCGGTGTGCTGCGCCACCGCGTCATCCTGTCGGCGGCGGCCGAGATCGAGGGGCGCAGCGTCGAACAGGTCGTCGCCGCGCTGCTCGAACGCGAGGATGTGCCGCGGTGATTAGAGGCTGCATTCAATCCTCCCTGTCGCGCAGCGATGGGGAGGTGGCAGCGCGAAGCGCTGACGGAGGGGCTAGGACGCCGACGTCGCCGCCCCTCCACCACACCCTTCGGGCGCGGTCCCCCTCCCCATGGCTTCGCCACAGGGAGCATCTTTTGCGATGATCTACCCCACCCGCCGCGCCATCTATCTACTGCTGCTCGGCGCCCCGCTGGCACTTGTGCTCGGACTGATCCGGCCCGAGCTGTGGCTAGTCGCGCCGGGCTGGATCGGGGCGATCCTTGCCTGCCTGATCCTCGACACGATCGCGGGTCCCAATCCGCGCCACCTGACGCTCGACGCGCGCTTTCCGGCGCAGGTCGGCGTCGGCGACCCGTTCGACCTGTCGCTTGCCGCGCGCGGTCGCACGCTCCCGCCGCGCGCCGAGATCGCGCTGTCGCTTGACGAGCGGCTGGCCGGGGGCGGGCGCCTTGCGGACGAGATGCGCCGCGCTGAAGGCGCGCTCGTTCGCACGCTATCGCTCGCCGCCTCGCGCCGCGGGCAGGCGCTGATCGAGGCGCTTTGGGTACGCTGGGCGGGGCCGCTCGGGCTGGTGTGGAAACAGCGTAGATTTGCCATCGATGGCGCGGTCACCGTCGTGCCCAGCCTGCGCGCGGTGACCGACGAGGGCAGCCGGTTGTTTCAGCGCAACAGCTGGTTCGGCCTTCGCCAACAACGCTTCCGCGGCGAAGGCACCGAGTTTGAGGCGCTCGCCGAATATCAACCAGGCATGGACCGCCGCGCGATCGACTGGAACGCCTCGGCGCGCCACGTCAAGCTGCTCGCCAAGGAATATCGCGTCGAACGCGACAATCGCGTCGTGCTCGCGATCGACGCGGGACGGACGATGGCCGAGCCGGTCGGCGGGATGCCGCGCGTCGACCGTGCCGTCTCGGCGGCGCTGCTCCTCGCCTATGTCGGTCTGAAACTCAATGACCGGATCAGCCTCTTTTCCTTCGCCGCCAGGCCGCAGGCGCTGACCCCCGCCTATATGCACACGCAGGATTTCCCGGCGTTGCAACGCGCGGCGGGCCTGATCGACTATGCGCCGGTCGAAAGCAATTTCACCCTCGCGCTCACCACCTTGAGCGCGCAGCTCAACCGCCGCTCGCTCATCATCCTCTTCACCGAATTTGCCGACGCGACGAGCGCCGACTTGATGATCCGCGCCGCGGGGCGGCTCGTGAAAAAGCACCGCCTGCTTTTCATCGTCATGCGCGACGATGAGGTCGAGGCAGAGGAGCGCCGCCATCCCGAAAGCGCCGCCGACGTCACGCGCGCGAACGTCGCCGCGGCGATGCTCGCCGATCGCCAGCTGGTGATCGCGCGGCTGCGCCGCCTCGGCGCCGACGTGATCGAGGTGCCCGCCGACGACATGGCGGCGAGCGCGGTCGAGGCCTATCTGGGCATCAAGCGGCAGGGCAGCCTGTGATCCCGCCGCCGCCTCCCACCGCTCGCACGCTCGACGCGCCGAGTTTTTCGACCAGCCGCTTTCGCGCCGAGCGCGAAGGCGACTGGATCGCCTTCGACCGTCTGCTGACCAAATTGGAGAAAAAGGGCGCGAAGGGGCTGGCGAGCGACGAGCTGCTGCAACTCCCCATCCTCTACCGCGCTACCCTGTCGTCGCTGTCGATCGCGCGCGCGACCAGCCTCGACAAGGCGCTGCTTGCGCATCTCGAAGCGCTGTCGATCCGCGGCTATTTTCTCATCTATGGCGTGCGCGAGAGCCGCTGGAACCGCCTCCGCCGCTTCTTCCTTTACGACTGGCCCGCCGCGGTGCGCGCGGTGTGGAAAGAGACGATCATCATTTCGCTGATCATCCTGCTGGGCGCACTGACCAGTTACTCGCTCGTGTCGAGCAACCCCGAATGGTATTATAATTTCGTCGACGAAGGCATGTCGTCGGGCCGCGATCCGCGCGCCAGCGCCGAATATCTGCAATCGACGCTCGGCCATGGCAAGGCGGCGGGCGAGGGCGAAAGCGGGCTCCACATCTTTGCCACCTATTTGTTCACGCACAACAGTCGCATTTCGATTCTATCCTTCGCGCTGGGTTTTGCCTTTGGTGTGCCGACGATGATGCTCGAATTTTATCAGGGGATCGGGCTCGGCGCGATGATGGCGGTCTTTGCGGCCAAGGGACTCGGATTCGATTTCGGTGGCTGGCTGTTCATCCATGGCACGACTGAATTGTTCGCGGCGGCGCTGTCGGGTGCCGCGGGGCTGCGGATCGGCACCGCGGTCGTCTTTCCCGGCGCGCGCGGGCGGCTGGAGGCGGCGGCCGCGGCGGGGCGCACCGCGGGCAAGGTGATGATCGGCGTCATCCTGATGCTGCTCATCGCCGGCCTGCTCGAAGGCTTCGGGCGCCAGCTCGTCACCGACACGATGTTGCGCTATGCGATCGGCACACTGATGCTGTTCCTCTGGCTCGGCTTTTATTACATCCCGCGGCGCGGGGACGCGGCATGACCGCCGCCGCCAACGCCGAGGCACGCGCCGCACGCGCGAAAAAGACCCGCCAGTTCGTGACGCCCGAGGGCGTTGACCTCGAACTGCGCATCGCCGGCGCGGGGCTGCGCTTCGGCGCGCTGCTCGTCGATTTGATGCTCATGGTGGGGGCCCTTTTCCTCTTTACCCTCTTCATGCAGTGGGTCGGCGTGGCGTCGCAGTCGGACATTACCGTCGTCGTGTGGATCCTCGGCGCCTTCGTTCTGCGCACCTTCTGGTTCATCGGGTTCGAGCTGGGATCGCGCGCGGCGACGCCAGGCAAAAGGCTGATGGGCATCCGCGTCGTCGCGCGCGACGGCGGGCGCCTCACCGCCGACGCGGTGGTCGCGCGCAACCTGATCCGCGAGCTCGAGCTATTCTTGCCGCTGATGATGCTCGGCGCCGGCGCGTCGGAGGATATGGTGGGGGGCTGGACGATGGCGGCGGGCGTGCTGTGGTCGCTGACGCTCAGCCTGTTCCTGCTGTTCAACCGCGACCGGATGCGGATGGGCGACCTGATCGCGGGAACGTGGGTGGTGATGGCCGCGCGCGCGAAGCTTGACGCCGACATCGCCGTCGACGCCGCGGGCGAGGCGATGGTCTTCACCGACGCCGAGCTTTCGGTCTATGGCATTTTCGAGCTTCAGGAGCTCGAGCGCGTGCTGCGCCACCGCGACGCACGCGCGATGCGCGAGGTCGCCGACACGATCCGCGCCAAGATCGGCCGCCCGGTCGCCGAAGAGGATGACGTCTTCCTGCTTTCCTATTACCGCCAGCTCAAAGCACGGCTCGAACGCGGCCTTCTGTTCGGAAAGAGGCGAGAGGATAAATATGCCAGCGACTGACAAAAGCGTGACGCGGGCGCTGCAAGCGCGGCGGTCGGTGCGCGCCTTCACCGACCGGCCGCTCGACCCCGCGTTGCTCAAAGAGATATTGGCTGTGGCGCAGCGCGCGCCGTCAGGCGGCAACCTCCAGCCGTGGCAGGCGACGGTGCTGACCGGCGAACCCTGGCAGGCAGTCAAGGACGCCGTCGCCGCGCGCATCGCCATGGGGCGCGCCGGTCAGGAGCCCGAATATGATATCTACCCCCCCGAATTGACCGCGCCGTGGACCGACCGCCGCTTCGGCGTCGGCGAGGCGCTCTATGCCTCGCTCGGCATCCCGCGCGAGGACAAAAGGGGGCGGCTCGCTCGGTTCATGGACAATTACCGGGGTTTCGGCGCACCGGTGATGCTTTTCCTCCATTGCTCGCGCATCATGGGGCCGCCGCAATGGGCGGACATGGGCATGTGGCTGCAATCGGTGATGCTGCTGCTCGTCGAACATGGCCTCGCCAGCTGCCCGCAGGAATGCTGGGCAATGTATGGCGCGACCGTGCGCCGGTCGATCGGGCTGGCCGACGACCAGATTTTGTTCACCGGGCTGGCGATCGGCTATGCCGACGAGGATGCGCCGGTGAACCAGTGGCCGGTGCCGCGCGCGCCGATCGACGAAGCGATTGATTGGAAAGGGTTTTAAGCGATGAAGAGGTCCGCTTTACGCTATGCGGCGACGGCGGCATGGGCGATGGTGCTCGCGGGTTGCACCGCCATCCCGCAGCCCGAAGCACCGCCCCCCGCGCCGCGGCCCGTCGCGCCTGCCCCCGCACCTACGCCGTTGCCGACCCCGACGTCAGGCTGGGAAGACCGCGCAGTCGATCGCGGCGCGTGGCGGTATGACGCCGCCAGCCGCACCGCCGCCTTCGTTCCAACAGCGAGTGCCAACCCGCTCCTGACAATGGCGTGCAGCGGCGGCGGCATCCGCCTGACCTCGGCGCTCGACGGCGCCGTCAGCCTGCGTACCAGCGCGGGCACCGACCAGCTCCGCTTCGACGGCGGCAGCGCGACGCTGCCCAGCCGCGACCCGCGCCTCGACCGCATCGCCTTCAGCCGCGGCCGTTTCGCGCTCGAAACGCCCGGCGGCGGCGCGCTGACCTTGCCGGTGCAGTCCGAAATCGGCCGCGTGATCGAGGATTGCCGTTAGATATCCTCCCTGTGGCGAAGCCATGGGGAGGTGGCAGCGCGAAGCGCTGACGGAGGGGCTTTGGCGCTACCGTCGCGGCCCCTCCACCACGCCCTCCGGGCGCGGTCCCCCTCCCCATGGCTGCGCCACAGGGAGGATGGGGAGACTATCCCCCCAGCTGCACCGTCCCGCCGCGGATCCAGCCCCAGCGGCATGGACCCTGATATTCGCGGGCATTGGGCACCGACTTGCCGACCCCGCACATGTCGGGATCGGTGCCGGGCGCGGCGAAGACGACGCCGAACCAGGCGTCGTTCTCGGCCGCCTCGCACAGCGACACGCGCGCGCCGCCCGCGAGCTTCGCCTTGACGGCGCGCGTTTCATCGGGCGCCCAATAGACGTCGGTGCCGCCGTCCTTCACCCGGCTGATGCTCGAACAGGCGGGCAGGCTCGGCCCCTCGGTACCGATCATCACCGCGCGCGTTGCGAGCGGTTCGCCCCCAATCTCGGGTGCGTTGTCGGCGGGCGGCGCGGGCTGGCTGCACGCGGCCAGCGATGCAGCGACAAGGGCGGCGAGCGAGAAAGCGGAAGCATGTTTCATGCCCACGAAACTAGCCGCCGCGGCGCGGGGGTGCAACGCCCGTCGCGACATGGCCGAGAGCCGCATTTTCGCTTGGGTTTTATGCGCGCGGACCCTATATAATCGATATGACAGACACCCCCGATAACAGCGCGCCCGAAGGCGCCGCAAAACAGCCCAACGCCAATGCCTATGGTGCCGATTCGATCAAGGTGCTGAAGGGGCTCGATGCCGTGCGCAAACGGCCGGGCATGTATATCGGCGACACCGACGACGGGTCGGGGCTGCATCACATGGTGTTCGAGGTCAGCGACAACGCGATCGACGAGGCGCTTGCGGGCCACTGCGACCTCGTCCTCATCACGCTGAACAGCGACGGATCGGTCAGCGTCGAGGACAATGGCCGCGGCATCCCGACCGGCATCCACGCCGAAGAAGGCATTTCGGCGGCCGAGGTCATCATGACCCAGCTGCACGCGGGCGGGAAGTTCGAAAACACGAGCGACGACAATGCGTACAAGGTGTCAGGCGGCCTCCACGGCGTCGGCGTCAGCGTCGTCAACGCGCTGTCCGAATGGCTCGAACTCACGATCTGGCGCGACGGCGAAGAGCATTGGATGCGTTTCGAACATGGCGATTCGGTCGCGCCGCTCAAGGTCAACGGCCCCGCCCCCGCAGGCAAGAAGGGCACGCGCGTGACCTTCATGGCCTCGACCGAGACGTTCAAGAATGTCACCGAGTTCGATTTCGAGAAGCTCGAACATCGCTACCGCGAGCTCGCCTTCCTCAATTCGGGCGTGCGCATCAAGCTCGTCGATGCGCGCCACGCCGAACATGTCAGCCATGACCTGTTCTACGAGGGCGGGATCGCCGCCTTCGTCAAATATCTCGACCGCAACAAGAATGCGCTGCTGCCCGATCCGATCGCGATCAGCAGCGAGCGCGACGGGATCGGCATCGACGTCGCGCTCGAGTGGAACGACAGCTATTATGAAAATGTCCTCTGCTTCACCAACAACATCCCGCAGCGCGACGGTGGCACGCACCTCGCTGCATTCCGCGCCGCGCTGACGCGGACGCTCAACGGCTATGGCGAAAAATCGGGGCTGCTTAAGAAGGAAAAGGTCAGCCTGACCGGCGAGGATATGCGCGAAGGCCTGACCGCGATCGTCTCGGTCAAACTGCCCGATCCCAAATTCAGCTCGCAGACCAAGGACAAGCTCGTCAGCAGCGAAGTCCGGCAGCCTCTGGAAAGCCTGATGGCGGACCGGATGACCGAATGGCTCGAGGAAAATCCCGCTTATGCCAAGGCCGTGATCCAGAAGGTGATCGATGCCGCGGCGGCGCGCGAGGCCGCGAAAAAGGCGCGCGAGCTCACGCGGCGCAAGGGCGCGATGGACATCGCCAGCCTGCCCGGCAAGCTCGCCGACTGCCAGGAACGCGATCCGACTAAATGCGAACTCTTCCTCGTCGAGGGTGATTCGGCAGGCGGTAGCGCGAAGCAGGGCCGCGACCGGCATGTGCAGGCGATCCTGCCGCTGAAGGGCAAGATCCTGAACGTCGAGCGCGCGCGCTTCGACCGCATCATTTCGTCGAAGGAGGTCGGCACGCTGATCCAGGCGCTCGGCACCGGCATTCGCGACGAATTCAACATTGAAAAGCTGCGCTATCACAAGATCGTGATCATGACCGACGCCGACGTCGACGGCGCGCATATCCGCACGCTTTTGCTCACCTTCTTCTATCGCCAGATGCCCGAAATTATCGAGAACGGGCACCTCTACATCGCGCAGCCGCCGCTCTACAAAGTCGCGAAGGGGCGGAGCGAGGTTTACCTCAAGGACGACAGCGCGCTCGAAAATTACCTCGTCGATGGCGGGATCGACGCGCTGATGCTCGAAACCACCGGCGGCGCGCGGTCGGGTGCCGATCTGCGCGGGCTGATCGAGCATGGCCGCCGTCTGCGCGCGCTGATGCGCTATGTCCCGCGCGGCCATAATTATGAACTGGTCGAGGCGCTGGCGCTCAACGGCGCGCTCGATCCGGCGCTCGACAGCGCGGGGCGCACCGCCGCCGCCATGCGCGCCGCCGAATGGCTCAACGCCGCCGAACGCTCTCTGACCGGCGGTGCCGAGGCGAAGTGGACGATAACCGCCGCGGGCGGCGGCTATACGCTCGAAAAGCGGTGGCGCGGGGTCAGCGACCATCATGCGATCGACGCGGCCTTCCTCGCGAGCCAGGAGGCGCGCCGGCTGCACATACTCGCCGCCGAACAGTCCGAAACCTATGCGCACCCCGCGCGGCTGGTGAAAGGCAGCAGCGCCGCGGCGCTCGCCGCCGATGCTGCCGCGCTTGCCGCGGAAGACGATGCCGAAGCGAGCGACAGCGACCTGCCCGCCGCGAGCGCTGGCAAGGTCACGCCGATCACGCGCCCGTCGGAACTGCTCGAGGCGATCTTCGCGCACAGCCGCAAGGGGCTTGCGATCAGCCGCTACAAGGGGCTGGGCGAGATGAATGCCGAACAGCTGTGGGAAACGACGCTCGATCCCGCGAACCGCTCGCTCCTGCGCGTCGAGGCCGAACAGGCCGACGTCGCGCACGAAATCTTCGAAAGATTGATGGGCGACGAGGTCGAGCCGCGGCGCGATTTTATCCAGACGAACGCGCTGTCGGTCGCCAATCTGGACGTCTGACGCCCATTTGTTCCCCTAAGGCTGCGTCGATTCCAACCTCCGGACGCAAATAGGCTTCAATCCAGCGCGCGGCGGCTTGCCTTGACACGCCGCCGCTGCTTTTGGCCCTCCCACGTCAAAGGGGATGTGTCATGCGGGCCTTTTCAGCCATGCTGCTTCCGCTTCTGCTGACGGCCTCGGCCGGCGCGCAGGAAGTCGAGATTGCCGCGAATCCGATTGCAGAGCTCGTCCAGGAAACCGAAATCGACGGCGGCACCGCCAGCTATTACGGCAACGAACTCGCTGGGAACCGCACCGCGAGCGGCGAACGCTTCGACCCCGGTCAGCTAACCGCTGCGCATCGCACATTGCCCTTCGGCAGCAAGGTTCGCGTCACCAACATGTCGACCGGCGACAGCGTGATCGTCCGCATCAACGACCGCGGCCCCTTTGCCCACGGCCGCGTGATCGATGTAAGCCGCGCCGCCGCGCGCGAAATCGGCATGCACCGCAGCGGCACCGCACGCGTCAAGCTGGCGCTGCTCACCAACGATTGAGCAGCGGAGGGCGGCTTTCGACCGAACCTAGCCGTCGCCCCCGCGCAGGCGGGGGCCGCTGTCTGTTTACGCAGCGGCGCAGGAAAAGGCCGATTGCGCCCCCCGCCTTCGCGGGGGCGACGGTTTATTGAAACGTCCGCTCCCTATCCCAAACCGAACACCCAAAAAAAAACGCTGTCCTACATGACCCCGCTATGCCAGCCTTCGTCCCGGCTCTTTCAATATGTCGATAAAAGCGATGGCTTCCCGGCCTGCCTGCGCAGTAGCCGAGCGCACCGATCGGCAGCTACGCAAGGCTGACTTTTCCTGACCTTTGGAATGATTGCGCTGCCCCTGCGCAAATCGCATGACTGTCGCGCAAGGCTGACCTTTCCTGAACTTTGAAAGGATTTCCGAAGCAAACCTATTGGCGGCGAAACAGGAAAAACACAGTTTCAGGCGCTTTCCATGCGCCAGACAGGGGCATTCAACGTAAAGCAATCGAGCGGCCTGCCCCTTGTTGCAGCCGGGCGCCATCCCGATATTATGGCGAACAAGCGCGACGCGCCCGCTGGAGATTCCCGATGACCGACCCCCGAACCGACAAGCCGCTTGACCCGATGGCGCATCATGTGCTGCGCGAAGGCGGCACCGAACGCGCGTTCACCGGCAAATATACCGATCATAAGGGCGACGGCATCTATCGCTGCGCGGGCTGCGGTGCGCCGCTGTTCGACAGCCGCACCAAATATGACAGCGGATCGGGCTGGCCGAGCTATACCGCGCCCGCCGATGGTGCGGCGGTGAGCGAGCATCGCGACGCAAGCCACGGCATGGTCCGCACCGAAGTGCGCTGCGCGACCTGCGAAGGCCACCTGGGCCATGTGTTCCCCGACGGCCCCGGACCGACAGGCCTGCGCTATTGCATCAACAGCGCGGCGCTTGACTTCGTCGACCGCGCGCCGGATGAGGCATCAACCGGCGAAGGCTGAACCCTTCGCCACCGAGGCATCCGGGGCGACGCGAGGGAAGGAATACGGGCTTTGCGCCGCGATAGACAGCAAGCTTCGCCGAAGACATCGTCATCGTCCGGTAAAGGCAGCGCTTCGCCGCGCGGCGAACCGCCGCGCTGGCGCGTGTGGTTGCGCCGCGCATTCCGCTGGGGCCTCGGCCTCGCCGTCGTCGGGCTTGTCGCGCTGGGTGTCGCGGTCGGTATCGCCGTGCAGCGGATGCCGAGTTTCGAGGAACTCAAGAAGTCGCCAGCCGGTCAGACGATCCGGGTTCGCGCCGCTGACGGCACCGTGTTCCTCTCGCTCGGTCCCAATTATGGCCGCTGGCTGTCGCTGAGCGAGACACCGCAGGTGATGCAGGATGCGATGGTCGCGGTCGAGGATCGCCGCTTTCGCTATCATCCCGGCCTCGATCCGGTCGGCATGGCGCGCGCCGGGGTGTTTGCGATCGAGAATTATGGCACCGGCCGCCGGATGCAGGGCGCCTCGACGATCACGCAGCAGCTGGCGCGCAACATCTTTCTGTCGAACAGTTATACGTGGGCGCGCAAGGCGCGCGAGATGATCCTCGCGCTCGCGCTCGAATGGAAATTCTCGAAGGACGAGATCCTCGAACTCTATCTGAACAAGGTCTATTTCGGCGGCGGCAGCTATGGCATCGACGCGGCGTCGAACAGCTTTTTCGGCCATAGCGCGACCGAAATGTCGTTGTCCGAGGCCGCGGTAGTGGCGGGGCTGGTCAAGGCGCCGTCGCGCTATTCGCCGACCGCCGATGCGCAGGCAGCGCTGGGCCGCGCCGACGTGGTGCTCGACGTCATGGTCGATGCCGGGGTCATCAGCCGCGCGCAGGCAGACTCCGCCGAACCCGCCAATGTCCAGCTCGCCAAGGAAACGGGGCAGAACAGCGCGCGCTATTTCACCGACTGGGCGTTGCCGCAGCTCGACATGCTGATCGACGAGGGCAGCGAGGCACTCGACGTCTACACGACCATCGACCTCAATATGCAGCGCGCGGCCACCGCGTCGATCCAGGCGAATACGCCGGGCGGCGTGCAGGGCGCGCTTGTGTCGCTCGACCGCGACGGCGCCGTGCGCGCGATGGTCGGCGGCCGCGATTATGTGACGTCCAACTACAACCGCGCGACGCAGGCGCTTCGCCAGCCGGGATCGGCGTGGAAGCTGTTCGTTTATATGGCGGCGCTCGAGGCGGGGTATAAGGTCGATGACCCGGTGGTCGACGAACCGGTGACTATCAACGGCTGGAGCCCGCGCAACTCGTCGGGGCGCTTTGCGGGCACGATGGATCTGCGCAGCGCCTTTGCCTATTCGGTCAACACCGTTGCCGCGAAGCTGGGCGACGAGATCGGTTTTTCGTCGGTCGCCAACATGGCGCGCCGCTTCGGCATCACCACACCCGTCAACACGCACCCGTCGATGGTGCTGGGCAGCGCCGAGGTCCGCGTGATCGACATGACCGCCGCCTTTGCCGCCGTCGCGCGCGGCGGCGTGTCGGTGCAGCCTTATGGTATTACCAAGGTGACGACCGCGAGCGGCGAGCTGCTCTATCAGCGGCCGGCCGAGCGCGGCAGCACGCTGGTCGATCATTGGGTCGCCGCGGGGATCACCGACCTGCTCCAGACCGCGGTCAACACCGGCACCGGCCGTGCGGCGCAGATCGGCCGTCCCGTCGCGGGCAAGACCGGCACGACGTCGAGCAACAAGGACGGCTGGTTCCTGGGCTTTTCCAGCGGCCTCACCACCGGCGTGTGGATGGGGCGCGACGATGCGAAGCCTGTCGGCGGGCTGCAGGGCGGCCGCGCGCCCGCCAAGGCTTTTTCCGATTATATGCGCGTCGCCGTCGCCCGGCGCCCGGTCGAACAATTCGACACCGAGGTTGTGCTGCCCGAATGGCAGCTCGAGGATGAAGGCGAAGCCTATATGGGCGAGCCGGGCGAGGAAGGGCTGCTCGTCGACGAAAATGGTATGCCGATCGAGCTGCCCTATGACAGCCGTCCGCCCGAAAGCTTCGACGCGCCATCGCCCGAGGTCGATGGTCCGGTGCTCGACCAGCAATGGATCGAGGAACAGACGGGACGCCGTCCGCCCGCAAATGGGAGCGGCAGCCAGCCCAAGGTTATTTCGGTCCCGAAAGCGCCTGCGCCGCCGGTCCGTATTCCGCCGCCGCGACCCGCCCCTGCTGAACCCGCCGACTGACCGAGCTCAGGCGGTAAAACGATAGCGGTGCAGCGCGCGTCCTTCGCGGCGCAGCCAGCCGCGCGCCGCGGCGACGTCGCCATCGTGCAGCGTATCGACTAGCGCATGAAATTCGGGGCCGTGGTCCATGTGGCGCAGATGTGCGACCTCGTGCGCTACCGTCGCACGGCGGACGTGATCGGGTGCCATGATCAGCCGCCAGCTGTAACGCAGGTCGCCGTCATGCGTGCAGCTGCCCCAGCGGCTGCGCGGATCGCCGACGCCGACGCGGCCGACGGTCAGTCCCGCGGTGGCGGCAATTGCGCGGCTCTCGTGTTCCACGAGCGCCAGCGCCTCCGCTTTCAGCCAGCGCTCGATTCGGCGACCGACGCTCTCGACCGGGCCGCCGACGCCAAGCGTATCGCCGCCCAGCCGGATCGTGCGCGGCGCGCCCGGCTTCCAGTCGATATGCCGGTCGATACCGCGAAAGGGGATTGCGGTGCCAGGGCCGACCAGCACCGGCCGGACCGCCTTGCCGATCTGCTCGACCAGCCACGCCTGTTGTTCGGCCGCCCATTTGATCGCCGCGCGTTCGCTCGCGCGGCGCGGCACGGTGAGCCGCAGCTCGCCGCGCGCGCCATCAAAAATCAGGCGATAGCGGCGCGATTGCGCATGGCGGACGACGCGCACCGGCCACGCCGCATCTCCGACGCGGATGTGCGGCCCGTCGGCGGCGGGATCAAATGACGCGTTCGACAAGATGATTCTCAAGCGGCCCCGCGACATCCTCGCTCACCGTCCAGCCGACGATCGATTCGCCCGCGCGGTGCACCGCATCGCGGTCGCCGCAGACCAGATAATGCCAGTCGGGCAGCGGCGCACCCTCGGCGCGCAGGCGATAGGCACAGGTTTGCGGCAGCCATTCGATGTCGTCGACCTTGGCGCGGGTTAACGTCAGGCAATCGGGGACGTGGCGGCGGCGATGCTTGTAATCGCCGCAACGCGCCGTCGACAGGTCGAGCAGGCGGCACGCGACGTTGGTCGGATAGATGCGGCCCGTGTCCTCATCCTCCAGCTTGTGCAGGCAGCATTTGCCGCAACCGTCGCACAGCGCCTCCCATTGGCCCGCGTCGAGGCTGGCGAGCGGCGCTTCCCAAAAAGGGCGCGCCTCCGTCACCTTCATTTCACCCACTTCGCCAGTTCGGCGGCAACCTTGGCCGGCGCGCCCTCGTCGGTATCGGTCGTCGGGTCGTCGAGCGGCAGCAGCGCAAGCGGCTTGCCGTCTGCGTCCATCAGGAAGGCGAGCTGGCTGTGCGCCATCAGATAGCGGTCGGGCGCCGACCCCGGCACCTTGTTATAGGTGACGACAAAGGCTTTGGCGGTCGCGGCGATCTGTTCGGGCGTGCCGGTCAGGCCGAGCAGCCGCGGGTGATAGCGGGCGACAAAGGGTTTCAGCGCTTCGGGCGTGTCGCGTTCGGGATCGACGGTGATGAACAGCGGCGCAACCTTGGCGCCGCGTGCGGCATCGTCCTTCTCGAACTGCGCAAGGCCGCGCATCAGCTTTTGCAAGTCGACCGGGCAAATGTCGGGGCAAAAGCTGTAGCCGAAATAGATGAGCCGATACCGGCCCGCAAAGTCGGTATCGCGAACGGTCCGGCCGCTCTGGTCGGTCAGCGTGAAAGCCCCGCCGATCCGCGCGCCTTCGAGCGGCGGTCGGGCGGGTGCGGGTTCGCTGCCGGCATCACACGCCGCCAAAGTCGCCCCGAAAACGAGCATCAGACTTGCACGGAGCAGCCTTTGTCCCATATTTGCGATATTCATCATGTGGCCAGCCTTGGTCGGCTAGCCCGCGAAAATCAACCATTGTCGTCGCGCGAGCGGCGGACAAATTGCCCCAGGGGTCGCCCAGATCATGTTTCGTCGCGCCGCGTTTCGCCTCGCCGCTTTCTCGCTTGTCCCGCTCGCTGCTGCGGGGCTGGTCCACGGACCCGCGCAGGCGCAGTTCCGCGGCGGCTATGCCTTTTTGCAGGCGGTCGAGAATCGCGACGGGACCAAGGCGACCACGGCGCTTCAGGACGACCCGGGGATCGTCAACACGCGCAACGTGGACACGGGCGAAACCGCGCTGATGATCGTTACCAAACGGCGCGACATCAGCTGGCTGCGCTTCCTGCTCTCGAAGGATGCCGATCCGTCGATCGCCGACCGTAACGGCATGACGCCGCTGATGCACACCGCGCTGCTCAATTTCACCGACGGCGCCGACGAACTGCTCAAGCAGAGGGCACCGGTGGACCAGACGAACCGGCGCGGCGAAACCGCGCTGATTCTGGCAGTGCAGTCCAAGAGCAGCGCAATGGTCCGCCTGCTCATGCGGCGCGGTGCCAATCCCGACAAGGCCGACCATATCGCCGGCATGTCGGCGCGCGACTATGCGAAACGCGACGACCGGACGGGCCAGTTGCTCGCGCTGCTCGACACCAAGGCCGATGCCGACGCTCCGAATCGCGACTACGGACCAACCTTCGGCCCGAACTGACATTTGATGTGATTATCTGATTGACGATCACATTATGATGTGAGACATCAATGGGGTGTCTACACATCTCATCGATCGCATTCGCGCCATCGTCGCCGACGGAACCATGTCACGGTCGGGACTTGCACGCGCGGCGGGGCTCCATGCGAACAGCCTGCGCGACCTCGACTCGCCTGCCTGGAATCCGACCGCCGAAACGCTTCGCAAGTTGGAAAACTGGCTCGCAAACGGCAGCGACCTGTCGCCGATGGCGACACCCGAGGAGATTATCGCCGAGGCGCGTAACGGGCGCATGTTCATCCTCGTCGACGACGAAGACCGCGAGAATGAGGGCGATCTCGTCATCCCCGCGCAGATGGCGACCCCCGACGCGATCAATTTCATGGCGACGCACGGCCGTGGGCTGATCTGCCTGACGCTCACGAAGGCGCGCGTCGACGCGCTGGGTCTCGAACTGATGAGCCGCCAGAACGGCACACGGCACGAAACCGCCTTCACCACCTCGATCGAGGCGCGCGAGGGAGTGACAACAGGCATTTCGGCCGGCGATCGCGCGCGCACGGTGGCGGTAGCGATCGACGCGGGCAAGGGCCGCGACGACATCGTCACGCCGGGGCATGTCTTTCCGTTGATTGCGCGCGACGGCGGCGTGCTCGTCCGCGCCGGCCATACCGAGGCTTCGGTCGACATCGCGCGCCTCGCCGGGCTGAACCCGTCGGGCGTGATCTGCGAGATTATGAACGACGACGGCACGATGGCGCGGCTCGACGACCTCATTCCCTTCGCGCGGCGCCACGGGCTGAAGATTGGGACGATCGCCGACCTCATCGCCTATCGCAACCGCAGCGACCGGCTGGTCGAATGCGTGTCCGACGAGCCGTTCGAATCGGATTATGGCGGCGACTGGCGTTTGAAATCCTATCGCAACAAGATCGACGGCAGCGTCAATCTCGTACTGCAAAAGGGACCCATCGATCCCAACGGCGTGACCCTGGTGCGGATGCACCCTGTATCGCTCTTTGACGATATCATGGGACGGCCGGGGCCGAAAAAGCGCAGACTCCAGCGTTCGATGGACGCGATCGGCGAGGCTGGCGCGGGAGTTATCGTGATGCTGATGCGCCCGCTGCCCGGGTCGGCCAACGCCGATGCGCTGCCGCCGCCGACCGGGGGCATGGACCTGCGCACATACGGCATCGGCGCGCAGATCCTTGCCGACCTCGGCGTTCATGCGATGGAACTGCTCACCCCCACCCACAGCAATATCGTCGGGCTCGAGGGCTATGGCTTGTCGATCGTCGGCGAACGCCCCATTCCAGGAGAAGCGTGACCCGCCGGTGAGCCAGTCGGTTGGGTTCGGCTTCGCGGTGGTCGCCGCGCTGACGACCGCTTCGTCCCACGCCCTGCTGAAGTCGGGCAAGGATCAGGAAGCAGTCCGCGCGCTGTGCGGCGCAATCTGGGCGGTGGCAGCCGCCGGTCCGCTGTTCCTCGTCGGCTGGCCGACCCCTGCGATGCTGCCGTGGCTCGTCGGGGCGGTGGCGCTGCACAGCGCATATTCGCTGGTGCTCACCCGCTCCTATACGCTCAATGATTTCTCGGTCGCGTTCCCGATCGCGCGCGGCACCGCGCCTCTCGTCGCGATCGGCGCTGGCGGCCTGCTGTTCGGCGAAACCCCGGGGCTGGCAGAGATAGCCGGCGTGATTGCCATCAGCGCCGGTATCCTGTCGTTATCGGCGGGCGGTCGCATCGGACGCGCCGGGCTGATCGCCGCGCTGACGGCCGGGATGCTGACCGCCGCCTATACCGTCGTCGATGCCGGCGGGATGCGCGCAAGCGAGGGCGTTCTGTCCTTTCTTTGTTGGTTCTTCTTCGCGACCGGCAGCGCGCTGGTGCTTCAGTTTCGCGTCGCCGCGGGTACGGCGACCGCTGCGCGTCTCCGCCGCGACCTCAGACCGGGCGTCGCCGCCGGCAGTCTGTCGATCGTCAGTTTCGGGTCGACGCTCATCGCTTTGCGCTACGCACCCGTCGCCACGGTCAGCGCGCTGCGCGAAACCTGTATTCTTGTCAGCCTGCTGATCGCCTGGATATGGATGAAGGAACGTATCACGCCGCTAAGCCTGACTGCCGCCCTTCTCATCGCCGCGGGCGCGCTGCTTTTGCTGCTTCCCCAACTGCCCACCCCCGCTTAAGGAGTTCGCCATGGCCCATATTCTGATCGTCGAAGCCCGCTTCTATTCGCACCTCAACGACATGCTGCTGGGTGGCGTGCGCAGCGCCCTCGAAGCCGAGGGGCACAGTCACGAAACGGTGACCGTCCCCGGCGCGCTCGAAATACCGGCGGCGATCTCGCTTGCCGCCGACGCCGGGCGCTTTGACGCCTATGTCGCGCTGGGCGTCGTGATCCGCGGCGAAACCTATCATTTCGAGGTCGTGTCGAACGAAAGCGCGCGCGGCATCATGGCGCTGACGCTCGACGGCCTTGCGATCGGCAACGGCATCCTCACCGTCGAAAACGAAGAACAGGCGCTTGCGCGCGCCGACAAGACGCGCAAGGATAAGGGCGGCGAGGCGGCGAAGGCCGCGCTCGCGATGCTCGCGCTCAAGGAACAATTCGGTATTGGTTGATCGTCCGCCCCCCAGCCGTTTTTCCGTCATTGAGCGCGGCGGACGGCTGGTAGTGATCGACCGCGAAACCGGGCAGACGCCGCCGACCGCGGCCGAGCGGATGGCAGAACATGATCGCAAGTTGGGGGTCGAACCGGTCCGGCCCGCCAAGACCAGCGTCGCCCCCGACATGTCCGCGGCAGCGCGCGCTGAGTCGGGGCTGAGCGCGCGGCCCGCCCCGATGCAGCAACCGGCGGCGCGGCCCGAAAAAGCGAATCGCAGGGACCGCCCCGCCGCCGCGATCACCGAACGCGACAAGCGGCCCTGGAATCCTGCGCCCAACGACCGGCCTGCCCCGCAAGCTGGTCCCGCGCCCGCACGTATCGCGAGCCGGCCCGCACCGAACGCCAACGGCGCGCGCAAGACGATCGTCACCGGGAAATGGTGGGACGCCAAGGGACCGCGGACGGTCGAACTGGGCCCGAAGGGTCAGGCCGAGCTGACTGGCGGCTTCACGTTCCTCATTTTCGGTGTCGTGATCGCGGCGCTCGTCGCGCTGTTCATCGCGCCGGTCCTGCTTTTCGTCGGAGCGTTCGTGCTGTTCCGTTTCGGCGGCAAGGTGCTGGCGCCGATTGGCGCGGGCATCATCGACAAGGCGCTGGCGGCACGGAACTGACCGTCGCCCCCGCGAAGGCGGGGGCCGCTGGCACCCTTATGCTGCATCGCTGCGTAAACCGAGGGCGGCCCCCGCCTTCGCGGGGGCGACATCCGAATATTACGCCGTCTCCAGCGCCGGATAGTCGGTATAGCCCTCCGGCCCCGGCGCGTACCAGGTTTGCGGATTGTCCGCGGACCATTCGGCGCCGGTACGGATTCGTTCGACCAGGTCGGGATTGCCGATGAAGGGCCGCCCGAATGAAATCGCGTCGGCCACGCCGCTCGCGAGTGCCTCTTCGGCCAGCGCAACGGTGTAATCGCTGTTCAGGATCAGCGGCCCGTTGAACGCCTTGCGAATTGCGGGCGATTGTTTGGGAACGTCAGTGCGGCCAAAGGTGCCGTCGGGCCCGGGTTCGCGTAGTTCGAGGAAGGCGATGCCGAGCTCGTTCAGCGCCGTGGAGGCCGCCGGAAACAGCGTTTCGGGCGCGCTGTCGTCGACGCCTTGTGTGTCGCCATTGGGCGACAGGCGCACGCCAACGCGGTCCTTGCCCCACACATCGATCAGCGCCGCAGTCACTTCGCGGAGCAGGCGGATGCGGTTTTCAATCGGCCCGCCATAATCATCGTCGCGCAGATTGCTGCCGTCGCGCAGAAACTGGTCGATCAGATAGCCATTCGCGCCGTGCAGCTGGACGCCGTCGAAACCGGCCTTCTTGGCATTTTCTGCGGCCTTCGCATAATCGGCGATAACGCGCGGGATTTCAGCGAGCTCAAGCGGCCGTGCGACTTCATATTCGAGCCGGCCAACGGGGGTGTGCGCCTTGCCGGGCGCCCGCGTCGCGGAGGCCGAGACGGGCGGCTTGCCGTCGTTGAATACCGAATGGACAACGCGCCCCATGTGCCAGAGCTGCGCGACGATGCGGCCGCCAGCCTCGTGCACCGCATCGGTCACCGGCTTCCAGCCCTCGACCTGTGCGTCGGTCCACAGGCCCGGCGCATTGGGCCAACCGAGCCCTTCCTGCGAGATGCCGGTGGCTTCGGAAATGATCAGCCCCGCCGAGGCGCGCTGGCGATAATATTCGCGCGCCAGCTCGTTCGGGACGAAGCCCGGCCCGGCGCGGCCGCGCGTCAGCGGCGCCATGATGATGCGATTCGGCGCCTCGATGGCGCCCAGCGTGATCGGCTCGAACAGCGATGCGGTCATATTTCCTCCACCTCTTCAAATCCTGTGCCGACGGCCCTTTGGGTCGTCTCGCTCGGGAACGAAGCTATGGGCCGCGCAGCCCGGGCACAATGGGTAAGTGGCAAAAGAAAATCTAAAGGGCGACGAAGGGTTGCCGCGGCCGTCTCGCTTTCCCGTGCGGTTCCGGTTGCCGAGCGGCCGCACGCGGCCTATCTGAGGCCTATGGCATCGATCCTTTCCGCCGACCCAACGCTCGATGAGATTCGCGTCGCGCTGGCGCCGCTGATCGCCGCGTCGGCGGCCTTCGACGGCTTCGGCCCCGCCGCGCTCGACGACGCCGCGCGCCGCGCCGCGGTCGATCCCGACGTCGCGCGCCTCGCTTTCCCCGGCGGCGGGCGCGACATGGTCGACGCCTGGTTCGCCGACATCGACGCGCGCATGGCGGCGAAATGGCCCGCCGAAAAACTCGCCGCGCTGAAGATTCGCGAACGGATCACGACGCTCGTCGAAACGCGGATCGATCTGCTCGCCCCGCACCGCGAATCGCTGCGCCGCGCGCTCGCGCTGCTCGCCTTACCGACCAATGCGCCGCACGCGGTGAAGCTCGGCTGGCGCGCCGCCGACCTGATGTGGCGGCTCGCAGGCGACACCGCGACCGACTATAATCATTACAGCAAGCGCGCGATTCTGGGCGCCGTCTACGCCTCGACGTTGGCGGTGTTCCTCGATGACGAGAGCGAAAACCACGCCGACATGCGCGCCTTCCTCGCGCGCCGCATCGATCAGGTGATGCGCTTCGAAGGCTGGAAGCACCGCCGCGCCGTGAACCGGCCCGAACGGCCGAGCCTCGCGCGCTTCGTCGGAAGGTTGCGCTACCCGGGGCGGTGACGCGGCGATAAAGGACTGGCGCTGCGCGAGTGTTATTGATAATCGCTCGCAAATGACTGCTTTGCTCGACAAGACCCCGCTCGGCGTGATGGTGCGGATCGCGCGCATCGACTGGACCGCCATGTCCGACGACGAAGGACGTCGCCTGCGCGAATTCGGCCTGCTGGAAGGGTGCGAGGTCACCCCGCTCCACCGCGGCAGCATTTTTTCGCGCGATCCGCTCGCGCTCACCGTCGGACGGATGAAAGTGATCATCCGCGCGCGGCAGGCCGCCGCGATCGAAGTCGAGGACATCGTCGGCGAAAGGGGCGCCGCATGACCGCCGCGATTCCCTCGATCGCGATCGTCGGCAATCCCAATGCCGGAAAATCGAGCCTGTTCAACGCGCTGACCGGCGCGCGGCAGAAAATCGCCAATTATCCCGGCGTCACCGTCGAGCGGAAGGCGGGCCATGCGAGCTTTGCCGATGGCCGCCCGCTGTCGCTGATCGACCTGCCCGGCACCTACAGTCTGACGCCCGCGAGCCTCGACGAAGCGGTCACGCGCGACGTGATTTTGGGCAAGCAGGCGGGGGAGACGCGCCCCGATGCGCTCATCATCGTGCTCGATGCCGCGAACCTCGACAATCATCTCTGCTTCGCGCTCGAACTTCTCGCGCTGAACCTGCCGACGGTGGTTGCGCTCAACATGGTCGACCTTGCGCAGCGCGACGGGCTGACGCTCGACGCCGAGCGGCTGTCGCGCGAGCTGGGCGTGCCCGTCGTGCCGACCGTCGCGGTGCGGCGGCGCGGGCTTCCCGAACTGCTCGCCGCGGTTGACGGCGCGATCCGCGCGCACCAGCCCCGCAGCGCGGCGGCGGCACCCCCAAACGATGCCTCGCTCCACCAGCGCGCCCGGGCCATCGCGCGCGCCGCGATCGTCAGCGAAACGCCGGTGCGTCGCTGGACGCAGCGCGTCGACAATATTGTGCTCCACCCCGTTTTCGGCATGGCCATCCTGCTCGCGCTGATGTTCGTGATGTTCCAGGCGGTCTATGCCTGGGCCGGTCCGCCCGCCGACGCGCTCGAAGGGCTGGTGGGCGCCGCGCAGGCATGGGTCGTTGACACTATCCCGCCGAATTTCCTCCGCGACCTCGTCGTCGAGGGGTTGCTCGCGGGCGTCGGAGCGGTCGTCGTCTTCCTGCCGCAGATCCTGATCCTGTTCCTTTTCATCCTGCTCCTCGAAGCGTCGGGCTATATGACGCGCGCCGCCTTCCTGATGGACGGGCTGATGGGCAAGGTCGGCCTGTCGGGGCGCGGCTTCATCCCGCTCCTGTCGAGTTTCGCCTGCGCGGTCCCCGGCATCATGGCGACGCGCGCGATTCCCGACGAGAAGGACCGGCTAACGACGATCCTGATCGCGCCGCTGATGACCTGTTCGGCGCGGCTGCCCGTCTATGCCCTCATCATCGCCGCGTTTATCCCGAATCGCGGGGTCGGCGGCACCGGCATCGGGCTTCAGGGTCTGGTGCTTTTCGGCCTCTATATCTCCGGAATCGTCGGCGCACTCATCGTCGCCTTCGCGCTGCGCCGCACGGTGGCAAAGGGCACGGGCGCGGGATTCATGATGGAAATGCCGCGCTATCAGCTGCCGCGGCTGCGCGACATAGCACTCGGCCTGTGGCAACGCGCGTGGATCTTCCTGCGCCGCGCAGGCACGATCATCGCGTTGACGACCGTCGTCCTGTGGCTGCTCCTCACCTTCCCCAAGGCGCCCGAGGGGCAGAGCCAGGTCGAATATAGCGTCGCCGGCCGCATCGCGAGCGGGCTGGAGGTCGTCGTCGCACCGATCGGCTTCAACCACGACATCGCGCTCGCGCTGATTCCCGCGATGGCGGCGCGCGAGGTCGCGGTGTCGGCGATGGCGACCGCGAACGCGATCGACGCGGGCGGCGACGAGGAAGCGATGGCAGAGACGCTGGGGCAGCGGCTCCAAGGCAAGTGGAGCCTGGCGACCGCGCTCGCCTTCCTCGCCTGGTTCGTCTTTGCGCCGCAGTGCATCTCGACGATCGCGATCACGCGGCGGGAGACCAATGGTTGGAAATGGCCGCTGTTCATGGTTGGCTATTTGTTCGCGCTCGCCTATGCCGCTGCCGGAATCACATACTGGACAGCCGTTGCCTTTGGACTAGGCTGATCCTCCACATTTTCTAGCGGAGCGGAGCGGCGGATGGCTGGCAGCGTCAACAAGGTAATTCTCATCGGCAACCTCGGCGCCGACCCAGAAATCAAGTCGTTCCAGAACGGCGGCAAGATCGCCAATATCCGCATCGCGACGTCCGAACAGTGGAAAGACCGGATGACCGGTGAGCGCAAGGAGCGCACCGAATGGCATAATGTCGTCATCAACGGCGAAGGGCTGGTCGGCGTCGTCGAACGCTATCTGAAAAAAGGGTCGAAGGTTTACATCGAAGGCAGCCTGCGGACCCGCAAATGGCAGGACCGCGACGGCAACGACCGCTACACAACCGAAGTCGTGATCGCCGGCATGGGTGGCAATCTGACGATGCTCGACGGCGCGCCTGGCGGGGGCGGCGGCGCGCGCAGCGGTGGCGACAGCTGGAACCAGGGCGGCGGCTCGAGCGGCGGCTGGGATCAGGGCGGTTCGTCCGGCGGTGGTTCGGGCGGCGGCTGGAACCAGGGCGGCGGTTCGGGCGGATCGTCCGGCGGTGGCAGCGGCGGCGGACGTCCGCCCTTCGACGACGATCTGGACGACGACGTCCCCTTCTGAGCGCGTTGACCCATGGCGAGTGACCTGCTGACCGCCGCCGACGTCGCGCGCGGCGTGTGTCGGCTGTTCGCGCAGCAGGGGCTGGTCGCGATTCCGGAGGTGACGCTGCCCAACGGGCGGCGCACAGACCTGACCGCGATCGACGCCAAGGGCCAGATCACCATCGTCGAGATCAAGGTCAGCCGCGCCGACCTGCACGGCGACGGCAAATGGCCCGATTATTGCGACTGGTGCGACCGATTCTACTGGGCGCTCGCGGCGGGGCTCGACCCCGCGATCCTCGATACGCCCGATTACCGCCCCGAAAGCTCGGGCCTGATCGTCGCCGACCGCTATGGCGCCGCGGTGGTACGCGAAGCCGCGAACTGCAACCTCGCGCCTGCGCGCCGCAAGGCCGAGCTGCTGCGAATCGGGCGCCTCGCAATGCGCCGGTCGATGATCGCCGCCGATCCCGAGCTGGCGGCGGGGTGGATCGAAACCTAGACGCCGCGCGCCTGCATCCGTGCGAGATAGCGCGCGAGGATATCGATCTCGAGATTCACCGGACGCCCCGCCGCCGCTTCGTTTAGCGTCGTCATCTCCTGCGTATGCGGGATGATGTTGAGCGTGAAATGCGCGCTGCCGTCGGGCCGGTCAGCGACCTCGTTCACCGTCAGCGACACGCCGTCGAGCGTGATCGAGCCCTTGGGTGCGATATGTGGCGCGAGCTCTGCCGGGGCTTCGATCGTCAACTTCACGCTGTCACCGACGGGTTCGGCCGCGACGATCCGTCCGACCGCGTCGACATGGCCGGTGACGATATGCCCGCCAAGCTCGTCGCCGATCCTGAGCGCGCGTTCGAGGTTCAGGCGCCGTCCCGCGTCCCACATGCCGGGCGCCGTGCGCGCCAGCGTTTCGGCGCTGGCATCGATCGCGAACCAGTCGCCATCGGCATCGCGCCCCTTGTCGACGACCGTCAGGCACGCGCCCGAACAGGCGATCGACGCGCCAAGGTCGATCATCGCCGTGTCATAGGTGGTGGCGATGACCAGCCGCGTGTCGCCGCGGTCGTCGCGGCTGCGGATGGTGCCGATGTCGGTGATAATGCCGGTGAACATGCGTCGCTTATCCTTCTCTGACGCGCTCGTAGACGTCGAGCCGGTCGCTGCCAAGCATCCGGCTGTCGGCAAGGCGCCAGCGGCCATGCGCGTGCGCCAGGTCGGTGAGGCCGATGTCGCCAAGCGCCGCCTTGCCATCGCCGATCAGGATCGGCGCGCGATAGAGGAGCAGCCGGTCGACGCGGTCGGCGGCGAGGAAAGCCGATGCCGCACCCGCGCCCCCCTCGACGAGCAGCGAATCGACGCCCTCGATCGCGTCGGGCGAGGTAACCGCCGTCCAGCCATCGGGTGCCGACCCGCGCGTCAGCAGATATTTCTTCGGGCTGCGACCCTCGAGCCCAGGCAGCCGCACGTCGAGCCGCGGCGCGTCGGCTTCGAGCGTCCCGCGCCCGACAAGGATCGCCTCATGGCGCGCTCTTTCGAGGTGCCCGTGTGCGCGCGCGCGGTCGCCGGTGATCCAGCGGCTCGATCCCTCGGCGCACGCGATGCAGCCGTCGAGCGAGGTCGCGAGCTTGAGCGTCACGAACGGACGTCCCGCGGTCTGCCGCGTCCACCATGGCGCCATCGCGGTGCGCGCTTCAGCAGACAGGACGCCCACCATCACCTCGACCCCCGCCGCCCGTAGCCGCGCGATGCCTGCACCGTCAGTGCGCGAATCGGGATCCTGCACCGCGACTACGACGCGCGCGATGCCCGTCTGGATCAGCAAGTCAGTGCACGCGGGTCCGCGTGCGCTGTCGTGCGCGCAGGGTTCGAGCGTGACATAGGCGGTCGTACCCCGCGCGGCGGCCCCAGCCGCCGCGAGCGCCACCGCCTCGCTGTGCGGGCGGCCGCCCGCTTGCGTCCAGCCGCGCGCGATCAGCCGGTGGTTCTTGACGAGCAGACAGCCGACATTGGGGTTGGGCGCCGACCCGGGCGATCCACGCCGCGACAGCGCGATCGCCGCCGCCATCCAGTCGGCGTCGCCGGGAGCGCGGGACGTCACGTCAGTCGGCGGCTTTGGGTTGCGGACCGCGCGCGGCGCGCTCGGCCAGCGTCGAGCGCGGCGGCGGCGCGGGTTTTTGCTTCACGGCTTCGGCGGCTTCGGTGCCCAGCGTTTCGCGCGTCACCTTGTCGGCCTCGGTCGAATCATATTCGATTCCCAGGCTGTCGGCGAACCGCTGATACTCAGCGCGCTTCTTCGCATTGCGGGCGGTTGTCTCTTTGGCGCGCGCGACCCAGTCGGCGCGAATCTCCTCGGCGCTGCGATCGGCGCCCCAGTTTTCGAAATAGATGATCTGCGCCTTGGGCTTGTCGACGGGGATCAGATATTGTTCGACGCCGTTGAACACGACCCAGGTCAACGCCACCGCAACGCCCCAGATCGCCCAGCGATGCGGGCGCGGTTCGCGGATATAGGCCCAGAAATCGGACACACCGCCGCCGAGATCGACTTTGCCAAACATCTTCATCGCACCAATTTAGGCGAAGTCGCCGCAATTTGCGAGAGGCCGCACGATTGCACACTATGGAACCCGCAACGACACCGATTGCAAAAAATGCAACTGCGGATGCTTATTTCGCAGTTGCAACATTCATTGTGCAGTGCAATATCACCCTTGCCTTTTAGGCATCCTCTCCCAAAACTTCCACGGGCCGCCCTTGGGCGGCCCTTTTTTTTTTGCCCGCTTGTGCCGGAAAAGCTGACTATTCTGGTCGAGAAATGCGATTCGGTTCGAACCGAACACCGCGAATCACGGCTGCGCGGGGGTTCGTGATTCGAATCGCCGTACCTCGGCAATGAAGCTGCCGGGCAGCGGCGTGGGCTGTCCGCTATCGGTATCGATATGCGCATAGCTGATTTCGATGTCGGTAAGCCGTTCCGAATCCCGAAAAATCCCGCAATGCAGCGTGAAACTCGCGCGACCGAAGGTGCTGATTCGCGCTGCGATCGTGATGAGTTCGTCGAGTCGGGCTGGCGCATGATAGTCGATTTCGCAGTGCGTTTCGCGAATATCTGTACCATATTGGTGAAAGTAGGGTCCGGGCTGACCTTCGCCCAACGCACGGAAATATTCGGTCACGCCAATGTCTGCATAGATGAGATAATTGGCGTTGAAGACGATATTCTGCCCGTCAATCTCGTTGAAACGCACGCGCACGCGTTCCTGTACGCGAAAATCGGTGAGCGGCACGCTGCTGCGATGGCCGGTCATGCCTGGCTCAGGCCGCAAGCGCAGCAGGCGTACGGTCAAGCGGCGCACACGCGGCGGCAAGCCAGCCGCGCGTCGCCTCGTCCATCCCCGGCGACAGCTTTTCAAACACCGCGGCGTGATAGGCATCGAGCCAGTCGGCCTCGGCCGCCGCCAACAGCGACACATCGACCAGATTTTGCGCGATGGGGGCGAAAGTGATCGTCTCGAACCCCAGCATCTCCTCTTCGGCGCCGGCGATGCTCAGCGCGGTGACGATGACGAGATTTTCGATGCGAATCCCGAAATGCCCCGCCTTGTAATATCCGGGCTCGTTCGACAGAATCATGCCCGCGTGCAGCGGCTCCTCGGTCCCAGCCTGCCCGCCCGAAGGCTTTGCAATCCGCTGCGGCCCTTCGTGGACCGCCAGATAGGTGCCGACGCCGTGCCCTGTCCCATGTGCATAATCGACCCCGTCGGCCCACAGATATTGGCGCGCGAGAATGTCGAGCTGGCTACCGCGCGTGCCCTTGGGAAAGCGCGCGGTGGCGAGCGCGATATGACCTTTCAGCACCTGCGTGAAGCGGCGGCGCATTTCGGCGGTCGGCGTACCGATCGCGATCGTGCGCGTGATGTCGGTCGTGCCGTCGGCATATTGCCCGCCCGAGTCGACCAGATAGAGCGTGCCCGTCTCGATCGCCCGGTTGGTCGTTTCGTCGACCTTGTAATGCGGCAGCGCGCCGTTCGGCCCCGCGGCCGAGATGGTATCGAACGACAGATCCTTCAGCCCGCCGCCCGCTTCGCGAAATTCGCGCAGCTTCGCCGCGGCGCCCAGCTCGTCGAGCCCGCCCTGCGGCGCGACTTCTTCCATCCATTTGAGGAAGCGTGTGACCGCTACGCCGTCGCGTACATGCGCGGCGCGCGTGCCGCCCAGCTCGACGTCGTTCTTGATCGCCTTGGGCAGCACCGCCGGGTCGCGGTGGCGTTCGATCGCCGCGCCTGCGCCCTCGAGCGCGGTAAAGATCGCGGCGACCGCGCGGTCGGGATCGACCGCGACCTTCTTGCCCGCGAGGTCAGCGAGCGCGCCCTCAAAGGCGCTGCGGTCATGGATCCGTACACTGTTGCCCAGATGCGCGCGCACCGCGTCGGTGACTTTCTCGGGCGCGATAAACAGGTCGGCGGTGGCGTCGGCGTGGAGCAGCGCAAAAGCCAGCCCGACGGGGGTGTGGCTGACGTCCTCCCCGCGGATGTTGAAGGTCCAGGCGATCGAATCGAGCGCGGTCATGACCGTCGTGTCGAGCCCTTTCGCCTTCAGCCAGTCGGCGATGACTGCCCGCTTATCGGCCGCAGCCTGCCCGGCGAGCGCCGCATCATAAACGCTCACCGGCGCGTCGCTCGGCGCGGGCTGGTCGTCCCACGCCGCATCGACCGGGTTCGCATCAACCGCAACCAGACTTGCGCCCTTCGCCGCCAGTGCCTTTTCCAGCCCGCGCGCCCAGTCGATACCGTGCAGCCAGGGGTCGTACCCGATCGTCTGCCCCGCGCTGACATGGGCGCCCAGCCATTCGGCGACGCTTGACTGCGGCACGCCGACATAATCGAACAGCGCCTCGTCGACCTGATCGCGTACCTGCACCGTATAGCGCCCGTCGATGAACACCGCGGCTTTCTCGGGTAGCACCGCCGCGGTCCCCGCCGAACCGCCAAAGCCGGTCAGCCACGCCATTCGCTGCGCATAGGCGCCGACATATTCGCTCATATGTTCGTCGCTGATCGGCACCACAAACCCATCGAGCCCCTGCCGCGCCAGTTCGGCGCGAAGGCGGGCAAGACGCTCGGCATAAATAGTGCCGGGGACGGGGCTGGACATGATGGCTTCCTTGTTCCTACATCGCAGTCATACCTGCCCATGCGGGCGATGCTGCCGGAGTTGTCTTTATGCGTGCTATTTGGATGTTTCTGGCCGCAATTACCACCCCGCTTGTCGCGCCCGCGAGCGCCTTCGCCGTACAGAAAGAGAGTGAATTGACCGACCGCCCCGCGCTGCCCGCCGCTCCCATTGCCGAAAAGCGGCCCCATGACGTCACGCTCCACGGCAAGACGCTGTCCGATCCTTATTTCTGGCTGCGCGACCAGAGCTATCCGACGATCGATGACGCCGACATCCTCGATTATGTGAAAGCCGAAAATGCCTATTTCGATGCGGCGATGAAACCCCATGCCGACCTTGTTGAGACGCTGTTTCAGGAGATGAAGGGCCGCATCAAGGAAGCCGACAGCTCGGTCCCGCAAAAGGATGGCGACTGGCTCTATTGGGTCGAATATGAGGAAGGCGCCGAGTATAAGAAGTGGTATCGCAAGCCCGCCTCGGGCGCCGGTAAGACCCAGCTGATCCTCGACGAGGTCGCGATGGCCGCGGGCAAGGAATATTTCCGTCTCGCCGAGCTGTCGGTCAGTCCGGACGGCAAGCTGATGGCCTATTCGTTCGACGACAATGGGTCGGAACGTTTCGAAGCGCGCATCCGCAATCTGGAAACGGGCGAACTGCTCCCCGACGTAATCCCCGGCACGCTCTCGTCGCTGGTGTGGACCGCGAACAATGACGCCATCCTCTATGGCCTCGCGAACGAGAATTGGCGCACCGACAATGTTCGGCTGCACAAGCTCGGCACGGCGGTGAGCGAGGATAAATTGCTCTACAAGGAGGCCGACATCGGCTTTGGCGTCGGCATCGGCAAGACCGCCGCCGACAATTATATCGTCATCGCGACGGGCGATAACGAAACGAGCGAGGTATACCTCCTCCCCGCCGACAATCCCGAAGCGCCGATGCAGCTCGTATCGGCGCGCCAGAAGGGCCGCGAATACAGCGTCGATGAGCGCGAAGGCACGCTCTATATCCACACCAACGACGAACACCCCAATTTCCGCGTCGCAACCGCAAGCATCGACAAGCCTGATGAATGGAAAACGCTGATCCCCGGATCGGACCACAGCTACATCACCGGCCTCTCGATCTTCCGCGACTATTTCGTGCTGGAGGCGCGCGAGAACGGGCTCGATCAGGTCGACGTCCGCAAATATGACGCGCCTTTGACCCCCGGCCGGATCAAGTTTCCGGAGGCCACTTATGTGGCGGGGCTCGGCGACAATCCCGAATATCATCAGGACAAGCTCCGCCTCGACTATGAATCGATGGTCACCCCCGACACTGTCTATGATTATGATCTGGCGAGTGGGGCGCTCGAAACGCTGAAAGTACAGGAAATCCCATCCGGTTACAATTCGTCACGATATGTTACCGAATGGGTAAATCTTCCGAGCCGCGACGGCAAGACGATGATCCCTGCCTCGGTCGTCTACAAAAAAGGCACCAAGCTCGACGGCAGCGCGCCGATGCACCTCTATGCCTATGGCAGCTACGGTTATCGCGTGCCCCCGGGCTTTTCGACGACGCGTTTGAGCCTGGTCGATCGCGGGATGATCTATGCCATCGCGCATGTCCGTGGCGGCGACGACATGGGACGCGCCTGGTATCTTGCGGGCAAGACGACGGAGCGCACCAACACGTTCAACGATTTCATCGACGTCGCCAAGGGCCTGATCGCCAAGAAATATACGAGCGCCGGCAAGATTTCGATCGAGGGCCGCTCGGCGGGCGGGCAGGTGATGGGGGTCGTCTATAACGAGGCGCCCGAACTGTGGGGCGCGGTGCTGGCGGGTGTGCCCTTCGTCGATGTCATCAACACGATGGTCGACGAAACGCTGCCGCTGACGCCGGGCGAATGGCCCGAATGGGGCAATCCGATCACCGACAAGGCGGCGTTCGATTATATGCTGCGCTACAGCCCCTACGACAATGTGACCGCAAAGGCCTATCCGCCGATGCTGGTGTCGGCGGGGCTCAACGACCCCCGCGTAACCTATTGGGAGCCCGCCAAATGGGTCGCCAAGCTGCGCGCAACGCGCACGAACGATTCGCTCCTCCTCCTGCGCACCAACATGGGCGCAGGCCACGGCGGCAAATCGGGCCGCTGGGGCGCGCTGCGCGAGGATGCCGAGGAGTTCGCCTTCGTGCTGACGCAGCTGGGGGTGGAGAAATAGGTTTCCTTATCTCGTCATCCCGGCGAAGGCCGGGATCTCGCCGGTGAACGAAAACGCACGGATGAGATCCCGGCCTCCGCCGGGATGACGTTACCTTAGGTGAGATACCCCCGTGCCACCAATTCACGCTCCAGCTCCACCGCGTCGACGAACCTGTGCGCTGCAATGCCCGCGGATTCGGCCCCCGCGACATTTGCCGCCACATCGTCGATGAACAGCGCGCCCGCAGGATCAATGCCGAAGCGCTCGATTGCGAGCTGATAGATCGCGGGGTCGGGCTTCATCAGTTTCTCGGTCCCCGACACAATGATGCCCCGGAAGCGGTCGAACACCGGCTGCGTCGGGCGGAAGCCTTCCCAGAATTCGTGGCCGAAGTTGGTGATCGCGAACAGCGGCACGCCCGCGGCATCGAGCCGCTCGACCAGTTCGAGGCTGCCGGGCATCGGCCCCGGAATCGTCTCGTTAAAGCGCGCGGCATAGGCGTCGATCAGTGGTGCATGACCGGGAAATTCAGCCTTCAGTTCGGGCAGCATATCGGCAAGCGGACGGCCCGCGTCGTGCTGGAAATGCCATTCGGGCGTGACGACATGGGTCACGAACCATTCGAGTTCCTGCTCGTCGGCGATCAGCTTGGCAAACAGGTGGCGCAAATCCCAGTCGAACAGGACACGGCCGACGTCGAAGATCACACTTTGGCGAATCATAGGCTCCCCGACACGCGAAAGCGCCGCCGGAAGCATCCGACGGCGTCACGCTAACTCGCAAATGCACGCAGGGCGAAACGCCCCGGCAGGGCAATCAGCCCTGGCGCGCCTTGAAGCGGCGGTTGGTCTTGTTGATCACATAGGTGCGGCCACGGCGGCGGATAACGCGGTTATCACGGTGGCGGTCCTTCAGCGACTTCAGGCTGTTGCGAATCTTCATGGTTCTTGTCCGTAAATCTTGGCGTATTGACGCGAAGCGGCGCAACTATGGGGAAGCGGGCAAAAAGTCAACCGGCTCCCACCCTTATTTCATCATTCCGGACTTGATCCGGAATCCATTGTCGCGCCGAAGTCCTGGACCCCGGATCAAGTGCGGGGTGACAACGGTTTCAACCCGCGAGCGCCTTCTGCCGCCGCCGTTGCACCGAAGACCCAAACCCCATCGCCTCGCGATATTTCACCACCGTGCGCCGCGCAATGTCATGGCCCTCGGCCGACAGCTTCTGCGCGATCGTCTCGTCGGACAGGATCGCGCGCGCGTCCTCGCCCTCGATCATCGCCTTGATCCGGCTCTTCACCGCCTCCGCCGATACGGCGCCGTCGCCCTCGGTCGCCGAAATGCCCGACGAGAAGAAATATTTGAGCTCGAACAGGCCGCGCGGGCACGACAGATATTTGTTGCTGGTGACGCGGCTGACGGTCGATTCGTGCATCCCGATCTCCTCGGCGACCTGTCGCAGGGTCAGCGGGCGCATATGTGCGACGCCGTGCAGGAAAAACCCCTCCTGCTGCTTCACGATCGCGCTCGCGACCTTGACGATCGTGCGCTGCCGCTGGTCGAGCGCGCGCACCAGCCAATTCGCACCTGCGAGCTGTTCGGACAGCCACGCCTTGCTCTTTGCCGCTGCCCCCGCGGCGAGTTCATTATAATAGCGGCGATTGACGAGCAGCCGCGGCAGGGTCGCGCTGTTCACCTCGACCGCCCAGCCCGCCGCCGTGCGCCGGATATACAGGTCGGGGACAACCGCCTGCGCGGGCGATCCGCCGAATTTCAGGCCGGGCCTCGGATCATAGCCGCGCAGTTCGCGGATCATATCGGCCAGATCCTCGTCGTCGACGCCGCAGATGCGCTTCAGTTGCGGGAAGGCGCCTTTCGCCACCAGCTCCAGATGCGCGATCATCGTCGCCATTGCGGGGTCGTAACGGTCGGCCTCGCGCGCCTGGATCGCGATGCATTCGGCGAGGTCGCGCGCGCCGACACCCGCGGGGTCGAAGCCCTGAACCACCCCCAGCACCGCCTCGACCATCGCCAGCGGCACGCCCAGCTGCGCGGCGAGCTCGCCAAGGTCGGCGCGAAGATAGCCCGTCTCGTCGATCAATGCGACAAGCTGCGCCGCCACGATCGCCTCGATCCCGTCCAGCCGCTCGCCGACCTGCGCGAGCAGATGGTCGTGAAGCGTACCCTCGGCCTCCGCAAAACTGTCGAAATCGACATCCTCGCCCGCGCCCGACAGGCCGACGCTGTCGCTCGCGCTGTCGTGGTGGAAACGCTCCTCGGCGAAATCGACGTCGAGGTCGTCGGCCGTCCCCGCGTCGGACGCGAGCGCATGATCGGTATCGGCGGGCGTTTCGGTCACCGGCGGCGCATCGCCGTCGGGCTCGTCGCCCCCGCCCTCGCTGTCGGGCGCGCCCGTGTCGAGCAGCGGATTGCCCTCCAGCGCCTCGGCCAGATAGGCTTCGAGTTCGAGGTTGGACAGCGCCAGCAGTTTGATCGCCTGCTGCAGCTGCGGCGTCATCACCAGCGATTGCGACTGGCGGAGATCGAGGCGCGGCCCCAACGCCATTGAGTATCAGCGGCCCATTACCCCGTTCGTGTCGAGCCCCTCGACTGCCTTGGCAGTCGCTCGGGATAAACTTCCGGCTTTGCCGGAAGTCGAGACACGTGAAGGCACGCACGATCTCGGCGTGTCTCGACTTCGCTCGACACGAACGGAAATGAAAAGCAGCTCATTCAACACCGACACGGCTCTAGCCGTCACAGCGAGAATCCCTCACCCAGATACAGTCGGCGCACTTCGGGATCGGCGACGAGTTCGGCGGGCGATCCCGCGAGCAGCACCTTGCCGTCATAGATGATGCATGCGCGATCGACGAGGTCGAGCGTCTCGCGCACATTATGATCGGTTATGAGCACGCCGATGCCGCGCGTCTTGAGGTCGGCGACAAGGTCGCGAATATCGCTGATCGACAAGGGGTCGATACCTGCGAAAGGTTCGTCGAGCAGGATGATCGACGGATTGGCGGCGAGTGCACGCGCGATTTCGGCGCGGCGCCGTTCGCCGCCCGACAGCGCCATCGCCGCGGCATCGCGCAGCCGTGTCAGACCGAATTCGTCGAGCAATTCCTCAAGCCGCCGTTCGCGCGCGACCTTGTCGGGCTCGGCAAGTTCGAGCACTGCCTCGATATTCTGCGCCACCGTCATGCCGCGAAAGATCGAGGTTTCCTGCGGCAGATAGCCCAGGCCCAGGATCGCGCGGCGATACATGGGCAGCGCGGTGATGTCAGCGCCGTCGAGCATGATGCGCCCCGCGTCGGGCTTCACCAGTCCCATGATCGAATAGAAGCAGGTCGTCTTGCCCGCACCATTGGGGCCGAGCAGCCCGACGACCTCGCCCTTGCCGACCGACAGCGACACGTCGGACAGCACGACGCGCTTGTCATAGCTTTTGGCGATCGAAATGACCGCGAGGCCATTGCCCGCCGCGGCATCGTCGCGCGCGTGCGCACGATGCTCGGTGACGCCATGATCGTCGTCGGCGGCCCGCGCGATTGTCGATTCCTCGTCGGTCATAATGCGGTCGGTTCCCGTCTGGCTTCGTGCCGCGTTACCCCAGCGACGCCGCCAAGGTCAATCTGGCAAGCTTATTGCATCTACTCTCACCCCTCCCCTTCAGGGGAGGGGCAGCGAGACTCGGTCCGGCGCTAGCCGGGCCTTCGTCGAGTGGGGTGGGGGCCATCGGCCTTGCCCTATGCCGATGGCCCCCACCCGCTGCAACTAGGCGGCAAGCTGCCAAGTTTCGCTGACCTCCCCTGAAGGGGAGGGCGTCATCTCGCTAATGCCCCACGCTTTCCCCGCGCACGACGCCGGATAGTGCAAGTTGCTCATCGATCGCCGCAAGCAGGCGCGCCAGCGCCGCCTCGTCGGTCGCCTCGGCGCGCGCGACGAGAACGTCCTGCGTGTTCGATGCGCGGAGCAGCCACCAGCCGTCGTCGGTCATCACGCGCGCGCCGTCGGTGCGGTCGACGCGCGCGCCTGCCGCCGTCAGTCGATCGAGAACTTCATCCACAATGGCGAATTTGCGCACCTCGTCGACCTGGAAGCGCATTTCGGGCGTGTTGACCATCGGCGCCATGCCGCCGCGCAGTTCGGTGACGCTTTTGCCGAGCTTCGTCGCTGCCTCGATCAACCGCACTGCGGCATAGGGCGCATCGTCATAGCCATAATAGCGGTCGGCGAAGAAGATATGGCCGCTCATCTCGCCTGCCAGCGGGCTGCCGGTTTCCTTCATCTTCGCCTTGATCAGGCTGTGGCCGGTTTTCCACATCAAGGGCGTGCCGCCCAGTTCGGCGACCCGGTCGAACAACGCCTGGCTGGCCTTCACATCGGCAATCACCGTCGCACCCGGCATGTCTTTCAGCACCGCGGCGGCATAGATTTGCAGCAGCTGATCGCCCCAGATCACGCGGCCCCGACCGTCGATCGCGCCGATACGATCGCCGTCCCCATCGAAAGCGACACCGAAATCGAGACTCTTTTCGGCGACGAGCTTTTTCAGATCGGCGAGGTTCTTCTCTTCGGTCGGATCGGGATGGTGGTTCGGGAAATGCCCGTCAATATCGGTGAAAAGCAAATGATGCTCGCCCGGAAGACGCGCGGTCAGCTTTTCGATGACGGTGCCCGCAGCGCCGTTGCCCGCGTCCCAGCCGATTCGGAAGGCACCGCCGGCAAAGCCCTCGACCAGCCGATCGACATAGGCGTCGACGATGTCGATGCTCTCCGCCGTGCCTTCGCCCGTCTCCCAGTCGCCCGCGGCGGCCAGTTCGCCGATCCGCTGAATGTCGGCGCCGAAGAAGGGGCGCCCCTGAAACACCATCTTGAAGCCATTATAGTCGGGGGGATTATGGCTGCCGGTTATCTGTATACCGCCGTCAACCTCTTCGGTTGATGCGGCATAATAGAGCATCGGCGTCGGTCCCAGTCCGACATTCAGCGCATCGACCCCCGCGGCATTGATTCCCTCGATCAGAGCCTCGGTGAGCATCGGCGACGACAGCCGTCCGTCATAACCCACGGCGACGCGGCGGCCGCCCGCGCGGCGGATCAGCGTCGCAAAGCTGCGGCCGATGGCATAGGCATCCTTGTCGGACAGCGTGTCGCCGACGACGCCGCGAATATCATATTCGCGGAGCATCGTCGGATGGAAATCATGGGTCATCGTCGATCCTCTTTGGAAGAGAGCAGAAGGTCAGGCGGCGGCGAACAAATCGCCATCGGGATGCAGCCGCTCGCGCGCGGGCAGGTTAAGGCCGCCCATCGCTTCGCGCAGCTCCTGCCGCGCGACGACATGGCCGATCCCCATGCCGCCAAGATGCGCCTTGTCGAGCAGGGTGAGCCCGGCCGGGAAAAGCTCGCGATAGATGACGCGTTCGCCAAGCCCCGGGATGACGCGAAAGCCGACTCGGCGCGACAATTGGCTCAGCGCTTCGCCGACACGGCGCATATTGTGCGCATCGACGTGCTGGAGCCGGTTGCGCAGGATGATCCAGTCGATCGTCCGCCCATCGCTCTTGGCGCGCGCCTTGCGCGTGTCCCAGATAAGTTCGGAATAGAAGCTGGGGCGCGTTACCTGAAATGTCTCGGGATCGACCTGACCGATCAGGTCGAAATCGATGAAGCTGTCGTTGATCGGCGTGATCAGCGTATCGGCGCTGGTCGCGAGGTGGCGCGCGAACAGATCGTCGCGGCCCGGCGTATCGGCGATCAGATAATCGGCGTCGCGGCTCAGCTGCGCGACCTGTTCATCAAGTTCTTCGATCGTCGAACCCGTGAATACCTCAAAGCGCGGAGTTGGCAGCACGATGTCGCGCCGCCGCGCGGTCTGTTCGCGATTTTCCAGATAGCGGTGAAAGGTGCGCTGCCGTGGGTCGAGGTCGATCCCCGCGACGCGCCAGCCCTGGCTTGCCAGTGCGACCGCAAAATGCACGGCGCAGGTCGATTTGCCCGTCCCGCCCTTTTCATTGGCAAAGATGATACGGTGCGGTGCGGGCGTCGTCATGAGCGTTGCGATTTTCCTCTTGGCGGCGCATGGGGGCCGCATCGGTGGTGTCTCAGCGCCGCCAATATCGGAGGGCGCCCGGCCGTGCAAATCATCCGTGACATCGCGATGCTCCACCGTGCCGTTACGGCACTGAAACAGGGGGACAAGAGCGTCGCACTGGTGCCCACCATGGGATCGCTGCACCAAGGCCACCTCTCGCTCGTCCGCATGGCACGGCGTATCGCCGACCATGTCGTCGTGTCGATTTTCGTCAATCCGACCCAGTTCGGTCCCAACGAGGATTTCGACGCCTATCCGCGGGGCGAAGCGCAGGACGCTGCGATGCTCGTCGAGGAAGGCACCAGCCTGCTCTGGGCGCCCGACGTCGGCATCATGTATCCGCACGGGCACAGCACGCATATCGAGGTTGCCGAGCTGGGCGCCGATTATTGCGGCGCCGCGCGTCCCGGCCATTTCGACGGCGTTGCGACCGTCGTCGCCAAATTATTCAATCAGGTGCGGCCCGACGTCGCGATCTTTGGCGAAAAGGATTGGCAGCAGCTCGCGATCGTCCGCCGGATGGCGCGCGACCTCGATTTCGGCATCGACATCTTGGGCGCGCCGATCGCGCGCGACGCCGACGGCCTCGCGCTCTCGTCGCGCAACGCCTATCTGTCGCCCGATCAGCGCGCAGCGGCGACCGCCTTTCCACGCGCGCTGAAGGCCGCCGCAAAGGCGATCGCCGGCGGCGCCGAGGTCGCCGATACGCTGGCAAAGGCCGAAACGGCGATCGTTGCGGGCGGCTTCGACGCCGTCGATTATGTCGCGTTGGCCGATGCCGACAGCCTCGAACGGCTGACCACCTTTCGCGCCCCGGCACGCCTGCTTGCCGCAGCAAGGATCGGCAAGACGCGGCTGATCGACAACTGGCCGGTGGGCTAGGTTCAGGACCCAAGTCACCAGCCCGTCATCCCGGCGAAGGCCGGGATCTCGTCGGCGCGTCATGATTTAGCGCCGGAATTCCGGCCTTCGCGGGAGTGACAAAAGAGGAAAATCCCATCTTTTCCGGCGTTTGAAAACTTGCCCCCCAAAAATCGACATCATCGTTAACACTTTGTTGACCATAAGCCGCAAATTTGGCCCCGAGGTCTCCATGTGGGTGGAGGTAAAGGGGGTTATCATGGCGAACAGTCTGAAGTCTGCCCAATATCTGATCGAAAGCCGTCTGCTCGATGCGGCGCGCGGCGATGCCAATGCCTATTTCGATCTCGGTATCGCGTTTTCGACGGGCACCGGCGGGGTCGATGTCGACCTGATCCAGGCGCATAAATGGTTCAACCTTGCCGCGCTCGGCGGCAATATCGAGGGCCAGCAATGTCGCGCCGACCTGTCGAGCGAAATGTCGCGCGATGAAATCGCCGAAGCGCAGCGCCAGGCGCGCTCCTGGCTCGACGAGACAGCGCGCCGTCCCGCCGCGCGGCGGTTTGCGGCCTAATCCCTCCGCTTGAAGGGCATATGCCCCTCCAGCCATTCCATCTCGACCTCTTCGGCGGCGCGCTCGCGCTCGAGAAACTCGGCGACCGCGCGGCGAAAGCCCGGATCGGCGATGAAATGCGCCGACCATGTCGCGACGGGGCCATAGCCGCGCGCGAGCTTGTGTCCGCCCTGCGCCCCTGCCTCGACGCGCTTCAGCCCGCGTTCGATCGCAATGTCGATCGCGCGGTAATAGCATAGCTCGAAATGCAGATAGGGGATTTCGGTCAGGCATCCCCAATAGCGGCCGTAAAGCGTGTCGGCCCCCAGGAAGTGCAGTGCGCCGGCGACCGGCCGCTCCTCCGCATCATAGGCGATCAGCAGGAGGATCTGCTCTGCCATCGCCCCGCCCATCAGGTCGAACGCCTCGCGGGTAAGATAGGGATGCCCCCATTTGCGCGCGCCAGTGTCCTGATAGAAGAGCCACATCGCATCCCAATGATCGGGGCGGATCGCATCGCCGGTCAGCTCTTCGATCCGTAGGCCCTCGACCGCGCGTAACCGCTCCTTGCGTAGCTGCTTGCGCTTTTGCGAATTGAGCGTCGCGAGAAAATCGTCGAAGCTGGCATAGCCTGTGTTCGCGAAATGAAACTGAATGTCGCGGCGGACGAGCCAGCCCGCTTCCTCGAACAACGGCATCTGTTCGGGCGCGACAAAGGTCGCGTGCGCCGACGACAGATCATTCTGCCGCACGACCGCCTCGGCCGCGCGGAGGAGGAGCCGCGCGTCATCCTTGTCGTTCGCGAGAAGGCGCGGGCCGGGAACGGGGGTGAAGGGCGCCGCGATCTGAAGCTTCGGATAATAGTCGCCGCCCGCGCGCTCCCAGGCATCGGCCCAGGCATGATCGAACACATATTCGCCTTGGCTGTGCGCTTTAAGGTAAGCGGGCGCAGCCGCGACCAGCCTCCCGTCCGCATCCTCGACGAGCAGCGGCGCCGCCTGCCACCCTGTGCCCGGCCCGACGCTGCCCGATTCCTCGAGCAGCGACAGAAACGCATGGCTCACAAAAGGATTGCCGCCATCGTGCAACCCGTCCCACGCCGCCGCGTCCACCGCGGCGACGCCGGTGCCGAGCGAGATCGTCCGCGCCGGTGGATCGGCCTCGGCCATCGCTCAGGCCGGGCGCACCGCCACGATCGCGTCGGCCTCGACCGCCGCGCCGAGCGGCAGCACCGCGACGCCCACCGCGGCGCGCGCGTGGCGGCCGGCCTCGCCGAACAATGTTTCGAACAGTTCGGACGCGCCATTGGCGACCTTCGCCTGATCGGTGAAGCTTGGCGCGCTGTTGACGAAGACGCCCAGCTTGACGATCCGCTCGACGCGCGACCAGTCGCCGCCCAGCGCCTGCCCGATCTGCGCGACGAGCATCAGCGCGACGCGCTGCGCCGCGTCCTGCCCGCCCGCGATGTCCATGTCGTCGCCCAGCCGGCCGGTCACGACCTGCCCGTCGCGGAACGGCAGCTGGCCGCTGATGTACAGCACCCCGCCGTGTTCGACCGCGGGCACATAGGCGGCGACCGGCGCAGCGGGTTTGGGAAGATCGAGGCCGAGCTCGGCGATTTTGGCGGCAATATCCATGGGAGAGTCCTTCTTCAAACCGGCTGCGGCGCCGGGGCAGGGATGTTTTCGGCGAGCCGCGCCATGATCCAGCGTTGCGCCGCTTTCCAGTCGTCGATTCGCGCGTGGGCGTGCGGCGACGCGGCAATCTTGTCCGCGATGGCGGGCTCGCCGACGAAATGAAGCCGCCACACCTCGGGCGCTTCCTCCGCGACCGAGTGATGATGCCCCGCCAGATCGTCGATGAACACCGCAACCGACGGACGATATTGCTCGATCAGGCGGCGCACCGGCGCGCCCTTGCCGCCGCGGCTGCCGATCACCGGCGCGTGGAAATCGTGAAGCGCGAGCTGCTCGATCCGCGCCTGCTGATGCTCGGGACCGACGTTGGTGAGCACGACAATGTCCGCCTCGGCGCCGATCGCCGCCATCGCGGCCAAGGCACCCGGAATCGGATATTGCCGCGTCATTTCCTCGCGAAAAAAGCCGTCGAGCAAAGGCCACACCTCGGCGGCCTCCAGCGGCGTGCCGCATTCCTTACGCTTCAGCGCGTTTGCAAAGCTCGCATCCTCGATACGGAAAATTACGCCATGCTCGGCGTCGACCCATTCGGCGAAGGGCACGACCATGTGCATCAGCACCTCGTCGCAATCGGTGATGACGAGCGGGCGGGTCATGCGGGACTTCCTTCGAGTCGGTGGGCAGCGGCGGCCAAGCTTGCAGGCGGCACCTGCAACGCATCGGCGCAGGCGACAAGGTCGTTTTCGTGGGACGTCAGGAACGACAGGATCGCCGCCAGCGTCGCCTGCTCGCCCAGCGAGGCGCGCAGTTCGTCCGGCGCCAACCCTGTCAGGCCAAGCAGCCGCTCGGCGCGCGGCTCGTCGCTCAAGATCCAACCGAGCGCCTGAAGCGCCAGCGCGGCATCGTCATCGTCATCGTGCAAGGAATGTGTCCCTAATTGTGTCATGCCGCCGATTCGCCTAAACGGGCCGCATACGCAAGGTGGGGAACGGAACGCACATGGGCAAGACCATCCTGGTCGTCGAAGATAATGAGCTCAACTTGCGCCTGTTCTGCGACCTCCTCAACGCCCACGGCTACAGCGCGCATCCGGTGCGCGACGGCCGCGACGCGCTGGCCAAGGCGCGCGAGGTGTCGCCCGACCTGATCATCATGGACATCCAGTTGCCGCATGTCAGCGGGCTGGACCTGATCGGCCAGATGAAGGCCGACCTGACCTTGCGCGCCGTGCCGATCATGGCGGTCACCGCCTATGCGGGGAAGGGCGACGAGGAGCAGATCCGCGCCGCGGGCGCCGAGGCCTATGTCTCGAAACCGATTTCGGTGATCAAGTTCATCGAGAGCGTGGGGGCGTTTGCCTGAGGCGGGTTCCAAGCGGAAGTTGCCGCCGCCGCAGGCGGTGGTGGAGGGGCTGCGACGGTAGTGCCATGGCCCCTCCGTCAGCGCTTCGCGCTGCCACCTCCCCATGGCTTCGCCACAGGGAGGAGTGATCGGCCACTAATTACCCCTACCCACCATCCCTTCACCCACGAAAAAGGGCGGCGCAACCGCCGCCCTTTTGAATCCCCGCCTTCGCGGGAATGAGGCATTTTCAAACCGCGCGGCAATGCCGCACGGGAAAATACATCACTTGATCTTGGCTTCCTTGAACTCGACATGCTTGCGCGCACGCGGGTCATATTTGCGCACCGTCATCTTCTCCGTCATCGTGCGCGGGTTCTTCTTGGTGACATAGAAAAAGCCCGTGTCGGCGGTGCTCACCAGCTTGATCTTGACGGTCGTCGGCTTGGCCATGGCCCTGTTCCTCGAATTGACTGCACATCCGCCGGTGACCCGGTGGATGCCGCGGGACTAGGGGCCCCGACGTTGGTGTGAAAAACATGAGAGGGCCGCGCGACGCCGCGCCGCCCTCCAATATCCGGGCGCCTTTGGCGGGATTCGGTGTTTCTGTCAAGCGAAAGCAACGGACGGACGGCGGCGAACCGCCCGCCCCGGGAAGGGTATCAGGCGTTCCGGATCTCGAAGCGCACGGTCATGACCTTCCAGCTTTCCTCGGCCACACCGCCGCGCGTCGCGGGCTTGAAGCGCCACTTGGCGAGCGCGCGCCGCTTCGTTTCTTCAAAGAAGCCGGGGCTGTCGGCGCTCACCAGTTCGACCGCCTTCACGCGCCCGTCGGTGCCGATGAGCACGCGCACCTTCGCGACTCCCTCGACCCCGCGCCGCTGCTCGCGGGCCGGATAGTCGGGCTGGAACGCCCCGGCAAAGCGCGCGTCGAGTTCGGCGAGCACCAGCTTGGGCGCGGGTGGATCGGCGGGGAGGGCTGGCGGGCCGGGATCGATCGGCCGCGCATCGACGATCACCGGCCCGACGGCGACGCGATCATCGTTCAGCGGCACGGTTTCGACGCGCGGCTCGACCGTTTCGGTCGCCGATGTGGTTCTCGGCGTCGGCTTGGCATCCTCGACGGGTTCGGGCGGCGGGGGTTTGGGCAGTTCGATCAGCGTGCCGGTGATAGGCTTCGTTATCGGCGGCGTTTCGACGATCATCGGCGACAGCGCCACCGCGACGACGAGCGCGGCGGGAAGCCCGACAGCCAAAAGCGCCGCGACCGGATGGCGGCGCTGATCGCTGCCATAGAGGGTGCGGGGTAAGGCCGCCGAACGCCCCGCGGGTGCGGTCGTCGCTTCGGGTGCGGTCATCATCGCCGAAATCAGCGGTATCAGGGTCATGGCATCTCTCCTTGCCTTGCGACCCGGCCCCGGCTGCGGTCGATCGCCGCCATCAGCCCGATCACACAACAAGGATGTTATAACATCACTTATTTGTCAAGTCGGCTGCTTAGATATGTCCCACTGTGCCCTTGCGAAGGCGGGGGCCCATCGCCTGCGGCCGATTTTAGAGCGGCGCGCGCTAGATCCGCACCACCCCAAATCCGTTCGTGCTCAGCTTGTCGAAGCACCGTCCTTCTTCTTGCGGCGTCAAAAGAAAGAACGGCCCTTCGACAAGCTCAGGGCAAACGGTTCATATTTAACCCACACTGCTCTAAACAGCCCGTGGCTAGGACCGCAAACACAGGTGATGAGCCCCAGCCTGCGCAGGGGCGCATGGCGCGATCCTTCTTACGCCTCCCCGCTCCCCGCCAGCCGCGCAATCGCCTCCTCCTTGGCGATCAGCGGCAGCAGCTCAGCCATGTCGGGACCATGGTCGCGCGCGGTCAGCGCGCGGCGCAGCGGCAGGAACAGCGCGCGGCCCTTCGCCCCCGTCGCCTCCTTCACCGCGGCGATGAGCGCGTGCCAGGGATCGGCGCTCCAGTCGATGTGCGGCGCCGCCTTCGCCGCGGCATCCAGCACCGGACGGTCGGCCGCCTCGGTCGCGGGCGGCGCGAACGGCCCTTCGAACACCGCTACCCAGTCGGCAGCCTCGGCGACGGTCGCCAGATTGGGGCGAATCGCGTTCCAGCGCGCTTCGTCAATCGACGCGGGCAGGCGGTCCGCCACCGCAGCATGATCGCTGAGGTGAAGTATCTTCTGGTTGAGCAGCGCCAGCTCGGCCTCGTCGAAGCGCGCCGGCGCGCGGCCGAAGCGCGCAAAGTCGATGCCCGCGATCAGCGGCGCCAGATCGGTCACCGGCTCGACCGGGTCGCTGGTACCGAGCCGCGCGAGCAGCGCGGCGAGCGCGATCGGCTCGATCCCCTGTTCGCGCAAGCTCGCCATGCCGAGCGAGCCCAGCCGCTTCGACAATTTCCCCTCGGTCCCGACGAGCAGCGCCTCATGCGCGAAGGCGGGGGGTGCCGCACCGAGCGCCGCGAACATCTGAACCTGCGCCGCAGTGTTCGACACATGGTCCTCGCCGCGCACGACATGGCTGATCCCCATCGCGATGTCGTCGATCACGCTCGGCAACAGGTAAAGCCAGCTGCCGTCGGCGCGGCGCACCACCGGGTCCGACATCGTCTTCGGCTCGAAATGCTGCGGCCCGCGGATCAGGTCGGTCCATTCGATCGGCACGTCATGGTCGAGCCGGAAGCGCCAGTGCGGCGCGACGCCTTCAGGCACCGGCGCGTCGATCGGTTTGCGTTCATAGACGGGAGGCAACCCGCGCGAGAGCAGCACCTTGCGGCGGATGTCGAGCTCTTCGGGCGTTTCGTAACAGGCATAAACGCGGCCCGCCGCCTTCAATTTCTCGAACTCGGCCTTGTACAGCGCGAAGCGCGCCGACTGGCGCTCCTCGCCGTCGATATCGAGCCCGAGCCAGTCAAGGTCAGCGCGAATGCCCTCGACATACTCCTCCTTCGACCGTTCGACATCGGTATCGTCGATGCGCAGCAGGAAACGCCCGCCATGTTTCCTCGCCCACAGCCAGTTGTGGAGCGCGGTGCGAACGTTGCCGACATGCAGAAGTCCGGTCGGCGAGGGGGCGAAGCGAGTGGTGACGGTCATGGGGCGCGCCTATAACCGCATTGCCCGCTGCGTGGCGATATTTATCGCGCCGCGCGGTCCCGCACCGGCCAATAGGCCCAGGCGATCGCAAGCAGCGAAACGATCAGGAACACGCTATATTCCATCCCGTTGCGCCCGCCGCCGACGACGAACCAGCCCGCGGGCATATGCACCAGGAACAGGCCCAATGTCAGAATGAAGGCATGGCCGAGCGCGGCAAGGCTGGTCCAGCGGCGCGCGAGCATCAGCGCGGGGCCGACCAGCTCGTAAATTGTCACCGCCATCGCCCAGCCATATCCGTAGGGAAAGCCTAGACTGTCGAGCCATGTGCCGAACGGGACGACGATGTCGGCCGCCAAGCGGTACACACCGTGGATCAGGATGAGCAGCGCCACCGTGATCCGCAATATATCGAGCACCCGTTCGGCCCGGTCTGCCGGTGCCTTGGACCCCAGTGCCAGCATCGTCCCTTTCCTTTTCTTCCCTGAAAAACCCTATCCCGTCCGGAACCCATGCGTGATCGGATAGCGCCGGTCGCGCCCGAAATTGCGCGTCGACAATTTGACCCCCGGGGGCGCCTGGCGGCGCTTATATTCGGCGATCGCGAGCAGGCGCTCGATCCGCGCCACCGTGTCGCGGTCGAAACCGTGGCGCGCCACGACATCGTCGACGCTCGCCTCTTCCTCGACGAGCATATGCAGCATCCGGTCGAGATCTTCGTACGGCGGCAGGCTGTCCTGATCTTTCTGGTCGGGGCGCAGCTCGGCGCTCGGCGGCTTGGTGATGATGGTATCGGGCATCACCGGCGTCACCGGGTTGCGCGACAGCCGCGGCACATTGTCATTGCGCCACTTAGCGAGCGCAAAGACCGTCATCTTATAAGCGTCCTTCAGCGGATTATAGCCGCCGGCCATGTCGCCATAGATGGTCGCATAACCGACGCTCATCTCGCTCTTGTTGCCTGTGGTCAGCAGCATCGGGCCGAATTTGTTACTCAGCGCCATCAGCGTCACGCCGCGGATGCGCGACTGGACATTTTCCTCGGTCGTATCGACGGCGCGGTCGGCGAAGCTGCCCTCCAGCATTGCGTCGAACGCCTCGACCGCGGGGGCGATCGGGATGGTGTCGAGACGGCAGCCGATCATCTCGGCGCACCCCCCGGCATCGGCCAGGCTTTCGTGACTGGTGAAGCGGCTCGGCAACATCACGCACCAGACCTTGTCCGGCCCGAGCGCGTCGGCGGCAATCGCCGCACAGATCGCCGAATCGATCCCGCCCGACAGGCCGAGCACGACGCCGGGGAAGCGGTTGCGCTCGACATAGTCGCGCAGGGACAGGATCATCGCGCTATAGATGTCGGCGGGATGCGCCTCCCATTCGGCGATCGCGCCCGCGTCGCAGCGCCAGCCCGCAACGTCTTTCTTCCAACGCGTGACCCGCTCCTCGGCGTCCCAGTCGATCAGGCGATGCGCCGCTCCGCCGTCGCCGTTCAGCACGAACGAACAACCGTCAAACACCAGCTCATCCTGCCCGCCGATGCGGTTGAGGAAGATCAGCGGCAGGCCGGTTTCGGCTACGCGCGCGGCGAACACCTGCGAGAGGCGCCGCTCATCCTTGTCGATCTCATAGGGACTGCCGTTGACCGAGATCAGCAGTTCAGCGCCCTCAGCGGCGAGATGCTGGCACACCGTCGGCAGCCAGCCATCCTCGCAGATCGGCAGGCCCAGCTTCACCCCACGCCATTCGACGATATCGGGCAGCGGGCCGGGCGCGAACACGCGCTTTTCGTCGAAGGTGCCGTAATTGGGCAGTTCGTGCTTGCGCCGCGTCGCGACCACGCGGCCGCCGTCAAGCAGCGCGACGATATTATAGAGCAGACCGTCGGCGCCGCGCTCCACCGATCCCACCAGCATCGCCGGGCCGCCGTCGGCGGTGTCGGCGGCGAGTTCCGCGAGCAGCGCCGCGGCCCGCTCCGCCAGCGCGGGTTTCAGCACCAGATCTTCGGGCGGGTAGCCGATCAGTTGCAGCTCGGGATAAAGGATCAGGTCGGCTTGCGCGTGCCGCGCGCGAACCGCACGCATCGCGTCGGCATTGGCGGCCAGATCGCCGACCGCCTGGGTCATCTGGGAAAGGACGATGGTCAGCGTTGCAGCGGCGTCGGTCATGGGGGCGAGACTTAGCCGCGGCGTAGGCGATTGCAACGACCAAGCAGTTAGGGAGGGCGACCACGCGGTCAAATGCGCCGCGGACGGGGACCGACCGACTCCTTTAACCCCTTCCCCTTATGGCCATCGCTGGCTAAGGGGCGCGCAATCCCATCCGCCGCGAAAGGGCTCTGCACGCCATGAAACTTATCTCCGGCAACAGCAACCTGCCGCTGGCCCGCGCGATCGCCGATTATCTCGAGCTGCCGCTGACCGACACCAGCGTGCGCCGCTTCGCCGACGAGGAAGTTTTCGTCGAAATTCATGAAAATGTCCGCGGGCAGGATGTTTTCGTCGTCCAGCCGACCAATTTCCCCGCGAACGACAATCTGATGGAATTGCTCATCATCAACGACGCGCTGCGCCGCGCGTCGGCCAAGCGCATCACCGCGGTCGTTCCCTATTTCGGCTACGCCCGCCAGGACCGCAAACCCGGCCCGCGCACGCCGATCTCGGCCAAGCTCGTCGCGAACCTCATCACCACCTCGGGCGCCGACCGCGTGCTCGCGATCGACCTGCACGCCGGGCAGATCCAGGGATTTTTCGACATTCCGACCGACAATCTCTATGCCGCGCCGGTGATGAGCGCCGACATCCAGGCGCGTTTCGGGGACAAGAATCTGATGGTCGTCTCGCCCGACGTCGGCGGCGTCGTCCGCGCCCGCGCGCTCGCCAAGCGCCTCGACAACGCCCCGCTCGCCATCGTCGACAAAAGGCGTGAGCGCGCCGGCGAATCGGAAGTGATGAATATCATCGGCGATGTGTCGGGCCGCTTCTGCATCCTCATCGACGACATCGTGGACTCTGCCGGCACCCTATGCAACGCCGCCTCCGCGCTGAAGTCCGCGGGCGCCGAGGGCGTCGTCGCCTATTGCACCCACGGCGTGCTGTCGGGCGGTGCGGTGGCGCGCGTCGATGCGAGCGAACTCACCGAGCTGGTCATCACCGATTCGATCCAGCCGACCGACGCGGTGAACGACAGCGGCAAGGTCCGCACGCTGACCGTCGCGCCGCTGCTGGGCGAAGCAATCAAGCGCATCGCCGACGAAACAAGTGTTTCCTCACTCTTCGACTAGCGCGGAGGGACACGGACCGATCGCCTGCGCAAGGGCAGCGAGTGCCCGATGTTGTTTCTTGACGCGACGCGCGGCGCCCGGCGCCGATGGTGCTCGTCGTCCTCGGAGTTTGGAAACCGCGCGAAAGTGCGCCGCTACCGCATCCGCAAGGCGGCCGCGCGCCAAGCGAATGAACAAGGAACAGGGAAAATGACGACAGACAAGCGCGTGGTTTTCGATTTTGCCGTCGAATTTGCCAACGGTGGCGGGGTGCAGGGCCAGGGGTTCAGGCTGGACATCGACGGCGATGAGATCGACGACGACGCGCTGGCCGCCTATATCGTTCGCGACCTTCGGCTGCTGATGGTCGCAAACGTCGTCATCACAAACAAGCGCATTATCGCCGAACCCCACAAGCGCGGAGAACCGGCTGCCCGCGGACCGGCAAAATGCAGAGACGAAACGGCCTTCCGCGACCTCAGCCATGTGATCGAGCACGGCACGGTCACCTATAAGGGTTTGCCCGCACCGCTCATCTGCGACCATCTTTCACGCGAGGCGTCGCGCGCCATCTATGCCGAGGGGACCGAATTTCAGATCGGTACGATCGAAATGGTCGGAAACACCGGCACCTATGTCGACACACCCTTTCATCGTTATGCCGATGGCGCCGATACCGCCGAAATCGGGCTGGATCGGCTGGCCGGGCTGCCGGGCATCGTCGTTCGGGTCACGGGGATGGCTGGCCGCGCCATCGATTGGCATCATTTTGCGGCGGAGGATGTGGTGGGCCGCGCGGTTCTGGTCCAGACCGGCTGGGATCGCCATTGGGCCAGCGATGCCTATTTCGAGGGCCACCCCTTTCTGACGGCCAAGGCCGCGGAATATCTGCGCAACCACGGCGCGTTGCTCGTCGGCATCGATTCACTCAACATCGACGATACCAGCGGCGGCGAGCGGCCGGTGCACAGCATCTTGCTGGCGGCCGGAATCCCGATCGTCGAGCATCTGACCCGGCTCGAAACATTGCCGGTCAGCGGCTTCCGCTTCACCGCCGCACCGCCGAAGATACGCGGCATGGGGACATTTCCCGTCCGTGCCCACGCCTGGCTTGATTGACGCGGCGATACGGCCGGGGGTGGCAGAGCCGTCGGAGCTGGGCTAGCGGGAGGACATGTCGCTCTACGATGATCTCGCCCTCGCCAACCGGCTGGCCGACGCCGCCGGCCAAGCCATCCGCCCTTTATTCCGCAGCGCATTCGCCCACGAGGCGAAGGGCGATGCATCCCCGGTGACCGACGCCGATCGCGCCGCCGAAGCGGCCATGCGCAAGCTGATCGACGCCGAAGCGCCGCGCGACGGCATTATCGGCGAGGAATATGGGGCCGACCGTCCCCAAGCGAGCCGCCAATGGGTGCTCGATCCGATCGACGGCACGGTAAGCTTCATGGCCGGTCGCCCGATTTTCGGGACGTTGATCGCATTGCTGCAAGACGGCTGGCCGGTGCTCGGCATCATCGATCAGCCAGTCGCGGGCGAACGCTGGGTAGGGGCGATGGGACATCCGACGCGCTTCAACGGCACGGTCGTCACAACGCGCACCTGCCGAAACCTGTCCGACGCCGTGCTGGCGACCACCGGGCCGCAATATTTCAGCGACCATGACGGCGAGCATTTCATGGCGCTCGCCGCGCAGACATCGCACAAACGGATGGTCTTTGGCGGCGATTGTTATAATTATGGCTTGCTCAGCAGCGGCCATATCGATCTGGTCGTCGAAGCAGGGCTGAAACTGCATGACTTTGCCGCACTCGTCCCGGTTGTCGAGGGCGCCGGCGGGACAATGTGCGACTGGAACGGCGATCCGCTGAATGCCGAAAGCACGGGGCATGTCATCGCGCTCGGCGACCCGGCGCGGCTCGAGGATGTTATCGAAGGGCTTGCCTGCCACCATTAAGAGGAGAGAATGGATATGGCTTATGAGGGTAGCTGTCATTGCGGCGCAGTGACCTATACGGTCGACGGCGACATTCCCGATACGGCGATGAGCTGCAATTGCTCGCACTGCCGGCGCAAGGGTTTCCTGCTCACCTTCGTGCCCATTGACCAGTTCCGGCTGGAAAGCGGTGCCGAGATGCTGATATCCTATAAGTTCAACAAGCATAATATCGACCATCAGTTCTGCGCGACCTGCGGCTGCCAGAGCTTTTCGGTTGGAACGGGTCCCGACGGATCGAAAATGGCAGCGGTGAACCTGCGCTGCGTTCCCGACGCCGATCTTGATGCGCTGAATATCCAGAAGGTCGATGGCGCAAGCTTGTGATCGCCGAATCGCTTGCATTTCCGGGTGAATCCACCTAAGCGCCCCGCTTCCGATTGTGTCGGCTGGCTGAAAGGGCTGCCAGGCCGATACGCAAACGGACTTCAAAGGAGACCAAAATGCCCAAGCTGAAGACCAAGAGCGGTGTGAAGAAACGCTTCAAATTCACCGCGTCGGGTAAGGTGAAGCACGGCGTTGCCGGCAAGCGCCACCGCCTGATTTCGCACAATTCCAAATATATCCGCACCAACCGCGGCACGAGCGTGCTCAGCGATTCGGACGCGGCCCATGTGCGCCTCTGGGCGCCCTATGGCCTGAAGTAAGGAGCGCTAGACATGTCACGCATCAAACGCGGCGTCACAACGCGCGCCAAGCACAAGCGCGTATTGGAGCAGGCGAAGGGCTATTACGGCCGTCGCAAGAATACGATCCGCATCGCCAAGCAGGCCGTCGAAAAGGCCGGCCAATATGCTTACCGCGACCGCAAGGTGAAGAAGCGCAGCTTCCGCGCTCTGTGGATCCAGCGCATCAACGCCGCGGTCCGCGCCGAAGGCCTCACCTACTCGCAGTTCATGCACGGCGTGAAGCTGGCCGGTATCGAACTCGACCGCAAGGTCATGGCCGACCTCGCGATGAACGAAGGCGGTGTGTTCACCGCGATCATCGCGCAGGCGAAAGCGGCGCTGCCCAAGGCAGCCTGACGCCGAACGCCCGAACGAATGAAACAAGGGCGGCCCCCTCCGCGGGGCCGCCCTTTTTCTTTGCCCGGCGGCATGGAAGATCAGCGCGGGCTGGTAAAAGGGGTCGCCGAGCAAAAGGAAGAGGCGGCGCAAAGCTCGCGCTCCACGCCGCCCCCGACAATGGTTCCAGTGGGAAACCATCGCCCCCGTCCGCACCGAATAGCCATGGGTCGCAGAAAGCTGACGGCCGGAACGAAGCTCGGAAATTCAGTCGCTTGTGTCGGGTCCCGCCATGACCCCTTACATGGCGCCGCTCCGCAAATCCCCTTGCTGCCCTGCCTCCACAGCAGATGGCGCAATTATGGCGCAGCCGGTGCGCATAAAATTGTAAGAACCCGTCACAAATCGACGGTCTTGCATTGTTTTTTATGCTTTTTTGTGCACTAGGATGGGACATCATGCCGCACCGCGATGCATCCGAACCTCTCCCGCCGGGCACGCAGGTCACCACGCGTTTTTTCCCACCCTCGGATCGACTGGCGCCTTATGTCAGTGCCATCTATCTCACCGAGGTCACGCTGAGCGGTACCGCACGGATCGAAGATTATCTGCATCCCGAATGGGCCAATATGCGACTCATCGAAGGCGAGGCGCCGCGCGTCGCGATTGGCGAGGAGCCGCTGGCTGACGCGCCCCGCTTCATCGTGACCGGGCCGACAAGCCGCGCCAGCTATTTCGCTGCGGGAGCGATGCGCGTCTGGGGCATTGGTATCCTCCCTGTCGGCTGGGCAAAGCTGATGCCGATCCCCGCCGATGCGCTGGCCGATACCTATTGCGACGGCCGCGCGCACCCGGCCTTTTCGGCCTTCGCTCCGCTTGCCGATGCCTTGCCGCAGATCGACGATGCCGAGGTCGCAGCCGCCTCGATCGACTCCCATTTCTGCGCGCTGCTGGCGTCGGCGCCGCCGGACGATCCGGGCATTCTGGCGGCGCATCGCGCGTTGATCGACGACGAAGCGGCGAGCGTTGCCGATCTGTCGGCGCGGCTCGGCCTGTCCGAACGGTCGGTCGAGCGCCTGAGCCGGCGCGCCTTTGGCTTTACGCCCAAACTGCTGCTCCGCCGCCAGCGCTTCCTGCGCTCGCTGGGGCGCTTCATGCTCGACCCGTCGATGGCGTGGATCGACACGATGGATCATCATTATTACGATCAGGCGCAATTCACCCGGGATTTTCAGCGTTTCATGGGCATGAGTCCGCGCGATTATGCCACGCGTCCGAAGCCGATCATGGGCGCTGCCGCGGTCGCGCGCGCCGCGGCCGCGGGGGCGCCGGTCCAGGGGCTGCACCGGCCCGCCGGATAAGTCGCGCCTGCCATCTGGCTTGACCCGCGCCGCAGCTTCGGTGCAAGCGGCTGGCGACGGACGCGCGGGCAGCCGCCTATCCTTGCAATCGACACTTGATGCGGCCGACAGCGTGAGCGCCGCCGGAACGGGACGAATGATGAAGAGCGATATCGAGGCCATCGAAGCGCAGCTGTTGCGCGACATCGAAGCTGCGGCCGATGCCGGAGCGGTCGAGGCCGTGCGCGTCGCAGCGCTCGGCAAGGCGGGCAGCATCACCGCGCTCCTGAAGACGCTGGGCGGCATGAGCCCCGATGAGCGGCAGGCGAAAGGTCCCCTCATCCACGCGCTGCGCGAAAGCGTGACCGCGGCGCTCGCAGCGCGCAAGGCGGCGCTCGACGCCAACGAGCTCGAGGCGCGGCTGGCGGCCGAAGCGGTCGACATGACGCTGCCCGCCGACACGGCGCCGCGCGGCAGCGTGCATCCGGTTTCGCAGGTGATGGACGAACTCGCCGAAATCTTCGCCGACATGGGCTTCGCGGTGGCGACGGGGCCCGAGATCGAGGATGACTGGCACAATTTCACCGCGCTCAACATTCCCGAGACGCATCCGGCGCGGGCGATGCATGATACATTTTATTTTCCGGAAGTTGGCGAAGGTGCCGCGCAGCGGATGTTGCTGCGCACGCATACGTCGCCGGTGCAGATCCGCACGATGATGGAAAAAGCGCCGCCGATCAGGATCATAGCCCCCGGCCGCGTCTATCGCAGCGACAGCGACGCGACGCATACGCCGATGTTTCATCAGGTCGAAGGTCTCGTCATCGACCGCGGCATCCATATGGGGCACCTGAAGTGGACGCTCGAGACCTTCCTGAAGGCCTATTTCGAGCGCGACGACATCGTGCTCCGCCTGCGTCCGAGCTATTTCCCCTTCACCGAACCCTCGGCCGAGGTCGATGTCGGCTATAAGCAGGAGAAAGGCCGCCGCATCGTTGGCGGCAACGGCGACGACGCGGGTCATGCGTGGATGGAGCTGCTCGGCAGCGGGATGGTCAATCGCCGGGTGATCGCCAATTGCGGGCTCGATCCCGACGAGTGGCAGGGCTTTGCCTTCGGGGTCGGGGTCGATCGGCTCGCGATGCTCAAATATGGCATGGATGACCTCCGCGCCTTCTTCGATGGCGACCTGCGCTGGCTGGCGCATTATGGATTCAGCGCGCTGAGTGTGCCGACGCTGAGCGGGGGGATTTCGGCATGAAGATCACCCTCGACTGGCTCCGCGAGCATCTGGACGGAGAATTCACCGTTGACGATGTGGTCGCCACACTCAACCGCATCGGCCACGAGGTCGAAGGCGTCGAGAATCCCGCCGACAAGCTCGCGGGCTTCCGCGTTGCCAAGGTGCTGACCGCCGAGAAACACCCGCAGGCCGATAAATTGCAGGTGCTGACCGTCGATAGCGGTGACGGCAAAGCGCCGCTGACCGTCGTGTGCGGCGCGCCCAATGCGCGCGCGGGGCTGGTCGGCGTGCTCGGCCTGCCCGGCGCGGTGGTGCCCGCGAACGGCATGGAGTTGAAGGTCGCCGCGGTGCGCGGGGTCGAATCGAACGGCATGATGTGCTCCTCGCGCGAACTGGAGCTGGGCGACGACCATGACGGGATCATCGAGCTTCCCGCCGATGCGCCGGTGGGCACCCCCTTTGCCGATTACAGCGGCGCGGGCGACCCGGTGATCGACATTTCGATCACCCCCAACCGGCAGGATTGCATGGGCGTGCGTGGGCTAGCGCGCGACCTAGCGGCCGCGGGGCTCGGCACGCTGAAACCGCTCGACGTGCCGACGATCATCGGCGAGGGTGCGCCCGCGACCGAAATCCGTACCGACGATCCCGAAGGCTGTCCCGCCTTTTACGGCCGTACGATAAGCGGCGTCGCCAACGGCACCGCGCCCGAATGGATGCGCCGCCGGCTGGAAGCGGTCGGGCAGCGCTCGATCTCGGCGCTCGTCGACATCAGCAATTATGTGATGTTCGACCTCGGCCGCCCCAGCCATATTTATGACCGCGCGAAACTGACCGGGCCACTCGTCGCGCGCCGCGCAAAGGCGGGCGAGACGGTCACCGCATTGAACGGCAAGGATTACACGCTCACCGACACGATGACGGTGATCGCCGACGAGCGCGGCGTCCACGACATCGCGGGCATCATGGGCGGCGAGCATAGCGGGTGCAGCGAGACGACGAGCGACGTGCTGATCGAAGTCGCCTATTTCACCCCCGAGCGCATCGCGCTGACCGGACAGGCGCTGGGCCTGGCCAGCGATGCGCGCAGCCGTTTCGAGCGCGGGGTCGATCCGGCGTTCCTCGACGACGCGACCGCGATCGTCACCGCGCATGTGCTCGCGATCTGCGGCGGTACGCCGTCGGCGGTCACGCGCGCCGGGACGCCGCCCGCCGAGGTGAAGACGGTCGATTACGACCCCACGCTGTCGGCGACGCTGGGCGGCATCGCCATTGCGCCCGAGCGGCAGCAGCACATCCTGACCGCGCTGGGCTTCACCGTCATCGAACAGGGCGGCCGCTGGCAGGTCGCGGTGCCGAGCTGGCGCCGCGACATCGACGGCGCCCCCGATCTGGTCGAGGAAGTCACGCGCATCACCGGTTTCGATGCGATCGCGTCGGTGCCGCTGCCGCGCAGCGATGGCGTGGCGAAGCCCACCGCGACCCCCGAACAGATGCTCGAACGCCGTATGCGCCGCGCCGCGGCGGCGGCGGGTTTTCACGAAGCGGTGACGTGGAGCTTCATTTCCGAGCCGGAAGCCGCGCCCTTCGGCGGCGGCGACTGGTCGCTCGCGAACCCGATCAGCGAAGATCTGAAGGTCATGCGCCCCTCACTGCTCCCCGGCCTGCTCGCCGCGGCGGCGCGCAACCAGAACCGCGGCGCTGACAGCATCCGCCTGTTCGAAATCGGCCGCCGCTACCTGTCCGATGCCGAGCATCCGACGCTGGCGGTGCTGATGGCGGGCGACAAGAACATGCGCGGATGGCAGGCGGGCAAGGCCGCGCCCTTCGATGCGTTCGATGCCAAGGCCGCGGCGCTGGCCTTGCTTGAAGCTGCGGGCGCGCCCGCCGACCGCTTGCAGGTGATGGAGGCGGTGAGCGAGGGCCAGATCTGGCACCCCGGCCAGTCGGCGACGCTGCGGCTCGGCCCCAAGGCGGTGCTCGCCGAATTTGGCGCGCTCCACCCCGCGCTGACGCGCCATTTCGACGTCGGCGGCCCGGCGATGGCGGTGCAGATCTTCCTCGATGCGATTCCCGCGAAGCGCGCGAGCGGCCCCGCACGCGCAGCGTTCGCGCCCCCCGCGCTGCAATCGGTGCGCCGCGACTTCGCCTTCCTCGCCCCGACGAGCCTGACCGCCGCCGACCTGGTCCGCGCGATCCGCGGCGCCGACAAGGCGAACATCGTCGGCGCCCGCCTGTTCGACCGCTTCACCGGCCAGGGCGTGCCCGAGGGTCAGGTGAGCCTGGCAGTCGAGGTCGAATTGCAGCCGGTGGAGAAAAGCTTCACCGACGCCGAGCTGAAGGCGATCGCCGACAAGGTGGTCGCGGCAGCGGCGAAGGTGGGGGCGGTGCTGCGGGGGTAGAACAAGTGTTTTGAACGCTTTGTTCTTCGCCAAAGGTGACTGGACAAAGACGGCGTGACGAGCGAAGCCGCGTTTCCCGAATGGCTGGTTCAGGGAGGAAAAATGGCGCTCGAGCTTCGCCCGAATTGCGAATATTGCGATCGCAATTTGCCGATTGATGCGTTGGACGCACGCATTTGCACCTATGAGTGCACATTTTGCGCCGATTGCGTCGACAACATCCTGTTCAATGTCTGCCCGAATTGCGGCGGCGGATTCGTGCCGCGACCGATTCGCCCCGCGAACGAATGGCGCCCCGGCGTATTGCGCGTCCACCAGCCGCCATCGACGCAGCGCCGCCGGGTGAGCTATGACGCCGCGAATATTCGCGCGCATTCGCTCCGCTTGCGCGACATCCCGCCCGAGCAGCGCTGACCGCCGAGGGGAGAGCGCGATCCGCGGCGCTGAAAGTGGATGCAGTGCTGCGGGTGAAGTTCTATTTATTATACGGCTTGGCGGAGCGCCCCGCCTACTCTAGGATTCCATCTATGGAAGACGAAAACGTCATTGGCGCTTTCAGCGAGGAGCAAGCCTCTCGCATTTCCGGTGTGTCGATCTATCAACTCCGTCAATGGGATAAAGAAGGGTTTTTCCCAGCTACATTCGGGGCAGGAAGGCAACATATTCCGTTTGGCCGCCTCTACTCTTTCCGGGATGTCGTATCGCTCCAAGTTCTCAACGACTTACGGAATGACAAGAAAATTCCCCTCGGCCATTTGCGAGAAGTCTCGGCAAAACTGAGCCACTTCGGTGATAGAAAGTGGAGCGGAACAACTCTGTACGTTCTTGGTAAGCGAGTCGTGCTAGAGGACCCCACAACCAAAAAACGTGAGGATGTCGTTTCTGGTCAGAAAGTCTTTAACATTCCTCTTCGGGTGGTAATAAAGAACACTCGGAATCGTATAAAAGAACTCAACAATCGTAACGATGATATTGGACAGTTCACTCGAGGAAAGTTTGTCGCCCATAACGAATTGGTTTTCAGCGGCACGAGGATTCCAGTCTCAATGGTGATAGAGTTTCATAAGGCAGGATATTCGATAACCAAAATTCTCCGAGAATTTCCTGACCTCACCGAAACTGACATTGAAGCGGCGATCCGATCCCATGAAAGTTGCAAAGCTGCGTAATGGTCGCTGCACGGCCAAAGCTCCGATTCTTTCTGGATCAGAACGTGCCCGATTCCATCTGTCGATATTTACGCGGACGCGGCCACAGCGTTCTTCTTCTTCGCCACCATATACCCGACGATTCACCTGATCCTGTGGTCGGCATGACCGCGCTCAAAGCCCGGCGCATCCTAGTGACTTGTGATCGTGATTTTAATGCTCAACGCTTTCGGCAAGACCGCTTCGCTGAACTGAGCAGGATATCTCTTTGCGGCCCTGGACCGACGCTGTTGTCCGCGATCAAAGAGCACATAGAAGTTCTTGAATTTCAGATGCCGCGTTTTCCTGCCGGTGGTCGAATGGTAGCGCAGATTCAAACTGGCATTATCCGCTTCCGGACAAACTGACCGGTCAGAAGTCGCCGCGTCCAGCAGTCGCTTTTCCAGCGACCTCACGCGCCACTCTGTCGATCTTATCACCAATCTGGCCCGCCGCATTTCGACATCATACTGTGATTACGTTTTGATTTCATAATTGACTTTCGTGAAATCAAAACGTAATTCCTCCACGAGAGAGGATTGGCTATGTCAACCGCTGTCACCCGCATTCTCGATGACCTGAAGACCTATGGCGGGCTTCAGGGCAAGGATATTGCCAATATAGTCGATGTCTCGACCGCGACGGTGTCGCGCTGGTTGCGGGGCAATGCGACACCGACGCTGCATACGCAGACGATCATCGCCGATTTGCGCTATGTCGTCGATCGCCTGTCCGATTTCTATACCGCCGATGAGGCGCGGCTGTGGCTGCATTCGCGCCACCCCTTGCTGAACAACGAACGCGCGATCGACCTGATCAACGCCGACCGGACCGAGGAGGTGCTGGCGGTGATCGAGCGGCTCGACGCCGGGGCGTTTATCTAAAGGCTCGGCGGTTGAGCGAACGGCGCGCCCGCGATCATGAGCTGCTCGACCTGATCGACAGCCACGACGGCATATCGTTCGAGGGCGATGTCTGGCGGATCGTGCGTGCGGAGCGCGACGTGTTGCAGGGCTATCCGGCCGGGGCGCGCTGGGACCCCGGCACGTTCGACGTGCTGTACACGTCGCTGGCGCGCGAGGGCGCGCTGGCCGAAATCCATTTCCACCTGAGCCGCCAGCCGGTGTTTCCGTCCAAGCTGCGTTCGGTGCTGCACCGGCTGTCGGTGCGCACGACGCGAACGCTGAAGATTGCCGATCTGGAGGCGCTGGAGGGGCTGGGCGTCAGCCGCGAAACCTATGCCAGCCTGACCTATGACCGGTGCCAGGAAATCGGCGACGCGGCGCAATTTCTGGGCTTTGATGGGATATTGGCACCGAGCGCACGCTGGGCGTGCCAGAATCTGGTGCTGTTCGTCGATCGCTTCGATCCGGACGATTTGCAGCTGGTCGAGAGCGAACCGGTTGACTGGCAGGTCTGGCGCGAGACGCAGCGCAAGGAGCGCTAAGCCGCCACTGCTTCCTCGCTCGCGCTCGTTGCCGCCTCCAGCAGGCGTTTTTCCAGCGACTTCACCCGCGCGGCGCTGTCGATCTTGTCGCCGATCAGGTCGGTGACATAGAAGGTGTCGACGGCGCGCTCGCCATAGGTGGCGACGTGGGCGCTGTGGACGGTGACCTTGGACTGGAAGAGTGCGTAGGCGAGCTGGTTGAGCAGTGCGGGGCGGTCCTGCGCGTTGACTTCGATCACGGTGAAGCGGTTCGATGCCTTGTTGTCGACAAAGACATTGGGGGCGACGCGGAACGCCTCGGCTCTTGTGCGCGGGAGCGCGCGGGCTTCGAGTTTGGGGAGCAATTTGTGGCGGTTGGCGAGCGCGTCCTCGATCGCGCGGATCAGCCGGGCGATCTGCCCCGTTTCGGCAAAGGGGCGGCCGATCGGATCCTGCACGAGGAAATTATCGAGCGCGAGGCCGTCGCGCGTCGTGTGGATACGCGCGTCGATGATATTGCCGCCGGCGAGATGGATGCCCCCGGCGATACGATAGAAAAGCCCCGGATGGTCGGCGGCGAGCACCATCACCAGCGTCGCGCCGCGATCGTCGTCGGGGACTGCGGCGATGTGCAGCGGCGCGTCGCCCGCCTGGCGGATATGGACGAGATTGGCGGCGATGACCTCAACCGGCTCGGCGATCCAATAGCTTTCGGGCAGGCGCTTTGCGACCTTGTCGAAGGTCTTTTGATCGAAGCCGAATTGCGCGGCGACAGCCTCTTTCTTGCTCGCGATGCGTTGTTCGCGGCCCTTTTGCTTGTGACCGAGGCGCAGCACTTCCTCGGCGGCGTCGAACAGCTCGGTGAGCAATTGCCGTTTCCAGCTGTTCCACACGCCGGGGCCGACGGCGCGGATGTCGACGACGGTGAGCACGAGCAGCAGGCGCAGGCGCTCGGGGCTTTGGACGACCTGCGCGAAGTCGAGGATCGTCTTGAAGTCGGCGAGGTCGCGTTTGAACGCGGTCGCCGACATGAGCAGGTGATAGCGCACGAGCCACGAGACGGTCTCGGTCTCCGCATCGCTCAGCCCCAGCCGCGGGCAGACGCGCAGCGCGAGCTCGGCGCCGAGGACGCTATGGTCGCCGCCACGCCCCTTGGCGATGTCGTGGAGGAGGACGGCGACATAGACGACGCGCCGCGAATGGATCTGGTCCATGATAGCGGTCGAGAGCGGATGATCCTCCTTGAGCCGCCCCTGCTCAATGTCGGACAGCAGCCCAATGGCGCGGATCGTGTGCTCGTCGACGGTATAGTGATGATACATGTCGAACTGCATCTGCGCGACGACGCGGCCAAAATCGGGCACGAAGCGGCCGAACACTCCCGCTTCGTTCATCCAGCGCAGCACCGTTTCGGGGTCGCGCGGGGACGTCAGCACGTCGAGGAACAGCGCGTTGGCGCGGGCATTTCGGCGCACGCGGTGCGTTTCGATCAGCTTGGCGTCGTGGCGCGCCTGGCGCATCGCCTGCGGATGGATTTCGAGGCCGTGCTTGTCGGCGAGCGCGAAAATCTCGATCAGCCGCACCGGATCGGCCTCAAAAAAATCATCCGCGGGGAGCGCGAGGCGGCCGCGGTCGAGGACGAAGCCGTTCAGCCTGCCCGGCCGCCGCCGGATCGCGGGCAGGAAACGCCGCCCGCGCGCCGCCATCTGATCGTCGAGATGCGCGAGGAAAGTGCCGGTCAAATCGCCGACGCTTTTCGCATGGAGGAAATAAAGCTGCATGAAGCGTTCGACCGCGCTTTTGCCGGGGCGGTCGGCGAATTTCATGCGCGCAGCGATCTCGCGCTGGAAATCGAAGGTCAGCCGGTCCTCGGCGCGGCCCGCGAGGACATGGAGGTGGCAGCGCACCGCGAGCAGGAAATTTTCGGCGCGCGCGAACTGCTTGAGCTCGCGCGCCGACAGCAGCCCGGCATCGACCAGCTCGGGCACCGTGCGCACGCGGTGGATGAACTTGCCGATCCAGAAGAGCGTGTGCAGGTCGCGCAGGCCGCCCTTCCCTTCCTTCACATTGGGTTCGACGACGTAGCGCGAATCGCCCATCCTTTTGTGGCGCTCGTCGCGCTCGGCGAGCTTGTCGGCGACGAAGGCGCGCGCATTGCCCGCGACGACTTCGGCATCGAAGCGCGCCGCCGCCTGGTCGTACAGGTCGCGGTCGCCCCAGATGAAGCGCCCTTCGAGCAGCGCGGTGCGGATGGTGAGATCGTCCTTTGCCGCGCGCACCATCTCGTCGAGCGAACGCGACGAATGGCCGACCTTCAGCCCCAGATCCCAGAGCGTATAGAGCTGCGCCTCGATCACCTGTTCGGTCCAGCTTGTCTGCTTGAACGGGGTCAAAAAGCCGATGTCGATGTCGCTGTGCGGCGCCATTTCGCCGCGGCCATAGCCGCCGACCGCGATCAAGGTGATACGCTCGCCCGCCGAACGGTTGTTCGCCGGGTAAAGATGCTGGACGGTGAAATCGTGGCTGAGGCGGACGATCTGGTCGATCAGGAAGGCGGTCGCCTGCGCCGCGACGCGGCCGGACGAGGGGTTTGCGAGCAGCCGCCGTTCGATCTCGGCGCGCCCGTCGTCGAGCGCCGCCTTGACCAGCGCGACCATCGCGCGGCGGCGCGCGGCGGAATCCTGCGTCTCGGCGGCGATCGCGTCGAGCTGGCCCGCAAGCGCGCGGCGATCGATGATCGCGCGGCGCGCCTCGAGCTTGTCGAAAATGTCGCTCATGCCTCGTCCGCCAGCAGGCGTTTGAGCGCATAAAGCGCGTCGAGCGCCTCGCGCGGGGCGAGCGCGTCGGGGTCGATGTTTGCCAGCGCCTCGCGCAGCGCATCCTGTTTTTCGGCGGGCGCAGCGGCGAGCGTTGCGGCGAACAGCGGCAGGTCGTCGAGCCCCGCGGCGAGGCCGCCGGTTTTCTCGCGTCCGGCTTCGAGCTTCGCCAGCACCGCCTCGGCGCGCTGGACGACGCCCGCGGGAACCCCGGCGAGGCGCGCGACGGCGAGACCGTAGCTACGGTCGGCGGGGCCGTCGGCGAGTTCGTGGAGGAGAACGAGATCGCCCTGCCATTCGCGCGCGCGGACATGATGTAGCGACAGTGCGTCCAGCGTTTCGGCGAGGCGCGTGAGTTCGTGATAATGCGTCGCGAAGAGGCAGCGACACTTGTTTACTTCATGCACCGCCTCGACCACCGACCAGGCGAGCGCGAGCCCGTCGTAGGTCGAGGTGCCGCGCCCGACCTCGTCGAGGATGACGAAGCTGTTGGGGGTCGCCTGCGCAAGGATCGCGGCGGTTTCGACCATTTCGACCATGAAGGTCGAGCGCCCACGCGCGAGATTGTCGCTCGCGCCGACGCGGCTGAACAGCCGGTCGACGAGCCCGAGCTTCGCGGACGCCGCAGGGACGAAGCCCCCCGCCTGCGCGAGCACCACGATGAGCGCATTCTGGCGGAGGAAGGTCGATTTGCCGCCCATATTGGGGCCGGTGACGAGCCAGAGGCGGTCGCGTTCCGACAAGGACACATCGTTGGGCACGAAGCGTTCGCCCGCCTTGGCCAACGCGGCTTCGACGACCGGGTGGCGACCGCCGACAACATCGAGACACGGTTCGTCCGCCAGATCCGGGCGGCACCAATTGTGGCTCATCGCATGATCGGCAAGCGCCGCGGCGACGTCGAGGCGCGCCAGCACGTCGCACGAGGCGGCGATCGCCTCGCGCCGCGCGACCGCGGCCTCGGTCAAGGCTTCGAGATGTGCTCCCTCGGCGGCGACCGCGTGGACGCCCGCCTGCGTCACGCGCGTTGCCGCGTCGTGGAGGTCGGAGGAGTTGAACCGCACCACCCCCGCGAGCGTCTGGCGGTGGGTGAAGCCGCTATCGGGCGCCATCAGCGCGTCGGCGTGCTTCGCGGGCACCTCGACATGATAGCCGAGTACGCCATTGTGGCGGATCTTGAGCGAGGCGATGCCGGTGCGGTCGCGATATTGCGCTTCCAATGCCGCAATCGCCTTGCGCCCGTCGCGCGCGGTTTCGCGCAGCGCGTCGAGCGCATGGTCGTAACCCTCGGCGATATAGCCGCCCTGCGCGGCGTCGACCGGCGGCGTTTCGATGAGCGCGCGCGTCAGTTCGTCGACGAGCGCGCCATGGCCGTCGAGGCCGGGCAGCAGGCGCGCCAATAAAGGGGGCAGGTCGGCGCGCCGCGCGAGGCGTTCGCGCAGGCGCCGCGCGCCCTCGAGCGCGTCGCGCAGCTGCGCCAGGTCGCGCGGGCCGCCGCGCCCCGCGACGAGGCGGCCGAGCGCGCGTCCGGCGTCGGGCAGCGCGCGGAGCGCCGCGCGGAGATCGCCGCGCCACAGCGCATCTTGCGCGAGACTGTCGACGAGGTCGAGCCGGTCGAGGATCGCCGCGCGATCGGTGAGCGGGCTCGCGATATCGTCGGCGAGCAGGCGCGCGCCCGCCGCGGTGACGGTGCGGTCGATCGTGCCGAGCAGGCTGCCCTCGCGCGTTCCCGTCATCGTGCGGACGAGTTCGAGGCTTTCGCGCGTCGCGGCGTCGATCGCCATGCGGTCCGACGCGCGGTGGTGCACCGGCGGCTGGAGAAAGGTCGGGGCACCGGTGCCGACATGGTCGAGATAAGCGACCAGCGCGCCCATCGCGGCGATCTCGCTGCGCGAAAATTGGCCGAAACCTTCGAGCGTCCGGACGCCGTAAAAGCTTTCGAGCCGTTTCTGGGCGCCGGTGCTGGCGAAATCCGCCGCCGGACGGCGCACGATCTGCCGCGCCGACGAGAGGGGCAGGTCTTCGGCGCTTTCGCTGAGCAGCAGTTCGGACGGTGCCAGCCGCGCAAGTTCGGCATCGACCGCTTCGGCGCGCACCGCGACGACTTCGAACCGCCCGGTCGAGATGTCGGCGGCGGCGATCGCCACCTCGCCCTCGCTGCCGACCTGCGCGAGCGCGGCGAGGCGGTTCGCGCTGCGCCCTTCGAGCAGGCTTTCCTCGGTCAGCGTGCCCGCGGTGACGAAACGAACGATGTCGCGCGCGACAAGCGCCTTCGACCCGCCGCGCGCCTTGGCCTCGGCAGGGGTTTCGACCTGTTCGGCAATCGCGACGCGGTGCCCGGCGCGGATCAGGCGCGCGAGATAGGATTCGGCGGCGTGGACGGGGACGCCGCACATCGGAACCGGCGCTCCGTCATGTTCGCCGCGCGAGGTCAGCGCGATGTCGAGCGTCGACGCCGCCGCCTTGGCATCGTCGAAGAACAGCTCGAAAAAATCGCCCATGCGATAGAAAAGCAGGCAGTCACCGGCCTTGGCCTTCAGCGCCCAATATTGCGCCATCATCGGCGTCGCGCCCGAGGCGACGGCGTTGCTGTTGGCGGGTCGGGGAGCGGTGGCGGCCATCGCCCCCTGCTTAGTGATTGGGCGCGGCATGGCAAGGTCGGAGGGGGATGCGGGGTGGAATGGCGGGTGCGGGGTGGTGAGCGGATGTTCGGCGCAACTGAAGCCCCTCCCCTTCAGGGGAGGGGTTGGGGTGGGGGCTATCGGCCTTGCGCGAGGCCGATAGCCCCCACCCCACTACGACTAGGCAGCAAGCTGCCAAGTCTTCGTTGCCCCTCCCCATGGCTTCGCCACAGGGAGGATAATCGCACTTCCAGACCTTCGCCCTCCCGTCGCCACCCACCTCCAACATTGCCGGTTACATTTTCGCGAGGCCGCGCTAGGGGAAAGCCTCGGCGCGCATCTTGGGACTTTATCGAGAGGACAGCGAATGGACAGCGGCAACAAGGTGCAGTTTTCGGATCGCGAGGCCCTGCTCTACCACGAATATGGGCGGCCCGGGAAAATCGAGATCGTCGCATCGAAGCCGATGGCGACGCAGCGCGACCTGAGCCTGGCCTATTCGCCCGGCGTCGCGGTGCCGGTGAAGGCGATCGCCGAAGATCCCGCCAAAGCCTATGACTATACGATCAAGGGCAATCTGGTCGCCGTCATTTCGAACGGCACCGCGATCCTGGGGCTCGGCAACCTCGGCGCGCTCGCGTCGAAGCCGGTGATGGAAGGCAAGGCGGTGCTGTTCAAGCGCTTTGCCGACGTCGATTCGATCGATCTGGAGGTCGACACCGAAGATCCGCAGCGTTTCATCGAGGCGGTCGAACTGCTCGCGCCGAGCTTTGGCGGCATCAACCTGGAAGATATTGCCGCCCCCAATTGCTTCATCATCGAAGCCGCGCTGAAAGAGCGGATGAACATCCCGGTGTTCCACGACGACCAGCATGGCACCGCGATCATCACCGCCGCGGGGCTGATCAACGCCTGTTACCTGACCGGGCGCGACCTGGCGACGGTCAAGGTCGTCGTCAACGGCGCGGGGGCGGCGGCGATCGCGTGCACCGCGCTGATCAAGGCGATGGGCGTGCGGCACGAAAATGTCATCATGTGCGACCGCAAGGGCACGATTTACCAGGGCCGCACCGAGGGAATGGACCAGTGGAAGTCCGCCCATGCGGTGCCGACCGACGCGCGCGACCTGACCGAAGCGCTCGTCGGCGCCGATGTGTTCCTCGGCCTTTCCGCCGCGGGCGCGCTGAAGCCCGAGATGGTGAAGGACATGGCGCCCGCGCCGATCATCTTTGCGATGGCGAACCCCGATCCCGAAATCTCGCCGCCGGATGCCCGCGCAGCAAGACCCGACGCGATCATCGCTACCGGGCGGTCGGACTATCCGAACCAGGTCAACAATGTCCTCTGCTTCCCCTTCATCTTCCGCGGCGCGCTCGACGTCCATGCGACCGCAATCAACGAGGAGATGAAGATCGCGGCGGCCTATGCGATCGCCGACCTCGCGCGCCAGCAGGTGCCCGAGGAAGTTGCCGCCGCCTATGGCGGCCGCGCGTCGAGCTTTGGCCCCGAATATATCATCCCCTCGCCCTTCGATCCGCGGCTGATGGAAATCGTGCCCGCCGCGGTCGCCAAGGCGGCGATGGAGACAGGCGTTGCCCAGCGGCCGATCGACGATCTGGACGCCTATCGCACATCCTTGCGCGCGCGGCTCAACCCGACGACATCGGTGCTGACGCTCGCCTATGAAGCCGCGCGCAACAATCCCAAGCGCGTCGTCTTTGCCGAGGGCGAGGAAGAAACCGTGCTGCGGGCGGCGATCCAGTTTCGCGACGGCGGCTATGGCACCCCGGTGCTCGTCGGGCGCGAAGGGCTGCACGACAAATTGCGCGCGATGGGCGTCGCCGACGCCGAAAGTTTCGAGGTGCACAACAGCGTCAATTCGCCGCACGTCCCGGCGATGGTCGACATGCTGTACGAACGGCTCCAGCGGCGCGGATATTTGCGCCGCGACGTCGAGCGGATGGTCAACCGCGACCGCAACATCTTTGGCTCGCTGCTGCTCAAAATGGGCCTCGGCGATGCGATGATCACCGGCACGACGCGCACCTATTCGCAGACAATGCGCGAGATTCGCCGCGTGATCGACCATGCCGAGGGCAAGACGCCGTTCGGCATTCACGTGCTGGTCGACCAGCATCACACCATCTTCATGGCCGACACCACGGTCAACGAGCGGCCGTCGGCCGAAATGCTCGCCGACATCGCCGAACGCACCGCGCAGGTCGCGCGGCGCATGGGGCACGAACCGCGCGTCGCCTTCCTGTCCTATTCGACCTTCGGCAATCCCGAGGGGAGCTGGCTGGAGAATATCCGCGAGGCGGTCGCGATCCTCGACCGGCGCCAGCCCGGATTCGAATATGAAGGCGAGATGGCACCCGACGTCGCGCTGAACGCCAAGGTGATGAAGAATTATCCCTTCTGCCGCCTGTCGGGCCCGGCGAACGTGCTGATCATGCCGGGGCTGCAATCGGCGAACTTGTCGGCGAAGCTGCTGCGCGAACTGGGCGGCGGCGCGGTGATCGGCCCGATGCTGGTGGGCATGGAGCATCCGGTGCAGGTCGCGACGATGGCGTCGACCGCTTCGGACCTGGTCACGCTGGCGGTGCTGGCCGCGGGCGGGATTGCGCAGTAGTTTAGAAGCGCGTCGCCCCCGCGAAGGCGGGGGCCGTTATCGGGATAGCTGTAGGCCGCCAGCGGCCCCCGCCTTCGCGGGGGCGACGGATCGAATCCGTTGCCAGGCTTACCGCCCCGCCGGAGCCCCGGCGCCCGGCGCGCCGACCGCGCCGATATTGCCGAAAATATCCTCGAAGAAGCTGCGCTCGCGGCCGAGCGTCGGCGTCTTGTCGCCTTCGGGGCTGAGACGGCTGACAAGTTCAAGCCCGGTGCGGTCGACCGCGGCGACATTGCCCGCGGCGTCGAAGCGCACGCGCAGCACCTGCTGCGCGATCGGGCGCGGCTTGGCGAAGGCGAGCTGGCGCGTTTCGCGCGAGACATAATAATATTCGCCCGATCCGAACTGGCCGACGAAGGTCGGGCGGCCCAGCGTGCGTTCGACCGATTCGCGGTTGTCGACGCCGGGCGTGATCGCATCGGTCAAGGTCGCGTCGGCGACATAGCCCTGCCGCCCCTTGAGCTGTGTACAGCCGCTGGTCGCGAGCGCGACGACCAGTCCCAGCAGGACGAGGCGCGCGCGGGGGGTGGAAAGGACAGGACTCGCATTCGGCATAAACTATCTCCGTTGCGCCGGTCCGCCGCTTCATCGGACGGTGGCGCTGGCTCTCGCGCCTCTTAACCGCAAGCGGCGAGCGCGCACAAGCCGCTTGTGCCGCGGCAAAGCTTGCCACAAGCTGACCGGCGCCCCTTTTCGGGCGGCGCGAATGCGCCTAAGCAGCGGCGATGTTCAGCTTACGCAAATTGTTCCGATCCGAACCCGACCCGCGCGAGGCGCGCCGTCCGCTGTGGCAGGCGGTGGTCGCCACCGCGCGCGCGCCGCACTGGTATGCCGAGGGCGGCGTCCCCGACACGCTCGACGGGCGGTTCGACATGGTCAGCTTGGTGATGGCGCTGGTCCTGCACCGCATCGACGACGATCCCGATCAGGCGCTCGCCGGCGTCCAGCTCACCGAATTGTTCGTCAGCGACATGGACGGGCAGATGCGCCAGATCGGCTTTGGCGACATGGTCGTCGGCAAGCAGGTCGGGCGGATGATGGGCGCGCTCGGCGGGCGGCTCGGCGCCTATCGCGCGCCCGACGGATCGGACGAACTCGAGGCGGCGCTGGTACGCAATCTGTGGCGCGGCAAGGCGCCCGAGGCGGCGGGGCTGGCGCATGTGATGGCCGAGGTGGCGGCGCTGCGCGGTGCGCTGGCGGCGATGCCGGTCGCCGAGCTGGTCACCGCCGACCGGCTGCCGGGAGCGCGGACGTGAGCGCGGGAAACGAGTTTTCGCTGATCGTCACGCTCGTCGATGCGGCGCAGGGCCGAACGGTCGCGGTCGAGGCCGACGCTGCGGCGCGCGAACGGATCGCCACGCGGCTGGGTCTGATCGCGCTCGATCATTTTGCGCTGACCGCCGCGATCCGCGCGGTTGCGGGCGGGCTGGCGGCGACGGGCGAGGTCAAGGCCGAGGTGGTGCAGGCGTGCGCCGCGACCGGCCTACCCGTCCCCGCGCGCATCGCCGAGCGCTTCGACCTGCGCTTCCTGCGCGATGTCGATACTCCGGCGAGCGCGGACGAGGAAGTCGAGCTCGACCGCGACGCGCTCGACCTGCTGCCGCTCGAGGGCGACCGCGCCGACCTGGGCGAAGCCGCGGTGCAGACGCTGTCGCTCGCGCTCGACCCCTTTCCGCGCCACCCCGACGCGGACCGCATCCTGGCCGAAAAGGGCGTGCTGAGCGAGGAAGCGGCGGGGCCGTTCGCAGCGCTCGCCAAGCTGCGCGGCAAGCCGGGGGGTTAGGAGCGCTCGTCGGGTTTCGGCGCCGTTTCTTCGTCGACGAGGTCGGCGACCGCGGCGTCGAGGCCGGACTCTTGCGAAGCTTCGTCCTTCGCCGCCGGCGTCTCGCTCGTGGGGGCCTTCGCGTCGTCGTCCGCCGCCTTTTCGCCGCGCGCCGGAGGCAGCGCGCCGCCGAGCGCGTCGGCCAGCCCGCGCAACTGCTCGCCGATCACGCGGTCGACCGCGGGCGCGATGTCGGCGACCTTGAAGCGCATATAGCCGCCGACGACATAATCGAAGCGCAGCGCGCTGCCCGTCGGCGTTGCCTTGATCTGGATCGTCAGCGTGCCCGTCAGCGCCTCGCCCTGCAGCGGGCCGAAGGCCCCCGACAGGCGAAGCATCTCGTTCGGCCGCGAAAAGAGGATGCGCGCGTGCTGGACGCTGCCGACCCCGGAACCGGTGTCGGGCAGCTTTTCGCAAAAGCAGCCGCCCGCTTGCGAATCGAGCCAGAAATTCGCCGCATCGCCCGACCAGCTATGATCTTTCGACCACCAGCTTTGCGGCATTCGCAGCATCTTCCACACGTCGGCGGGTGCCGCTGCGACCTGCGCCGTGTGCGCGACGGTGAAGCCCGTTTCGCTCTGGTCGATGACCTTGGCGGTCGCGCCGGGCGCGAGGGCCAGTCCAGCCATTGCTGAAATTGCCGCCGCCATCTTTGTTTTGAAGTTCATCATCCGCTCCCCGCCTGGCGCAACCGACCGGGCTTAGTCATTGCGACCCCGGCGAACGCCGGGGGAAGCAATCCAGGGCGGCCCTGCACCGCTCTGGATTGCCACGGGCCTGCGGCCCTCGCAATGACGATTAAGCGCGGGCGTTAGCCAGCGGTGCTGAGGATCGTTTCGATCGCGTCGTTGACCTGGTCGATCGGCGCCATGCCGTCGACGTGGGTGACGATGCCGCGCGCGTCGTAGATCGGCAGGATCGGCGCGGTCTTGGCGCGATATTCGGCCATGCGCGTGCGCACCGTTTCCTCATTGTCGTCGGGGCGGCGCTTGAAGTCGTGCGCCCCGCAGACGTCGCATGTATCGGCTGCCTTGGGCAGCTTGTAGCGGTCGTGATAACCCGCACCGCACTGGGCGCAGCTGAAGCGGCCGGTGATGCGGTCGACGAGCGCGTCTTCCTCGACGCGCAGCTCGATGACATGGTCGAGCTTGCGACCGCGCGACGAAAGCAACTCGTCGAGCGCCTCGGCCTGCGCCGCGGTGCGCGGATAGCCGTCGAAGATCACCGACACGTCAGGGCCGAGCGCATCGAGCCGCTCGCCGATCAGTCCCGAGACGATCGCGTCGGAAACGAGCTCGCCCGCGTCCATTACCGCCTTGGCCTGAAGCCCGATGGGCGTGCCCGCCTTGACCGCCGCGCGCAGCATGTCGCCGGTCGACAGCTGGACCATGCCATGCTCATCCTCGAGCCGCGAAGCCTGCGTTCCCTTGCCCGCCCCCGGCGGTCCGAGCAATATGATATTGAGCGTCATCGAAGCCCCTGTTCCCGTGCGTGTCGCAGACTGCCCTATCGAAGGCGTCAGCGCCGTGCAACGCCGCCCTTCAATTTCGCCTTTTTGATGAGGTCGCCATATTGGTGGGCGAGCATGTGGCTCTGGATCTGGCTGATCGTGTCGATCGTCACATTGACGATGATGAGCAGGCTGGTGCCGCCGAGATAGAAAGGCAGCCCCGACTGGGCAATGAAATATTCGGGCACAAGGCAGATGATCGTGAGATAGGCGGCGCCGATCACCGTGATGCGCGTCAGCACGAAGTCGAGGTAGGTCGCGGTGTTCTTGCCCGGACGGATGCCGGGAATGAACCCGTTCTGCTTCTTCAGATTTTCGGCGGTCTCTTCGGGGTTGAAGACAACGGCCACGTAGAAGAAGCAGAAGAAGATGATGCCCGCGGCATAAAGCGCCATGTAAAGCGGCTGGCCGTGCGCGAGATACTGGTTGAGCGTGATCAGGAAATCGCCCCACGCGGAATCACCCTGAACATTATTGCCCATCATCTGCGTGACGGTGAGCGGCATCAGCAGCAACGACGAGGCAAAGATCGGCGGGATGACGCCCGCGGTGTTGACCTTCAGCGGCAGATGGCTGCGGTCGGCCTGCATCACGCCGCGCTGCGTCGCGCGCTTCGGATATTGGACGAGAACGCGGCGCTGCGCGCGTTCCATGAAGCTGATGAAGGCGATGAGGGCGATGCCGCCCGCAATCACCGCAATCACGGTGCCGCCGCCCATCGAACCTTCGCGCACCTGCGTGAACATCTGCGCAAAGCTGCGCGGCAGCTGCGCGAGGATGCCCGCCATGATGATGAGCGAAACGCCGTTGCCGATGCCGCGGCTGGTGATCTGTTCGCCGAGCCACATCAGGAACAGTGTGCCGCCGACGATCGAGATGACCGCGCCGATGCGGAACATCATGCCAGGGTCGACAACCGCGGCGACCCCCTGCGACGCGCCGAGCGTTTCGAGCCCGACGGCAATGAAATAGCCCTGGACCGCGGTCAGAAGGACCGTGCCGTAGCGCGTATATTGGTTGAGCTTCTTGCGCCCGCTTTCGCCCTCTTTCTTGAGCGCGGCGAGGCTGGGCGAGAGCGCCGCGGCCAGCTGAACGACGATCGATGCCGTAATATAGGGCATGACGCCGAGCGCGATGATGCTCATGCGCTCCAGGCTGCCGCCCGAAAAAGTGTTGAAGATGTCGAGGACGCCGCCCGATGCGGCCTGGCTGTAAAGCGTCGCCAGCGCGACCGGATCGACGCCGGGCAACGGCACGAACGACAGGAAGCGAAAGACGATCAGCGCGCCGATCGTGAACCAGATGCGGTTCTTGAGTTCGGTCGCCTGACCGAATTTCGAGAAATTGAGGTTCGATGCAAGCTGGTCGGCGCGTGAGGCCATGGGTAGTTTCCTCGAGGATAGTCCGGACCGCGCCCCCCGCGACCCGGCGCCTATGTGCGTTCGGCGGTCGCGAAGCGCAAGGGGAAAGGCCTATTTAGCGGTGAGCCGACGCTCCAGTCCCGCTTTCAATATCCGTTCGCATCGAGCGAAGTCGAGATGCCTCTCGAGCTTGCGCTGTCCCGAGAGGTGTCGCGACTTCGCTCGACACGAACGGGAAATAAAGGCTCATCAAAAACGACGAGGGCGACCCGTATTCGAGGCCGCCCCTTGTCTGATTTACTCGGCCTTGGCCTTGGCGCGGCGCTGGGCCTTCTTGCCTTCGGGCGATGCTTCCTTGGCTTCGGGCAGTTCGACCTTGCCGCCGGCCTTTTCGACCGCCTCGATCGCGCCCTTCGACGCACCGGCGACCGCGAAGGTCAGCTTGGCGGTCAGCTCGCCCTTGGCGAGGAGGCGAACGCCGTCCTTGCCGCCGCGCGCGACGCCGGCGGCCTTGAGCGCGGCGTGGTCGATCGTCGCCTTGGCGTCGAGCTTCTTCGCGTCGACCAGCTTCTGGACCATGCCCAGATTGACGATCGCGAAATCCTTGCCGAAGATATTGTTGAAGCCACGCTTCGGAATGCGCATGTGGAGCGGCATCTGGCCGCCCTCGAACCCGTTGATCGCGACGCCGCTGCGCGCCTTCTGGCCCTTCTGGCCGCGGCCGGCGGTCTTGCCCTTGCCCGAGCCAATACCGCGTCCGACGCGCATCCGGCCCTTGCGGGCGCCGTTGTTGTCACGAAGTTCGTTAAGCTTGATCGTCATGTCTTGCACTCGCTTTCGCTATGTTCGCGCTGTGGACTGGCCCTCTCAGCGAAAAGGTCTAGTCCGGTTCGATTTCACTCGACGGCTGAAAGCCGGGATAGGGCCCGGCCTTTTCCATCACGATGGCCTGGGCAACATAGCCGCGGCCATCGACACTGGTGATCGACGGGCTGCCGTGAAGCTGCCACCCCCGGTTGAGCAATCCTTCGACGCGCGCGCAAAATTCGCTGTCGTCGGGACCGGTCAACAGGCGGTAGAGCTTCATGGCTCTTTAGCCCTCGACGACTTCCACCATGTGCGGAAGCTTGCGGATCATGCCGCGCACTTCCGGCGTGTCGACCAGTTCGACCTCACGGTGCATCTTGCCCAGGCCGAGGCCGGTCAGGATGGCGCGCTGGCCCTTCGGACGACGGATCGGCGAACCGATCTGGCGGATCTTGATCTTCTTGTCGGCCATGGTCTTACTCCGTCACCGCCGCGGCTTCGGCCTCGGCGGCGCGATCGGATGCACCGCCACGCTTGATGAGGTCCGACACCTTCTTGCCGCGACGCTGCGCGACCGACTTGGGGCTGGTCTGTTCACCGAGCGCCTCGAAGGTCGCGCGGATCATATTATAGGGGTTCGAGGTGCCGACCGACTTGGTCACCACATCGGCCACGCCCAGCGATTCGAACACGGCGCGCATCGGACCGCCGGCGATGATGCCCGTACCGGCGGGCGCCGAACGCAGCGTCACATTGCCAGCACCGAACACACCGCGACCATCATGGTGCAGCGTGCGGCCGTCGCGCAGCGGAACGCGGATCATCGCCTTCTTGGCCGCCGCGGTCGCCTTCGAAATGGCTTCGGGCACTTCGCGCGCCTTGCCATGGCCGAAACCGGCGCGGCCCTTGCCGTCGCCGACGACGACGAGCGCTGCGAAGCCGAAGCGCTTGCCGCCCTTCACGGTCTTCGAGACGCGGTTGATGTGCACGAGCTTTTCGATCAGCTCTTCGCCGCCGTCTTCATCGCGCGGGCGACGATCGTCGCGGCGGCCACGGCCACCGTCACGACCACCGCGGCCACCGTCGCGGCCGCCGCCACGGCCGCGGCGCGGAGCCTGGCCTTCGGTGGGAGCCGTTTCGGTGGCGCCTTCGACGTTCTGTACTTCGTCTGCCATAATCAGAACTCCAATCCGCCTTCGCGAGCCGCGTCGGCCAGCGCCTTGATGCGCCCGTGGAACAGGAAGCCGCCGCGGTCGAACACGACCTGCGTCACGCCCGCCTTCTTGGCGGCAGCGGCGAGGCGCTTGCCGACGTCGGCGGCAGCCGCCGTGGTCGCGCCGGTCTTGCCGCGGACATCCTTGTCGAGCGTCGAAGCCGAAGCCAGCGTCGCGCCGGCAGCGTCATCGATGAGCTGCGCATAGATGTGGCGGCCCGAGCGGTGCACCGAAAGGCGCGGACGCCCGGCGGCACGTTGACGGAGCGCAGTGCGGACGCGCTGGCGGCGTTTTTCGAATTGGGTAAGATGTGCCATGGCTTACTTCTTCTTGCCTTCTTTGCGGAAGATGTACTCGCCGCGATATTTGATGCCCTTGCCCTTATAGGGTTCGGGCTTGCGCCAGCGACGGATTTCCGCCGCGACCTGGCCGACCTTCTGCTTGTCGATGCCGCTGATCTCGATCGTCGTATTGTCCGGCGTCTTGATCTCGATGCCCTCGGGCACCGCATAATCGACATCATGGCTGTAGCCGAGCTGCAGCTTCAAGGTCTTGCCCTGCGAGTTGGCGCGATAGCCGACACCGGTGATTTCGAGCACCTTGGTGAAACCCTCGGTCACGCCCGTGACGAGGTTCTGCACCAGCGTCCGCTGCATGCCCCAGAAGGCGCGCGCTTCGCGGGTGTCGTTCGCGGGCTGCACCGAAATGCTGCCGTCGCCGACTTCATATTTGATGTTGTCGGACAGCGGCATCGCGAGCGTGCCCTTCGGACCCTTGACCGACAGCTGACCGCCATCGATCGCAGCGGTGACGCCGCTCGGCATCTCCACGGCCTTTTTACCAATGCGCGACATCAGAACACCTCCGCCAGCACTTCGCCGCCGACATTATGCTCGCGGGCTTCGGCATCCGACAGGACGCCGCGCGGGGTCGACACGATGGTGATGCCCAGGCCGTTACGCACGATCGGCAGCTCTTTCGAACCCGAATAGATGCGGCGGCCCGGCTTGGACACGCGGGCCACGTGGCGGATCGCCGGCTGGCCCTCGAAATATTTGAGCTCGATGCGAATGCCCTTGTGCTGGCCCTTCGCGCCCAGCGCTTCTTCGCTGTAGCCGCGGATATAGCCTTCGCGCTGGAGGACATCGAGAACACGGACGCGCAGCGTCGAGGCGGGCGTCAGGACGCTGTCCTTCTTCGCCTGCTGGCCGTTGCGGATGCGGGTGAGCATATCACCCAGGGGATCGGTCATTGCCATCTTCTAGTCCCTTACCAGCTCGACTTCACAACACCGGGGATCAGGCCCTTGTTGGCCAGATCGCGGAGCTGCACGCGGCACAGCCGGAATTTGCGATAATAAGCGCGCGGGCGGCCCGTCAGCTCGCACCGGTTGCGGATGCGGGTCGGGTTTCCGTTGCGCGGAATTTCCGCCATCTTGAGGCGCGCGATCAGACGCTCGCCTTCGTCGAGCGAGGTATCCGCCGCAATCGCCTTCAGCTTCGCGTAGCGGCCGGCGTATTTCTTCACCAGCTGCTTGCGACGCTCATTCTTGTTTACCGAACTCAGTTTCGCCATGACTTAAGTTCTCTTTCCTTCTTGAAAGAGCCTGCCTGGTCCCTTGCGGGATCAGGCGGCTTCCTTTTCCTGCGCTTCGATCGGGAAGGGGAAGCCGAACAGCTTGAGCAGTTCGCGGGCCTCTTCGTCGGTGCGAGCGGTGGTGGTGACGATCACGTCCATGCCGCGCACCTGGTCGATGCGGTCATAGTTGATCTCGGGGAAGATGATCTGCTCTTTCAGGCCCATGGCATAAT